>JALEMI010000012.1 GCA_022768325.1 Bacteroidales bacterium
CCGAATCGTCCGTCTCGTTAAACGCCATGAGCCTCACAAGGCCAACAATAACGACGACTACGACCTCCTGAAAAACATCGTCGAAAACCAAAAGAGAAAACAACTTCTCGACGATTGGATTCGTGCAAGGCAAAAGGAGACGTACGTCGTCATAACCCCCGAATGGCAACGATGCGATTTCGAATACAAAGGCTGGATACAATGACCAAATCCGTCCTCCTCTCCATCCTCTTCCTCTTTCTCGCTACGCCGACTTTCGCCCAAAGGACTATCAGGGTCAAAATCGACCGTGCCGATGTCCTCCGCCACGACGACAAAATCGGCAAAAACACCCAGTCCCTCAACGGCAACGTAAGGCTCTCCCACGTCAATACCGTCCTCTTCTGCGACAGTGCCTATATGTACAACGATTCAAATGTCGTCGTATGTTACGGCAGCGTCCACGTCGTCCAAAACGATTCCGTCCATCTCTACGGCGACCTCCTCACCTATTTCGGCGACCAAAACCTCGCCAAGGTCCGCCGCAATGTCCGAGCCAATAAGGGCGACACATGGCTCTACACCGAGCATCTCGACTACGACCGTAAACTCGACATCGCCTATTTCTACAACGGAGGTAAGGTTGTCAATCACGACAATACGCTCACGTCCGACCTCGGCATCTACTATCCCATGACCAACGATGTCTATTTCAAGGACAATGTCGTCGGCACATCCCCTAAGTATAACCTCATCTCCGATACTGCGGCTTTCAACACCCGCACCGAGGTCGTCTCAATTCTCGGCCCCACCACGATAACGACTTCCGACTCCACAGTCATCGACAGCCACAACGGTTGGTACGATACCCGCGCCGAGGTTGCCAAGCTCCTGAAAAACAATCAATTGTACTCCATTAAAAACAAGAGCACTCTCCTCGGCAATACCATTCTCTACCAACGCAAGACGGGCGTCGGGACGGCATGGGACAACATGACCCTGACCGATTCCACCAACAATATGTCCCTCCACGGCGACTACGGTTTCTACAACGAGCTGACGCAAGAAGCCCTCGCCACGCGCAAGGCGCTCCTCAAGCACACCTACAACGCCGATACCCTCTTCCTCCACGCCGACACGTTCCGTGTTGTCCCCCTCGCCGATACCAGCCGCCTCATCAAGGCTTTCCACAATGTCAAGGCCTTCCGCACCGACCTCCAAGCCCGATGCGACTCCCTCGTCTTCGACTTCCGCGACTCCATTGCCACGCTCTACACCCTCCCCGTCGTATGGTCCCAAGGAAGCCAAATGACTGCCAATACCATCAAGCTCTTCACGCGCAATCAGGCTCTCTACAAAGCCGAGCTAATCGAGGCCGCTTTCATCATCTCACAAGAACCCGACTCTGTCGGCTTCGACCAGGTCAAGGGTAAACTCATCACGGGCTACATCCGCAACAACGACCTCTATCTCATCGATGTTGACGGCAACGGGCAGACCATCTATTACCCCAAGGACGGCCCCAACCTCATCGGCGTCAACCGTGCCGAGAGCAGCAATATGAGTATCAACCTCAAAAACCGCCGAATCGACAACATCGTCATGAGGGTCTCACCCGCGGGAAACATGAATCCGCCCCTCCTCCTCGGCGAAAAAGACAACAAACTCGCTGGCTTCCGATGGCTCGAAGACTATAGGCCCAAAGACAAACACCAGGTCTTCCTAAAGCTCGAAATCCCGCCCGATATGCAGGTCTCCGAAGAAGTCTACGTCGGCTACGAATTCGACAACTTCGAATAGCCTATATATTCCCCCAAAACGCACCATGCCACGAATATTTTCATATATTCGCGCTCTGTTAAGGTTCTATAAAAAATAAAACTATGTATTGGACTCTTGAACTTGCCTCAAAGCTTGAGGATGCACCCTGGCCTGCTACCAAGGACGAGCTCATCGACTACGCTACCCGCTCAGGCGCACCAATGGAGGTCATCGAGAACCTCCAAGAAATCGAAGACGACGGCGAAGTCTACGAAAGCATCGAAGACATCTGGCCCGACTACCCAAGCAACGAAGATTTCTTCTTCAACGAGGACGAATACTGATCCCTCGTTCAAGATCTGAAAACCTATAAATCAGCGAGACGTAAGCCACAAAACTTCGTCTCGCTGATTTTTTTACACCCCACAGCCATCATACACACTCCCTCACGATAAACGCGTAAGAACATGGAATACAAAGAAATAGTCGACAGCATAAACGAGATCATGAGCCGCGAGATACCCATGCTTCTCTCCCTAACCGAAGAGCAGGTCAGCTTGAAGAGAAACGTCCAAAGCCGTACGGTCAAAATGCTCGTTGGCCACCTTATCGACTCGGCATCGAACAACCACCAGCGTATGGTGCGCCTGCAATACGCCCCCAGATGCGGACACTCCATGCCAAACACCGAAATGGGTATGCTGGTCTTTCCCGACTACACTCAAGACAATGACTTGTGGATCGCCCTCCAAGACTACCAACACGAGGATTGGCAAACCCTGGTGATGTTACTCAAACTATACAATCAACACATCTGCCACGTAATCTCTTCCGTCGACAAAACAAAGCTCAACAACTATTGGATTGATTATGAAGGAAGTCGGGTCACTCTCGATGCCATGATAAGAGGATACGTCAACCACCTGAACCTGCATCTCGGGCAGATTCACGAGCTAATCGGCAAGTGAAGGCTATTGCCCCCTCACATCTTCCGGCTTCTTCTGCTTCGACAGTTCATGTATATCTCCCCGTATGCCACCCGTGTCGAGGCCGCGCAGTCACCTCTGCTTAGCCACCAACGCCTCAAACTCTTCCGAGCGGACGTAGGCGTGCGTCCTGCCATTGGGGTTGATGCGCCGTAAGAATCCTCGCTCCACAAGCCCGTCGAGGTAGCCTTTAGCCGTTACGCGGCTCACGCCAAATCGTATTGCCGCATCTTTTGCCTCCATTGCGGTGTCCCCTTCGTCGTAAAATGTGCGGATAATCTCCGCCTGAGGGTGCGAAATCCCGTCAAGGTGCATGAACCGCTCCGCCCGCTGACGCTCCGATTGCTTCTTCTGCATGTATCTGCGCAGCTCGTCAAATGCCTTAGAAAGCACGTCGAGGTTATACGTTATGAAATACCCAAGGTCATTGCCGTCCCTCTCCGTGTACAAGAATGCCTTTTCATACGCGCCCTTCGACCTGTATATTATTCGTGAAATGGAGAGATATTCCGTCAGCCAATAATTCTCTTTGAGCATCCACCAGTAGAAAAGGGCGCGAGCTGTACGCCCATTGCCGTCAACAAACGGGTGGTAATACGCAATGAGGAAGTGTATCACCAACCCCTTGATTATCGGATGCAAAAACGGCCGTTCCGTATTCTCGTTGAAGAAGCGGCTAAGTGCCACGGCAAAATCCTCCAAACACCCATGCTCGGGCGGTCGGTGTACAATCTCGCCCGTAATCTCGTTGCCTACCACAATCTCATCATGATTCCTGAAGCGTCCTGCGTCTTGTTCGTTGTCCAATGTCCCCGCAGTCATCAGCTCATGGACTTGAAGCAGCAGCTGCGGCGTCAGTGGAGTGTGCTTGTTTGCCGAGATGAACTTGATTGTCTTGTAATTGTTGAGAATCATTCTCTGCGAACGGTCGCGAGGTGTCTTGTTATGCCTGAGCATCTCCTTTGCCGTCTCGCGCGTTGTCGAGGCACCCTCCATCTGGCTTGACGAGATGGCCTCTTCCATTATCGAGTTTACGAGATACAACTCCTGGTTTGCCTTGTCCTGCGGAAAAAGGCGCATCGAGCCCCACGAGCCGCCAAAGTTAAGGTCGAACTCATGACACATCCGCATCATCTTTTCCGTCAAGCTAAAGTGCAAACCATGCTCTGGCCATACAATAACGTCATGACGCAGCCGCTCCTCCTTCACGTGACGCCACAGCTCCTCTGCGCTCAGCCCAGTCCCCTGAGCCCTATACTTCACGTCCGACCAGTACAAGTACTTGTCGTTTATCTGGCTGATTCTCTCCGTTGCCTCTTCCGACAAACCCCGCCCCACAGCCTCTATCTGAAATGGTGGCTTCTCTATCATATTGCAAGATTACAAAGAAAGCGAAAGAATTCCCAACATCTTTCGCTTTCATGTCCATATTCCGCTGAGAATCACCCAATTCCTTATCCGTCCCTCGCCGGTTAAACTTTCTAAATGATTTTTCTTACTTTTGTAAGTTTTCTAACATTCTCGCAATAAAAATATCACCCAATGTCCGAACAACAGAAGAGATACACCCTCCCCGAAGACCAGATACCACGACAGTGGTTCAACATCGCAGCTGTGATGCCCACCAAGCCGCTGCCGCCCCTCAACCCCAAGACCAAGCAGCCCATGACGGCCGAAGACCTTTACCCCATCTTCGCCGAAGAGCTTGCACGTCAGGAGTTAAACGTCTCGGACGCTTGGATTGACATTCCTGAGCCTGTGCGCAACATATACAAGAGCTACCGCAGCACCCCACTCGTCCGTGCCTACGGTCTCGAAAAAGCTCTCGGTACGCCCGCCCACATCTATTTCAAGAACGAGAGCGTCAGCCCCGTCGGCTCGCACAAGCTCAACTCCGCTCTCGCGCAAGCATACTACTGCAAACAACAAGGCGTCACCAACGTCACCACAGAGACCGGTGCTGGCCAATGGGGATGCGCCCTCGCCTACGCCGCCTCCATCTTCGGTCTCGAAGCCGCTGTCTATCAGGTCAAGATCAGCTACAACCAAAAGCCATACCGCCGCGCCATCATGCAGACCTTCGGTGCGCAAGTGACCGCCTCCCCCTCCATGTCCACTCGTGCGGGAAAAGACATACTCACTCGCGACCCCAATAACCAAGGCTCGCTCGGCACCGCCATATCCGAGGCCGTCGAGCTCGCAATGACTACACCCAACTGCAAATACACGCTCGGCTCCGTCCTCAGCCACGTCACGCTCCACCAGACTGTCATCGGTCTCGAAGCCGAGAAGCAGATGGAGATGGCTGGCGAATATCCCGATGTCGTCATCGCTTGCTTCGGTGGCGGCTCCAATTTCGGCGGCATCGCTTTCCCATTCATGAGGCACAATATCCAGGACGGTAAGAAGACCCGCTTCGTGGCCGCCGAGCCAACCTCTTGCCCCAAGCTCACCCACGGCGTCTTCCAATACGACTTCGGCGACGTGGCCGGCTACACCCCGCTCCTCCCGATGTTCACGCTCGGCCATAACTTCATGCCCGCCAACATCCATGCCGGAGGCCTCCGTTACCACGGCGCTGGTGTCATCGTCAGCCAACTCCTCAAAGACAAGCTCATGGAGGGCGCCGACATCCCGCAGCTCGAGAGCTTCAAAGCCGGTCTCCTCTTCGCCCGTACCGAGGGCATCATCCCAGCGCCTGAGTCTTGCCACGCCATCGCCGCCGCAATCCGCGAGGCCAACCGTTGCAAGCAAGAGGGCAAGGAGGAGGTCCTCCTCTTCAACCTCTCCGGCCACGGTCTCATCGATATGTCCGCCTACGACCAATACCTCAGCGGCAGCCTCCAAGACTACATCGTCTCCGACGAGGAAATCAAGAACAATCTCGACCAAATAGAGAAGATTATCTAAATCCATTCCGTTAACTGTCACTCAAAACGCTTAAAATACAAACAAAATGAAGAGTCTACCCCCCCCCCCATGAATTTTCTTAACAAGACGCTCTCCCTCTCTCCCGTGCGCCTGACCCCCCTTTGCGCGCTCCTGCTCCTGGTCACAGCCCATGCCGCGGCCCTGCCAACCGACGAATCCCAAGTTCTGACATTCTCCAGCGATTCCGAGTTCACTCTCAGCACCGCCCACAACGGATGGGACGGCGCACTCTACTTCTCCACCGACCTCAAATCGTGGGCCACCTGGGATGGGACGCAAATAAGCTCCTCTAACGGAAAACTCTATCTGTGCGGAACAGGCAACACAAAAATCACTGGAGATGTTGATTATAATGATTATAATGATTATAAATGGTCCCTATCTGGCTCACAAGGCATAGCCTGCAATGGCAATATCGAGAACTTGCTCGACTACGAGGCTGTTGCACGAGGTGAACACCCTTATATGGCTGACGGGTGCTATAGCTATATGTTCTCCGACTGCACGAGCCTGACGTCCGCCCCCTCCCTCCCCGCCACCACGCTGGCTGGCTGGTGCTATAGTCAAATGTTCTCTAACTGCACGGGCCTGTCGTCGGCCCCTTCCCGCCCCGCCACCACGCTGGCTGTCTTCTGTTATAGTGATATGTTCTCCGACTGCACGGGCCTGACGTCCGCCCCCTCCCTCCCCGCCACCACGCTGGCTGGCTGGTGCTATAGTAAAATGTTCTACAGCTGCACGGGCCTGACGTCGGCCCCTTCCCTCCCCGCCACCACGCTGGCTGACTTCTGTTATAGTGGTATGTTCTGGGGCTGCACGGGCCTGACTTCCGCCCCCTCCCTCCCCGCCACCACGCTGGTTCGCGGGAGCTATAGTCAAATGTTCTCCGACTGCACGGGCCTGACGTCGGCCCCCACCCTCCCCGCCACCACCCTGGCTGAAGAGTGCTATAATTGGATGTTCTCCAGCTGCACGAGCCAGACGTCGGCCCCCACCCACCCCCCCACCACCCAGGCTAAATGGTGCTATAGAGGTATGTTCGCAGGCAGC
>JALEMI010000028.1 GCA_022768325.1 Bacteroidales bacterium
ATGGTAGAACTAGAGCTTTTGAAAGCCATGCTGCCCGAGGCGCTCATGGAAAATTTCGACGCCGTGCGGTTCGAGAAGACCGCCGACCGTTTCGACATCTGGCTTGACGAGAAGAAGACCCCGCCAGAGGGCGGCAGGGACGCCGTGTCCAACGGCTTCGACAAATACCGCTCCTTCCGGGACTTCCCCATCCGCGGGCGCGCCTCGTACATCCACGCCCGCCGGCGCAAGTGGGTCGACCGCGACAGCGGCGAGGTGTTCAGCCGCGAGCTGGACTCCTCGGAGTACGGCGGCACGCGACTCAACGCCGAGTTCGCGGCTTTTTTAAAAGGAGGAGATTGAGTCCACCCCCGTCAGCATATCCACGCTGGCCCGCCGCTACGGGCTTGACGGGCAGACCCTGCGCAAGCAGTACAAGGAGACGCTGAGCGGCTACCGCGACTGGGACCAGTTGGGGCACGCCGGGGAGTACGTCCTCTTCCCGGGGAACATGGGCGCGGACCTGAGCCTCGACGAGACGAGCCTGAGCAACGGCGACGTGTACACCATCCTGACGAACAAGGCCGCCCACGGCGGCAGGGGCGCGCTGGTGGCCATGGTCCGCGGCGTGGCCACCGACACAGTGACCCGCATCCTGAGGATGATGCCGCCGGAGGCCAGCGAGGCCGTCAGGACCGTCACGACGGATTTGTCCTCGGCCATGATGCTCACGGCCAGGAGGTCGTTCCCCCGGGCCATGCTCGTCAACGACCGCTTCCACGTCCAGAAGCTCGTCAGCGAGGCCATAGACCAGCTGCGCATACGCCACAGGTGGGAGGCGCTTGGGGACGAGAACAGGGCAATCAGGGAGCACAGGGAGAGGCGCAAGGCGGCAGCGACGGCCGATGAGCGCGCGCAAATCGGGCGGTGGGAGCCGGAGCGCATGGCCAACGGCGAGACGCTGCCCCAGGTCATGGCGAGGGGGCGTCACGTCATCCTCAGGCACAAGTCCAAATGGGACGACAGGCAGGCGGCGCGCGCGGCGATACTCTTCGAGCGGTTCCCCGACCTGGGGAGGGCGTACGGCGTGTACCTCAAGCTGGTGGAGATACTGAACAAGAGGTCGACTCCGGCGGGAGCGAGGCTCAACCTCGCCAGGTGGTACAACGACGTGGACGCGCTCAAGATCCCCGAGTTCTCACGGGTGCTCGACACATTCGATTGCCACAACGACACCATAGTCAACTATTTCGACAGGCGGCTGACGAACGCCTCCGCCGAGTCTTTCAACGCCAAAATCAAGGCCTTCAGGGCGCAGTTCCGAGGGGTGGGCGACATCAAGTTCTTCATGTTCAGGCTGGCTACGCTTTATGCCTGACACGCCCCCCCTCCCACTGGGAAAATCCGCTGACCCCGTATTCATCGCTATTGCCGTGTGTTGATAAAAAATGCGAGCCGCCCCGGGAATTTTCCGAGACGGCTCGCATGACCTTTGAAAAAGGCACTGACCGCTATTTCTTGTCCTCGACGTCAATCTCGCCGCCGGGGTGTTTGATTTCGTACTTGCTCAGACGGTCGTCGCTCTCGAAGCCGCGGCCAGTAATCATCTGACCTTTAGTATTGATTTTGACGAACTTGTCGGAGTATATCCGCCTCTCGGCAGTGTTCCAAAACATCTGTTCCGTGTTGAGGACATCGCCCTTTTCCGTCACGGCCACTACGTCGTTGTTGAGCTCCCAGAGGTTTTTCTTCTTGAAGTAACGCGCTTTGTTGCAGCGGACTTGGCTCTTGACGGACTTGCCTTCGGGGTCGTACATACGGAAGTCGAGACCGCCCGGGAAGTCGGTGTAAGGCTCTTCGGCGTTGTCGTATTGCTGAAGCTCGGGGGTCAGGAACTCGTACTTGAAGTTGCCCGTGTCGGTAACGAACGTGTGGAGGTCGTAGGCCGAGAGGCTCGAACGCTCCATCTCCGTCTCGACGGCTTTAAGGTCTTTCTGCTCGTTTTTGAGGCAAGAGGAGAGAAAAAAAGCGGCAAGCAGAGCGATAGCCCCGCTTGCCACGATATTGTTTTTCAGTCTCTTCACGATGAAGAAATCTGTTTGTTCAGCTTGTCTTTACTTCTTGGCCCTGACGGTGGTGTTCTCGTTGATGAAGCCACCGACATGGTAAGAAGCGCCGTCTTTGATGCCCTCGAAGAAGAGGTCCTCCTTGCTTGGGAAGTATTGCGAATACTGGCGGATGAGGTCAGTAGCCTCCTTCTGGATGGCCTCGGAAGAGTCGATGCTCTTGGCCTTCACGAGCTTATCAACGGCAGCCCAGTAGCCAGCCTTCTTCTCGTAATCCTTCTCGCCGATGTTGCGGGCGCCCGTGGCGTAGAGCTTAGCGAGGAGGATGTAGGGAGCGCCCCAATCGCCGCGGAGCTGAATAGCATTGACGGTGGCGTTCTTGGCTGCGCTGAGGTTGTTGGTGGAGAAGAGGAGGAACGCCATCTCGTAGTAGTACTTGCCCTTGAGGTTTCCGTCCTCTTCGAGCTTGATGGCCTCCTCGTAGTAAGAGATACTCTTTTCGATGTCGTTTTGCTTGAGGTACATCTTGGCGAGACCGCGGGCGGAAGATGCTTCGGGAGCGATTTTGTGGAGCTCCTCAGACGTTGCGTAGAAGAGGTCGCTATCGGTGCAGTCGCCGTTGCCGAGGAGCTTGTTGATGCGCTTGAGCCACGCCTCGTTGCTCTTATTGGCGGCGAGCTGGGGCGAGAAGATCTTCTCGAGTGTTGCGCAGTCGGCAGCACCGCTGTGGGCGAAGATTTGCTCGATGTTGTCCTTGGAGGTGGCTACTGCCTCTTTGAGCTTATCGCCGCCGGCCTGCTCGACTTTGGGCATGATTTCGCAGCACTTGACGTAGGCGTTGACGACGGCTTCCGCCGAGGTCTCGTCATTGGAGTATTGCGAAGCGACTTGCGTCATGTAGGTCTGGAGGAATGCGGGCTGGATGGTTGTGGGTGAGCCGGTGAGGGCGGTCTCAAGGAGGCCGATGACCTCAGCGCGGGTAGCCTTGTCGTTGGGACCGAAGGCCACGATGTCGAGGGCCTTCATGCCCATGAGGTAAGAGGTGGGGTACTTCTTGTTGCTGCCGAAGTACTTGGCCCTCTGGTCGTAGATTTTGAGGATGAAGTCGTAATAGGTGTTTTGGTTCGCCTTGTCGGACTTGATGAGGGCCTTCATGATTTTAAGACCGTCAGTGTAGATGCCGACCTTGGCGAGTGGGCACTGCTCGAAGACGATTTTCCACGGCTCGTAGGCGTCCTTGTAGTTCTTCATTTTGACTTGGTCGCCATATTGGACGAGGTTCATTATGCAAGTGACGCTGTCCTCGCCATGACCGTATTTGGAACCGTCTTCCACTCCTTTTTGCGCCATGGAGGCGACAGGGATGGTCAAGAGAGCTGTGGCAGCCAGAATCTTAAAGATATTCATTACTTCGTTGTTGTTATTTTGGTTTCCGTAAGAAATTTCTGCGTGGGGTGGTATTGGTGTTTTTGTGCCGTCCCCGTGGTTCAACACCTTGTGTCAAACGCTTTAAAAATCATTTCGCAAAAAGCTTGCCAAAAGTTTTTCTAATCGTTAACGGGTGGGGGGGATTAATGTTTGATACGTTGAACCATAACGATTTAACGCCGGACGATGTTATCAAAATTGTCTTTTGCCAAAAGGGCTAAACCTTGCAGTACAAGATTAGGACGCGCAAATATGCCCTTTTTAGCCGTTAAATCAAAATTTTTGTAGTCTCCGCCGGTAATGACTATCACCGAGGCGGGGTCTTGGGCTTTTGCCATGCGGATAAAAGAGTCGGCCTCTGCCCATACGCCGTTCATTACGCCCGAGGCAATGGCTTTGCGCGTATCGTCCCCTATGGCGTCGCCGGACCAGTCGGCTGTGTTGCAGAGGGGGAGTTTTGCCGTGAAGGCGTGGAGGGCGCGAAAACGCATCCCGATGCCCGGGGATATGGCGCCGCCGCGGAGATGTCCGTCGGCAGAGAGGAAGTCGTAGGTGATGGCTGTCCCCGCGTCAATGATGAGTGTCGACACGCCTGGCCATGAGGCGAAAGCGCCGACAGCCCCGGCAATGCGGTCGGGACCGAGGGTGCGCGGCGTGGCGTAGTCGATGGCGAAGGGGAGGCTCATCTCGATGGAGAGGATGGACGTAGGGAGACCTGCGTCGCGTAGTTGCGCAGCCACTTTCTCGGTCTCCTCCGTCACGCTGCAGAGGAGGCACCCCTCGGCGTCGCCTTGTGCGGCGAGGCGCAGGGCCTCGGCAACGGTCTGCTCATGGTCGGCGAGCAAGACGTCGGCGATGAGCGTCCCGCCTTGCGAGAGGGCGAGTTTTGACTTGGTGTTGCCGGCGTCGATGACGAGGATGGTGTCTTTCATGCTGGCTTATAGGGTGTTGTGGAGGGTCAGGGGAAGCCTGTCGAGCCGTTCGGGGATTTCGATTGTCGGGGGGACGCAACGGGCGCACTCAGTGGATACTGTCCAGACGTCGCTGGCCTCGTTGCGGTTCATGACGCGGATTTGGTACTTATCCCTCATGTCCTCGAAGGCTTTGAGGGCGAGGGCGGGCGTGTTGTTCTCCTGGCTTATGTGGGAGAGGAAAATTGAGTGGAGGTGTGGCGGGTTGAGCCGTCGGACAATCTCGGCGGCTTGGATGTTTGAGAGGTGGCCGTAGCCCGAGACGATGCGTTGCTTCAGGTGCTCGGGGTATCTGCCGTTGCGGAGCATCTGCTCGTCGTAGTTGGACTCGAGGAACGCGAGGTGGCATTTGGCGAGGTTTTGTTCCAAGCCGTGGCAGTTGTCTCCGATGTCGGTGAAGACGCCAATGTTGACTCCGCCTACCTCGATTCGGAAACTGCAGGGGTCCTCAACATCGTGGGGCTTGGAGAAGCTGTGAATGGTGAAGTCCCCAATGGTTTGGGGAGTGCCAATCTCAAAGAAATGCAGCGAGTTTTGTTCTGGGCGGTACTTGATTCTCATGGCGTTGAACGTGCCACGGGTCACGTAGGCCACGGCGCCCGTCTGTCGGCAGAGGGCTGGAATGCCGTAGACGTGGTCGGAGTGTTCGTGAGATATGAATACCGCTTTTATCTTGCGCAGGTCGATACGCCTTGTCTGGGCTCGACTTTTTAACCTTCTGAAGCTAATGCCCATGTCGACGACAATGGCCTTGCCTCCGTATTCTACGTAATATATGTTGCCGTTGCTTCCCGAAGCGAGGGAGCAGACTTTAACTTCTTCCACTTTTAAGAGTACAGGTGTTCTGATGTGCGGACGAGCCGACATTGAAAAACTGCGCAAGTTACGAAATTTGTGTGAAGTTGGCAATTATGGGTATCTTCGCGAGGTAGGCAAGCAATAGCAAGACAGGATGATAAGGTCAGTTTTTTTTGACATGGACGGCGTGCTTTACGACAGCATGCCAAATCACGAATACTCATGGTGTAAGTCTTTCGAGGCGGAGGGCATGGCCTTTCGTCCTGAGGAGGCGTATGCCAACGAGGGGCGCACGGCGCGAGGTACGATAAACCTGGTTTTCAACAGGGAAGTGGGTCACGACGCGTCGGACGAGGATATTGAGCGAATCTATGCATTCAAGACGGCCTTGATGCACCAATGCCCCCAGCCGCCCATCTTGCCGCGGATGCAGGAGCTGCTGCGCACATTGCCAACGATGGGCGTGAAGGTGTACGTCGTAACGGGTTCTCGCCAACCGTCGTTGGTGGGTAAGCTGCATGACGCTTTTGGCATTGAGAAAGCTACCCTTGTCTGCGGCGCGGACGTGGAGCGCGGGAAGCCCGACCCCGAGCCATATCTGATGGCGTTGGAGCGGAGCGGCTTTGAGCGTGGCGAGTGCCTCGTGGTGGAGAATGCGCCCCTCGGCGTGACATCGGGCAAAGCGGCAGGTCTGACGGTATGGGCCGTCAACACGGGCAAGTTGCCCGACGCGGCACTGACTGACACGGGTGCCGACCGCCTATTCCACTCCACGACAGAGCTGGCGGAAGAGCTGCTCAGAACCGTAAGGGCGGAGCGAGAAGAGTAAGAACAGAACGCGATAAAGCAAGACCGCACCCCAAAAGTCTCGGCAGGACTTTTGGGGTGCGGTCTTTGTGTGTGGGGCTTGTGTGTCAGTCTGTTACGGGGCGGATGGGCTGAGCGGCGTAACGGAACCACTGGTCGTAGTTGCCATGCGTGTAGCCCATGAAGAGGAAGAGGTCCTTGGCCTGGGTGTCGTTCTCGGGGTGTAGGTCTGACGACCAGTAACAGCCCTTTGCCGCGTCGCCCACTTGTTCCCAGTGGAAGACGAGCGAGCCGTCGGTTTCGAGGTATCCCGCCAAGGGAATGAAGAGCGTGTTGCCGTTGGGGCCTGTGAAGAGATAGCCCCATGCGCCGTTTTGCTGCGTCATTTTGGGCGAGCAGTTGAGGACCAGCTCCAGGCACTCCTCGTAGGTTGGCATTCGCCATTTGCCGCCCAAGGCCACGTGGGCAGCGTCGTCTTCTGGCTCCAGGCGCGTCAGCCCGTCTTGCTCGTTGTACTTCTTGAACGTCCAGAGGGCAATGTCTTCGCACAGTTTGTAGCCTTTCCAATTGCTCTCGTCGGCTGGCTTGACGCTCGTCTCTCCCCAAGCGTAGAAATTGCCCGTGCCTTCGGGTGTTGAGGCACCGAGGTTGAACGACGCCCAGCGTACGGAGAGGCCAAGGTCCACGGCATCGGGAATTGCGAGGGGCGTGACCTCCTCATCGTCATCGCATGAGGCGAAGGGTAGGCACAGGGCTGCCGTAAGGAGGGCTGTTGTAATAAATCGTTTCATTTCCATATTCCTGTTTAGCGGTTAATGTTGAGGCGTACGCCGGCTGTGACGGAGCAGCCTATTTTGTCGGAATAAACGAACTCTTGTTTCTTCTGGGCGAGGATGTTGTCCGCCGCGACAAATAGGGATATTGGCTCGGCGGGCTTGTAGTCCACTTTGGCGTTGAGGGTCAGACGGTCGGAGAGACGCTCCGTTCCGTATGCCGTGGCGTAGGTGCGTCGGCCTACGAAGTTGGCGAAAGCGGCGACGTCGAGTTGCTTTATGGGCTTGACCACCACGCCTGCCATGCCGTAGAAGGCCGGTGTCGACTTATGGACATGACCGTCGCGGCGTACGGGTTCGGCGGCCTCGCTTTGGCTGAACGTGTATTCGCGGTTTGCCAGTTTATAGTCGATGCCGTATTTGAGGGCGTAGTAGAGGGCGAGAGAGTTTTGGTACGTGATACGCCTTGGTCCGTAGACGCCCTCCTTGTCATAGATGTAGCTGCCCTTGGTGAAGTAGGCTTCGCGCAGGGCATCGAGCAGCGTCTCCCGCTGTTGCTCCGTAAGGTTGTTTACGATGGCCTCGTAGTCGCCCGAGTGGCTGAGCGTCACGAGGTTGGGAAGCAGGTTTGCGCCCGTAAGCGAGGCGTCGGTGCTGACGACGGTCTGCCCGTCGGCGGAGCGGCCTTCGACGCAGTAGATTATGTCTGAGAAGCCGGCGACCATGTTGTTTATTATGCCGTTGTCGCCATAGAACTGCTGATGGAGAGCCACGGCCTGATTGTAGAGGTAATACTCGTCAATCACCGTGCGTTGGAAATTGGCGTTGAGCTTTGCAATGACCTTGGGCGAGATTACCCAGTCGACATTGACGCTCAGACCGAACTGTCGGACCTTGTAGGGCAGGTTGCCGTAGCTGCTGTTGCTGCTTGTCGTGATGTCGGCCATGAAGGTGCTTTGGGCTTTGCGGATGTCGATGCGTCCGTCGCCAGCCGACTCGATAATCTTCGTCATCGAATCGTAGAAATCGCCGTAGCTGGTGGCGGCCTTGGCGTTGGAGGTCATCATGGCTCCGTAGTCGCTGCTTGCGGAGAAGAAAGCCTCGGCATCGACAAGGAGGTTTTGCGACGGTTGGAAACGGTAGCCGAACTCGATGCTGTTGATGCCAACGAGGTCGGCCTCCTTATTGCCGTAGAACTCGATGACGGAGGGGTAGTCCATTCCCGTTCGTTTCCAGCTGTAATTGCTGTTGGCGTTCAGCATATTGGCGGAGCGCACGGCGCGTCCGTAGTTGAGGCGGAAGAAATGGCTGTCGGAAGCCTTGAAGCCGACGACGCCTTGCGCCGAGACGTTCCACTTGTCTGGCACCTTTGTCTTATCGGCTCTGAGGGCGGCAACGAAACGCCACTTGCCGAGCTTGTAGTCGAGCCTGAGCGACGGAGCTATGGCGTTGAGCGTGGCCTCGTCATTGAAGAAGCCCGACAGCTCGACGGGCGAGCCTGTGCCGTAGTCGAAAGAGGACTTGCGGTCGCGTCCGTTGGTGTATTGGAAGTGGATGCCCGGGCGGACATTGAGGTCCCCGACATAGAAATCGTATTCGGCCGAGGCGAAGAACTGGCGGAAATCGGCCTGAAGCCCTGGGCGGCCTGTGGCGTAATCTTCGGGGCCGGCGTAGAAGTTGAGGAGCACATGGAGGTCGTCAATGCGCGCGTCGGCATTGACGTAGCCCTTCTTGAACTCGCGGAACGCCAAGGAGTATGGCGACTCCATGACCGTGGTCTGCAGGGCGAGGCTTTGTGAGTATCCGCCCGAGAGCCGGATGTCAAAATTCTCGGAGGGCGTGAAATCGACGTATCCGTTCACTGCCCATGAGCGGCGGGCCAGCTCGGGGTCGTCAAAACAGTTGTCGGCGTTGCGGTATTCGAGTGGCGTGGAGGGGAAAATCTGCGTCGTGCCGTCGAAGAGGGTGGAGGGGGCGAGGACCGTTAGGCGTTGGAAGTCGCTGACGTTGAGGCGGTCGCCCGTGTAGACGGGTTTTAGCGAGCCGTTGGCTATTAGGGCGTCAATATCCTCTTGGCTCATGGACTTCCCGAGAAGGCTCTCGTCTGCGGCGAGCCACGACGTCTGCGTGTTCACGACGGGGATTTTGCCATCGGGACGTTTGCGGAGGTCGTAATTGGCGGTCAGGGACACGGCTATGTTGTCTCTCAACCTCTTTCTGAGCCTTACCTCGCCTATGGCTGTGCGCGTCCCGCCCATGGCATACACTTGCGCCGCGCCCGAAGCGTCTGACGGCCTGCGTGTTATGATGTTTATGACGCCCGTGACGGCATTAACGCCATAGAGGGCCGAAGCGGCACCGCGCACCACCTCAATACGGTCCACGTCGATGATGGAGACGGGGAGGTTCTCCATTGTCATGGTGCCGATGGAATAGTTGTGGACGACGCGGCCGTCAATCATGAGCAGGACATTGGAATTCTCGGTGTAGAGCAAGAGATTGCCGTCGGGGATGTTGGCCAAGCCGCGGAGCTGGATGTCGAAAACGCCGTTAACCTTCTGGGTCACAATGGCACCGGGGATGAGGCGGAACGCGTCCTCAATGCTCTTGCACCCGTAGGTCTCCATCTCCTCGCGGGTTATGACGGTTGTTGAGAGAGGTGACTCGAACGCACTCTCTACGCTTTTGGAGGCCGAGGCGACGCTCTTGTTCATGATTATGGCGTAGAGGTCGTCGATGCTGCTGACTTCCAATAGTTCGACGGCTCGCAGGAGGTCGCCGAATGGCAGTTCGCCGAGCTCCTCAATCGTCATCCCCATGATCATCTCTTTTGTCAGCTGACGGTCTTGCTGTTCGTCTTGCGCCTCGGCGGCGATGGTTGCAATGGCAGCAAAGGCCACGGTAAGAAATTTTTTCATAATGTTTTTCCGTCCGTTAGATTGTTACAAAGCCTTGCCGCTCGTGATAAGCGCACGAGAGACGGTGAGGCCGTGTCGCACAATGTTGGCCTCGCTTATGGAGTATGTGAATTTGCCGTTGGCGAGCTCGAAGGCGATGTCCGCGCCTTTGGAGCAATGACCCTTTGTGCCGCTCACAATCAGCACTTTATTGGCGGCCTGCTCGCTTACGAGGGTCTCAATCTGAGCGGACTTGGCTTCGCCGAGGAAGACGATGTCGGCATCCGTGATGCCCTGTGCGGAGGCGGACTCGGCAATTACCACGCGCCTGCCGCCTACCTGCTTGTTTGCGCTTATGGTCTTCAGGTCCTTAGCCACGGCTTTGTCCGCCACGACGGTTATTGTCAGCGGTTTGTCGGTTGAAGCCCACGAGGTGTTTTTGGCGAAGTTGTAGAGGTAGAGGGCTTGCAGCCTCGAAGTCTGTTGGGCGTGACAAGTGGCATAGCCTATTGCCAGCAGGACTGCGATTATTAGAAGCCTTGCTGCGGAAAAACGTGTTTTCGTCATCATGGAATAAAAATGTGCAGTGTTCGGGGAGCTTTTCCCTGAAGGACTTTCGTTGGTGGTGTAAAAATAGCTTTTTTATTATAGAAACATACCTCGTTCGCTCGTAGTCTTGAATTATTATGGGGGAAGTGTTGTCCTTAATAGGCAATCTTGACCATGACGGGGAGATGGTCAGAAACGCCCTCATTGTATCGTCGGCCTAAGTAGGTGCGTTTGGGCTTGAGCCCTGTGTTGCGGTCGTCGGGTTCGAGCAGGAAATCGCGCTTCACGACGCTGAACAGCGGACGCCCCTTGGCACAGACGGCTGGCGAGACGATGATATGGTCGATGGTGCTCCATACCCCGCGGTACTTGTAGGAGAAATCGGGGGTGTCGGCCGAGAGGTTGCGCAAGAGGCAGGTGTCGCAGAGGGTCTTTGCCCCGAGGTCGTCGGAGAGCGACGGTTCGGATGCCACGTCGTTAAAATCGCCCATCAGGACAATACGCGCTTCGCTGTCCGTCGCAAGGATGGAGTCGCAGATGTGGCGCGTCTTCATGGCTACGAAACGGCGGAGTGGTATGGTCCTCTCGGCCCCGCCAAACTTTGAGGGCCAATGGTTTACGAGGAAGTGGAACACGGCACCGCCGCGACGTGTGCGCATCTTGGCATAGAGAATGTCGCGGGTGTAGAGCTCAAGCGAGTCGGACGACATATAGATATTGGTCAGCGTGATGGGCTCTAAAGTGTCGTCGTTGTAAATGAGGGCTGTGGCGATTCCGCGATGGTCGGGCGTGGGGAAGCATACGGGCTTATAATGCACCGTCTGCGTGGAGAGGCTGCCATACTTGACGAGGAGGTCGGCGGCCGACAAGCCTGTGGAGTCGGGGCCCTCGACTTCGCACAGCCCCACAACATCGGGCGTGTGCCACCCATTGGCGGAGAGGATTACTTGCGTCAGCTGGGCTGCCTTCTTGCGGAAGCGGCTCTCGTTCCAATGGTAGGAGCCATCGGGTGTGAAGTCGTCGTCATTCTTTAGCGGATTGTCGTCGGGGTCGAAGAGATTCTCGACATTGTAGCTCATCACGACGAGGGTGTCTGACGGGCCATCGGAACGACTTTTCCCGACCTCCTTGGATGAGGAGCAAGACGCGAGGGCGGCGGATGCCGCAATGGCCATGACGAGGCCTAATCTGTTTGTTGTCATGTTGTTATGTGTGTTTACCGCATGATAAACTGAAATGCGCCCGCTTGAATGGTGTCGCTGTCCAGGCGGGAAAAACCATCAAAATCTGTCGGGGCTGAGGTAGCCCCCTCAATATCGGCCAGCCCTACGGCTACGGACTTGGGCAGCAGGTGGTAATCCCGCTGCTTACGATCGGCGAAATAGGCATCGGAGGCCGTTTGGCAATTGACGAAAACGTCGGTTGCCGCCTCGACCTTTTTCTTCTCCGCCTTGACGAGCGAATTGCGGAAGAGGGCGAAGCCGCCGGCTATTGAGTCGACCTCAACCTCGGGCGAATGGTTGCCCATGACGATGGTGTTGACAACCGTCACCCGCATATTGTCGGCACTGTCGGCTCGGCAAATGGAGAGGGCGTTGACGCGTCGGGCGTCCCAGGTGAAGTAATTGGCAATGGTCACGTGGGTCAGCACCGTCTGGCCGCCCGTGAGGGAGAGCGACGCGCCGCCGCTATTCGTGATGAGCGAATTCGTGAGGCTCACCTTGGCGCGTCGGGCGGCAAGAGCCATGTGGGAAACGTCGCGAAGCCAAAGCCCGTCGGCGGAGAGCGAAGCCGCGGAATCGACAGCAATGCCGTCGGTGGCGCAGGCCACGTTGGTCATGGTGAGCGACGCCGTGCCGCCCGTGGCGATGCGTATCTGCCCCCATTGGCCGGGTATGTCCTCATAGAAGCCGTCTTGGCGCATGGGCATAATCTGCGAACGTCGCATGACATCGCCCGCCATGACGAGCGCCCCCTCGACGCGTATGGCGGCATCTTTTTGCATCAGGACCGAGACGCCCGGCCCTATGGCGAGGCGAGCGTCGGGGGCTATGCGTAGGGTGTCCTGGACGAGGTAGGGAATGGTGTCGCAGAGCCATTGGGTGTCGGTCTCGATGGTGCCGCCGACGCGTGAGACATTGAGAACTACGGCCTTGAGGGTAGCCCTCCACGTGTTGCCGCCGCCCTCGGCAATGATGTCGTCGGTGATGTCGGTCAGCGCACGGCCGTTGGAGGGACGCGGGTCGCGGACATTGGCGAAGATGTAGAGACTGTCGCCATGGGCGAGGCGGACATTCTCGACTGCGGGGGATGACGTGCCGCCGATGTTGACCGAGAAGAGCGATGAGGCCCCTCCGGCGAGGCGTATGGAGCTGATTGTCAGGTCGTCGTCGCCATTATTGCGGAGCATGAGGTGAGCCGTTGGGGTGGGGCAGCCAGCGTATATGGTGTCGAAAGAGAGCGTGTCGGCCGAAAAGGCGAGGTCTTGCGCCGCTGGGGCGGAAGAGAAGTCGCGTTCGCAGGCTGCGGTGGCGACGCAGAGTGTCGCCAGGATTAGATTGCGAAGTGTAGTCATCTGGACTCTTTTTCTTGGGAAGCCTTATTGTTCATGCTGAACTCGCAGCCGCAGTATAGCTGATTGTAGAAACAGAACTCGCGGAGCAGGGCGGCGCGTCGTTCGCTCAGCCCGTCTTTGCGCCAGTTCTGATGCCAGAACGTGACGCCAGTCTCGGCCTCAGCAGTTGCGCCAGCCTCGTCAATCTGCGCTTGGCTCTTCCATCGCGACGAGGCGAGCGTCGTCGTGAGGCATTGGCACCCCATCTGTTTGGCGGCCTCGGCGGCGTGGCGCAGGCGCATGGTGAAGCACCTGAGGCATCGTGAGCCGCGCTCGGGTTCGTCTTCGAGGCCTCGGACCTCGGCGAGCCATGCCTCGTGGTCGTACGGACCTTCGACCCATGCGAGGCCTTGGCTCTCGGCATGGCGGCGGCTCTCGTCGCGACGGTGGGCGTACTCCTCGTAGGGGAAGATGTTCGGGTTGTAGTAATAGACAGTGGGTTTGACGCCGTTGGCGAGCATCCACTCGACAATGGCCGACGAACATGGGGCGCAGCAGGCGTGGAGCATCACTGGCTCGGCTGGTGGTGGCGTCAGAGAGGGGTGTTTCATATTGGGCTGCCCATGATGTGCAGGGCTATCACAAATTTAGCACAATTGTCCACATGGTGAGAAGATTTGAGCCGCCCCCTTACGTCGTAAGTAGTGACCTTTTCCGACCGAATAAAATGAAAATCTGACACTTTTCGGAACGAATCGCACACAGGCACGAAAAACAATAACCCCGCAGACCGCAGAAAATCCGAGAAAAAACACTACCCTTGCAAGGCAACAGAAAACACGAAGTAAATGGAAAAAGGAGAGAAAGACCCGAAGCGGTGGACGATAGTCGCGAGCCAATACGTACTGCGCGAGCCTTGGCTGACAGTGCGCCGTGACCATGTGCGTCAGCCGAGCGGCGTAGAGATACCCGACTACTGGGTACTTGAATACCCCGAGTGGGTGAACGTCATAGCCATCACGGCCGACGGTCGTTTCGTAATGGAGCGGCAATATCGCCACGCCATGGGATTCACCGCCTACGAGATATGCGCGGGTACGGCAGAGGCTGGCGAAGACCCGTTGGAGGCAGCACGTCGCGAATTGAGTGAAGAGACGGGCTATGAGGGCGGCGAATGGGAAGAATTCATGACAACGTCGCCCAACGGGACATCAATGACCAACATGACGCACACCTTCATTGCGCGCGGAGTGGTCAAGGCCGTAGACGCTCATCAGGAGTTGACGGAGGACATAGACGTAATCCTGATGGAAGAAGAGGAGGTGTTGCGTCTGCTCATGTCGCAACAGATTGTGCAGGCGACGATGGTCGCCCCGTTGTGGAAATATTTTTGGGATAGGGGGAAGCGTTAAACCGCGTATACTGGCTGCGCCTCTGTGGGTCGAACTCGTCGTTTTTTGGTGATGCTGAGCGACGAGTTCGGCTTTGTTGTTTTTTGCCCTTTGGGGACGTTGTTTTGCCCTGTTCTTATTTGTTAATAATACTGTCCTGTTTTAATAAATACGCGTAAAGATGCGGAACGCCGGCCGGGGGTGTGAAATAACATCTCTACTTTATTGAAGATGGTTGTCTTTGTTAAATTGTTTATTATCAGTGATATAGTAATTTTTAAAACTTACCGATTCCTTACCTCATGATTTACCCCAAGCTGAGGGGTTAGGCAAAACGAACACTTTTTGACATAGTTTTGAGGCAGAACGAAACCAGGCAATACTGGTCATAAACACTCAGAATATGAAGAAAACTGTACTCTCAATTTTGCCTTTCATGGCAATCTCGATGGCTGCAAACGCGCAGTACATTGAAGAAGCCCCCGCCAAAGGCTTCGACGTGAATAGCGGCACGAACTACGTAGTGCTCTACGCCCCCGATAGCTTCGTCGGCGCAATGGGCGACAGGCTCGAAAGCGACCAGCGGCTTGACGGCAGCGGAGAGACAAGCACGTGCGACTATTGGGGCACGAATCCTTCCCTGAGCGTCTGCAACGCCGAGACGGGGCTTAAGAACTCATGGGGAGGCGACAACCTGTTCAACATCACCCCGACGGGCTATTGGGGAGGCTCGGGCACGGCCTGCTTCCGCTCCGTCACTCAGACGTGGAACCTCTCCACTCTTGCCGACGACCACATCCTCCACATTGGTTTTTGCAACAGCGGCGCGGCAACGAGCACGTCGTACAAGTTCGAGTTCTGCGGAGTGAAACTCCAGGTGACGTCTAAAACGCGTCCCGCAAGCGGATACCTAAAGGTTGGCGACATCCCGGCCATTGCCTCCGCGCCCTCAAAAGCCACGTGGATTTACATCGAGATTCCCGTAAGCGTCTTGAAGGAGAGCTTTGTAAAGAATACCCTCGGCACGTCCGTCACGGGGGGTAACTTCTTCACGTTCTCCCTTGACGGAACGGCCTCCGTGGTAGACGCCGAGCCTGGCGACCCTGTCAACACATACACAGTCACGACGTTGAAGTCGGCCTTAGGCTTCGACTCCTTCTTCTTCTACAAGAAGAAAACCAGCGGAATAGAGGACAATGTGATTGACGCGGACGAGCAGGTAGAGGCCGTCTTCGACCTCACGGGGCGCCGCGTGGAGAACCCCTCAAAGGGCATCTACATTGTCAAGACAAACAAGGGCGTCAAGAAGGTTGCCCTCAAGTAACCACCTCAAAAACATCGAGTCATGAAACTATCAAAAACACTTGTATCCGCCCTCTTGACAATCTTCCCATTGTCAGGACTTGCGCAAGACGACTTCACGCCGCCAACGGGCTTCAGCCTCGTATGGGAAGACAACTTCGACGGCACAGCCTTGGACGAAAACAACTGGAACATTGAGGTGAACGGCAATGGCGGCGGAAACCAGGAACTCCAGTATTACCGCCGGGAGAATGTGGCCGTGCAAGACGGCAACCTCGTCCTTACGGCGCGTCGGGAGACATATCTCGGCAAGAGCTTCACCTCGGGCCGCGTGACGACGCAGAACAAGGCTGCGTTCAAACACGGATTGCTTCATGCGCGCATCAAGTTCCCAAGCACCAAGGACGGCCTCTGGCCCGCCTATTGGATGATGGGAAACGACATGAAGAAAGTCGGGTGGCCACGTTGCGGCGAGATGGACATAGTTGAGTTGGGACACGCCAATGGCATTGCCGATGGCACTCAGGACCGCTATTTCGGCGGAACGCTTCACTTTGGCCCCTCATCGTCAACCGAGGGACACCAGCAGAGGGCGCAGGAATATACGGTCCCTGAGGGCATGGACCCTATCACCGACGGCAATTACCATGACATATTGGTCTACTGGGACGGCGACATGATCGAGATGTATTACGACCTCACCATGAAAGAGTGGGAAGAGAGCAACCCTTCGGTGATGGGCAAAAAGACGTTCTTTACGCTCGAAGTTCCCGAATCCACCGACAATTACGCCCCGGGAAAATATTTCCACAAGCCATTCTTCTTCCTCTTCAACCTCGCCATTGGCGGATGGTATACGGGAATTACCGACCCCGCAAAGATTACAGCCCTCCCCAACATGGGCGACGAGGCCAAGATGTATGTCGACTTCGTGAAGGTGTATCAAGACGCGGGCGATGATGACGCGCAATACCGTTACGTCAAAGCCGACGGCGACGTAGAGGCCAACTACGAGGAAGAGAAAGAACCCGACCCTCTGCCCGACAACACGACGCCTCTCTCGGGCTTCGCCACGAAAGCCCTTGACGAAGACGGGGTGTCCACCTTCGACTTCGACAACGTCGAGAAGGCCGTCCTTATCTCAACAAGCGACGGTGTCCGCGGGCATCTTTACGACGCTGTTGGCAGCGAGAACCTTGTGGATCTGAATGTTGACAACACGAACCGATTCCTCGACCTTTGGGGATTGGACTGGATTGAGGGCAGGCCCTCCATCTATGAGGCTTCTGCGCAGACGGGCGAAATCAACTCCTTCGGATGGGGCGAGGGCTACACCAAGTACACCATTGTAAACCCCGTGACATGGGCTGGTCAGGCCTTCCGTTTTGAGACGGGAGACGACATCTCCATGATTGACGACACCTATTGGTTGCACTTCGCGCTGCGTGGCGCGGACCAGGACGTGCACTCCTCGGCACGCGTCTCCATTGGAAACGCGGAGTTTTGGATTGGCCCGAGCGACGACGGCAAGTTGACCACGCTGGGCGACTTCAAGCGCGACGGCGAGTGGTATTATTTCGACATCCCCATCAAGGCCCTCAAGGGGCTTGCCAACCCGCTCTTCAATGGCGACGTGGCGAATTTCACGGGTGCGTTCATGACATTCGGGTCGTCCAACATTGCGGGAGCTGAACTCTGCTACGACAACATTTTCCTCTACACAAAACGCGAGGGCGAAATCCCGACATACTCGGACAGCGACACCGACCTCGGAAAATATGGCTACAAGACGCTCGACGATGAGGGCAACTTCGTGAAAAAGAACCTCTTTACCGTCGGCTCCGTGATGAACGTAATCCCCTTGGCTCTCGACCAGACGACGTGGGAGACATTCACGGGCAATGGTGCCTACGGAAACGAGAATCTCGTGGTGTCTGCCGACAATGATTACACCCAGGGTAACGACTACTGGGTATGGGGAGACCAGACGCTCGTCAACACGATTGAGCAGATGAAAAACGCCTTTGGGCAAGAGGTATGGAGTAATGGGGTGAAGGGAATGCCCGTTTGGAAGGACTCCCCGTCCGCAACATGGAACGGCATGGGAGCCGCTGTGCCCGAAGGGGGCGTGACGAAAGACCTCTCCATGATTGACAACAGTTATTACCTTCACATTGAGCTCCGTTCGGATGCCGCACTTGCTCATCTCCCCATAACTGTCGGCATAGGGGCCAAAGACGGAAACGTGAAACTCGTTTTTGGAAAATACAGCACGAAACCCATCTTTGCCGACTTCGGGCGCGATGGCAAGTGGTATGCCTTCGACATCCCCGTGAGTGAGCTG
Source organism: Bacteroidales bacterium (assembly GCA_022768325.1). Lineage (GTDB taxonomy): Bacteria > Bacteroidota > Bacteroidia > Bacteroidales > Marinilabiliaceae > W3P20-009. Next base: position 17,860 of record JALEMI010000028.1, read on the forward strand.
ACGAAATATGGCACCATTCCGACCGAGGTGGCACCTGCGGAATACACCTACACCATCTCGACGGGCGACACGCAGTATACGGGAGCTGGATTCTCCATTGGAAACATCTTCTTCTATCAGACTGACGGCGAGATGGTTGAGGTAAACCCGCTTGGCGAATGGACCACGAAGAGCCTTGACGACGCGGGCCAGACATACTTCGACTTTGCGGGTAAGGACTTCATCAACATCACGGGCAACGGGAGCGTCACGGCCATGATGGGCAGCGGCAACATAATTGCCACATACAGCCCCGACGTTGACGGCACGGCTCTGAACATCTGGAGTTCTGAGTGGACCGGTACGCCGACGCTTATTGCAGGAACGAAATCTGCTGAGGTGCCCGACTCCTTTGGCGGAGACGAGGGGTGGATTGACCTCGTGCCAAATTATGTCGAAGGATGGTCAGGATTCGGGATTATCAACGAGATGGGTGTGGACTTCTCCTACCTCGAAGATGGCGATTGGCACCTCCACTTCGCAATGCGCGGAACGACGGAATCTAACATTGGCATCGATTTTGGCAATGCCGCCTTCACAATCGGCAAGAGTTCCTACGGCGGGGCAATGGTCCTCGGCGACTATGAGCGCGACGGCGAGTGGTATAGCTTCGACATCCCGTATAGCGAACTCAAAAAGTTGGCCACCAAGGTCTTCACGGGAAGCATGAGCAACTACAAGGGCAACTTCCTCGCCTTCCACACCAACGACCAGCCGGAGAGTGAGATACAGATTGACAACATCTTCTTGTGGCGCATGAAGAACACCGTCAGCGACATCAAGCAGCCAGTGGTCAACCCTGGCGTAGACCCGTGCACCTTCGGAATCTACGACATCTGCGGGCGTAAGGTCACCTCCGTCACGCGTCCTGGTCTCTACATTGTCCGCGACGCGGAGGGTGTGAGGAGGGTACTCATAAAATAGACATTCTCAACATAGTTCTTCGGGGGGAGTTCTCTCCCTCTGGAGAACTCTTTTAAAGCCTGTGGAATGTGGAAAATCAAGAAGTTAGCGGTCGCGGCTACGCTCATTGCCATCTCGCTCTCCGTCTCTGCGCAGACCAAGAGTCCGAAGCGCGGGGTGGGGTGGGACGAGGCCAATCACAGAATAACCAACGCCCCGATAGAGAAGATGCTCCCGGGCGTCTCGTGGCTCTACAACTGGGGACCTGCTCAGAGTGGCGACGCCACGAACCTCGGCACGGCAGACGGAATGGGCTTTGCCCCAATGTGTTGGAACGGCAACTATGACGAGGCGCGAATCCGTACATATATTGAGTCGCATAGGGACGGCGTGAAGTATCTCCTCGGCTTCAACGAGCCTAACTTCTCCGCCCAATCTAACATGACGCCGGCTGTTGCCGCCGCGAAATGGACTGACGTAGAGGCGATTGCCGCAGACTATGGTCTCACGCTCGTCGCCCCGGCTCTCAATTTTACGGGCGAGAAGGTTGGCGGAAGAACATGGAGCCCCTACGAGTGGCTTGACGAGTTCATCAAGCAGTATAAGGTTAGAAATGGCAAACTGCCGAGGCTCGATTGCCTGGCCCTCCATTGCTACATGAGCTGGTACGGCTCGTGCTTATGGTTTGCCACGGAGTATTTCAATAAGGACCTGTACGACAGCACAAAAGAGGCCTACGGCCAATATCCCAACATTGTGGAGCTGCTCGACGACTACAAGGCCTCCCATGGCCACTACCCCCGCATGATGCTCACCGAGTTCTGCGCATGGGAGGGGGCTGAAGCCGGCTTCACCCTCAATTTGGAAAACCAAATTGACCAAATGACGCAGAAAATCCAGAAGCTGGAGCAAAGCGACCTCGTGGAGGGCTACGCATGGTTCATGGCCAATGCGGGCGGCGGGGCTAAGGAATCGCCCTACATGAGTGTCTTCGAGACCAATACGCCAAACAGTGAGCTAAGCACCCTTGGCGTGGTCTTTGTCAATATGTCGTCTTTCGACACGGAGAAATACTACACCCTGAACGAGCGCATCATGGCCAAGGACTATGTCGACGCCACGACCGACGATTTTAAGGTGGTGGTCCGTCCCAACACCGAGGCGGGAAGCGACATCCCTCTCCAAATCCAGCTGCCGCGCAATGCCTACCCGACCTATCTGATTGACGTCCCCGCCACGGGCAACTACAACGTCGTCGTACGCATCAACACCACTGAGGAAGGGGCGCTCATGTTCTGCGTGGACAAGGACAAGGCAACAGCCCCGACGCTGACCTTGCCCAACACCAATGGACTGTGGCGAGACTATGAGTTTGAGGTCGCCTTGCCTCAGGGTAAGCACATCGTGTGGCTTTGCAACAAGGGCAAGGCCCCGCTCCTCCTGAACTCGTGGAGGTTTGTCAACTCCACTGCCTTACGTCTCCCTCAGTCCGCCACGGCGCACGGCCTTGCGCAAGTCTACGACCTCAGCGGCATCCTCGTAGCCGAGACGGAAGATGTTGAGAGCCTGAGCCTTAGGAATGGGGTTTACATTGTCAAGCAGGGGGGGATTGTTGATAGGGTGATGAAGAAATAGGGTTTCATTCTCATAGTGCTTAACATATAACCGTGTGGAGTGCGCCGTAGCGATACGGCCACTCCTTGTTTTTGGGGGGCGGCTAAGGAGCTGGGAAAAAGAATCGAGGCAAACGAAAAAACACATACGTTTGCCTCGATTCCTTTTTTTCAAATCCCTTACTTCTTTATCGGGAAGTAAATGGTATACGCCTCATCGGCAATCTCATAGAGCGGAACGAAACGCAGAAGCTGCTCCTGCCCCTTTGTCCGATAGTGGCTCTGCGTCCACCTCACCGTCCTGTACACCTGGTCTCGCTCATGCGCCAGCATATCCTCCGGCTTTGCGGGATTGCCGTGCAATGTAGTCTCCGCCGCCGTCGAAGCTAAGACAATCGGCCCGTCCATAAATGCCACCTCGCCGTTTTGTCCGCCGGGCAGTGGCTCTGTCCAGAGGCGATCCTCAAACTCCACCACAATATTGTCGCCCTTGCCCCACGTGCGGTCTATGGTGCAGTAGCCGTGGAGAGAGTTGACCACCTGCGCCTGACCGTTCACTGTCACCTTGGCCTTCTTGTCGAGCCACCATGGCAGGCGCAACGACAATGCGAAGTGCGTGGGCTGTGCCGCCTCCACCTTCATCACCATTCGCCATCGCGGGGCGTCGTAGTTCTTAGTCCACTGGTTTGCCTCAAAATCTTGCTCCACGCGGATGTCCGTGCCATCATATCTCCACGTGAGGACAGAAGGCACGTATTGGCTGATTGTCAGCCCCTTGTCATTCTCGAAATAGATGTAGTTCAAGTATCGCGTATGAGCCTGAACAAGAGAGCCGTGGCAGCAGTAGAAATCCATCGTCGGGTGTCCCCAACCCTTCTCGCCGCCCTTCTTATATCCCGATGCCATGGGCAGGAAATAGGCCACCATGCCCGTCGTAGGGTGTTGCTGAGCCAAGATGCCGTTGTACAGGTTTCGCTCAATGTAGTCGGCATACTTCACGTCGCCCGTCCAACGGTACAGGTATGCGGCCGTGCGCATCATGTTGTATACCGTGCAATGCTCCTGATTGTTCTCGCCGGCAAACTCCTCCAAGTGGCCCTTAGGAATCCAGTGCTCACCTGCGCTCTGGCCGCCCGTGGCGTACTGCTCACGCTCTTCGACGGCGCATTTCCAAAACCGCTCGGTAATATCTCTCCAAAAAGCGTCGCCTGTCGCCTCATAGCACTGCGCCGCCCCGTGGGACCATGGCACCGACGCGTTGCAGTGGTCGAGCGAGAGGGCGTCCTCGCCCTTGGCCAACTGGCTGAAGATCCATGGGTTGCCATAGCGTTCCATCAGGTCCTTATACTTATCCTTGCCCGTCAGCTTGTACATGGCGGCCCATATCTCCAGCATTCCCGATGTCTCGCCGTTAAGAATTGCCGCCGCATTGTCTTTCTCAATCATTTCGCTTGTCCACCTGTGCATCCAGTCGGCCATCTTGTCCAAGACGTCCAACGCCTGCTCGTTGCCGCAGATGGCGTACACGTCGTAGAGGCCCATCAGCGTCTTGTGGAGCGTGTATTGTGGCGACCAGATGGGCTGACCGTCGGCCATCAGGTAGAGGTATTTCTCAGGAATTGAGCCGATCCACTCGCCTCCGTTAATCTTTTGGCAACGCGCCAATTCGCTTACGATGAACTCCGCGCGGTTCTTAATCTCCGCATCGCCCGTCTCCGCCCACAGATAGGCGCAGGCCGAGAGATAATGCCCGAGGAAGTGTCCCCTCAGCTGGCCGCTCGGACTCTCCCATCCCCAATATAGGTTGTCGAGGTTGCCGTCCTTGCCGACCATGAACTCCTTGTTCAACCCCGCCTCGCCGTAGAAGTTTTGGAGTAGCTTCTCGGGTTCGAGCCGCAGCATATACTTGCGGTTCAGCTCATAACGCTCTTTGAAGAGGCCTGGCAAAAGGCGTATGTTGTTGGGCGACATTGGGCGAAGTGCCTCCGTTGGTGTCCCCCGCTTCGTGAAGTGGTCTGCTGTTGCGGACTTGCTCTC
>JALEMI010000033.1 GCA_022768325.1 Bacteroidales bacterium
CACCCTCAGCGTGGAGGGCAACCCGAAACTCTCCGCCACCTTCATCGGCATGCAGCCTGGCGAGATTGACCTCGCCGCCGGCCAGACCGACGTCACACTCCAGGACGAGGAAAGGGAGATGGACGAGGTTGTCGTCGTAGCTTTCGGTCAGACAACGAAACAGGCTTTCACGGGTTCCGCAGCAGTCGTCTCCGCCGACGACCTTGAGAAGCGCACCACGAGCAACGTTGCCAACCAGTTGGCCGGTGCTGTCCCGGGCCTCCAGATGAGGGGCGTTGACGGTGCTCCTGGCTCTGCGGGCGGCTCCATCAACATCCGCGGTATCAGCTCGCTCTACGCATCTACGTCGCCTCTCGTAATTGTTGATGGCGCGCCGTTCCCTGGCAACCTCTCCTCCATACCGGCGAACGAGATTGAGAGCGTCACCGTCCTTAAGGATGCCGCCTCGGCAGCCCTCTATGGTGCTCGTGGCGCATCGGGCGTCATCCTCATCACCACAAAGAAGGGCAAAATGGCCGACGGACAGATTACCGTCGATGCCAAGTGGGGCGTCAACACCCGCTCGGTCAAGGATTACGACGTAATCACCGACCCAGCCGAGTATTACGAGGCCTACTACACCATGCTCTACAACTATTATTACAACTCTCGCGGCTACTCGGAGAAGGAGGCTAACGTCGAGGCCAACAGCACGATGCTGAAGCAGCTCGGCTATCCTTGCATGACGGTGCCCGAGGGTCAGCTCCTCGTTGGTCAGGACGGCAAGATTAACCCCAACGCCACCCTCGGCTTCGCCTACACGGGCAACGACGGGGAGGAGTATTACGTCTACCCCGACGACTGGACCGACGAGGCATACTCCAGCTCTACACGTCAGGAGTACACAATAAGTGCGAATGGCGGCAATGAGCGCGGCTCCTACTTCACCAGCGTCGGTTTCCTCAAGGACGAGGGCTTTATAGAATACACTGGATACCAGCGTTTCACGGCTCGCCTCAAGGCCGACTATCAGATCAAGAAGTGGTGCAAAGTTAACGCCAACATTGGCTATGTCAATGCCAAGACCACATCTAATGCAGGCCTCTCTTACGGTTCGGACGCCGATTTGAGCGAAGCCAACCTCATGTACTTCGTCAGCAACATTGCGCCCATCTATCCTGTCTACGTCCGCAACCCGGACGGAACGGTCAAGACCGACGAGAACGGCAACCCACATTACGACTTCAACCGCGGAGACTTTGCCACACCTCCCACAGGCAGCGACTACACCATGAAGCGCGGCTTCCTCGACGGCAACCCTCTCGGCAACAACCGCTACAACAAGGTTGAGACCATCACCAACAACATCAATGGCAACCTTGGCGCAACAATCAACTTCACGGAGAACCTCAAACTCACCGTCAAGAGCTCCCTCGTCCTCAATCATGGCGACGCATCCGACTACGAGAACGCCTTCTACGGCTCGCGCAAGTCTGTTGGCGGTACGCTCGACCGCGTCATGCAGCTGAACACGCGTCATAACCACATCCAGACCCTCGACTACTTCAACACCTTCAACGACGTCCACAACCTCAGCGTCCTTTTTGGCCACGAGTACTACCGCTCTAAGGCCCGCAGCCTCGGCGCATCGGCACAAGGCAGCTTCTCGCCAGACATTCAGGAGCTTAACGCCTTCGCAAAGAAGACCGACTCCTCCAGCAGCACCGCCCGTTACAACGTTGAGGGATGGTTTGGAAACGTCCAATACAACTATGACGAGAAGTATTTCCTCCAAGGCAGCTTCCGTCGTGATGCGTCGAGCCGCTTCTCTGATGACAACAAGTGGGGCTCCTTCTGGTCCGTTGGTACGGCATGGATTGCCTCAAAGGAGAACTTCATGGCCGGTACGCTCGGCGTAATTGATGAGCTGAAAATCAAATTCTCCATCGGTCAGCAGGGTAACGACAACATTGGCGACTACGCCTACACCGACATCTACACCATCAGCAAGTCTTCCGACACGTCGATGGCTCCGACATTCAGCCGCATGGGCAACCCCGACATCACATGGGAGACGGTGACCAACACCAACGTAGGTCTTGAGTTCAGCCTCTTCAAGGGTCGCCTGACGGGTTCTGCCGACTACTACAACAAGAAGACCACCGACCTCCTCTTCTGGCTCTCCATTCCTGAGTCTGCTGGTTCCCGCGGATATTACGGCAACCTTGGCGACATCCAGAACCGTGGTTTCGAGGTTGAGCTCAATGGCGCGGTAATCCGCACCGCCGATTTGGAGTGGCGCATCATGGGCAACATCTCGCACAACAAGACCGAGATTCTCACCTTGCCTAAGTCCAAGATTATGGATTACGGCGGCTTCTATGAAGATCGCTGCTGGTTTGAGGAGGGCGGCGAGCTCTACAACTTCATGGCCTACTCCTACGCCGGTGTAGACCCTCAGACGGGTAAGGCTCTCTACTGGTATGACGAGGACCTCAGCGACCTCGGCAACGCAAGCACCAACAACGTCTCCAAAGCCGCAACCAAGAAGAGCGGCAAGACCGACGACATCTCTCACGCATCGCGTTACGCCAAGGGTTCCAACCTTCCTAAGTTCTTTGGCGGCTTCGGAACCTCTTTTGAGTGGAAAGGCATCGACGTATCCGCGCAATTTGACTATCAGATTGGTGGCAAGATTTACGATGCGCAATATGCCGCCCTTGTCCACCCCGCATCTACGGACCGCGACGCTGGCTGCAACTTCCACAAGGATTGGCGTCGGAGCTGGTCGCCCAACAACACGTCGAGCGACATGCCCCGTTGGCAATATGGAGACCAATACTCCACCAGCTATAGCGACCGCTTCCTGACCGATGCCTCATACCTCAACTTCTCGTCCTTCACCGTCGGCTACACCTTGCCAAAAGAGATTTCCAAGAAAATCTTGATGAGCAAGATCCGCGTCTA
>JALEMI010000041.1 GCA_022768325.1 Bacteroidales bacterium
TACGTCATATATCGCCTTCCGCTCGCGGCTGGTGTCTCCAAGCTGCTCAGGGTTGATGTACTCGACGTCCTCGATCTGCTTGTCGTCCTCAAACTCCAGGAAGGTGTTCAAGAAGCTGATGAGGATGTCCTTATTGGCCTCCGTCCCGAAGAGCTTCTTGAAGGCGAAGTCGGTGTACAGGTTTATGTATTTGCTTATCGCTATCCCGCTTACACACATGGCGTTAAGTGATTATGTGATATTCACAAAGATACAGAAAATGATTATCAACTGAACCGGCAGATTGCATAACAGCCCCAAGTCTCCCGCAGCTTACAATTCATAATCAAACACCACCCCGTTTTTTGCCGTCTTGCGAAAAAATCACTACTTTCGGATTTCATTTCATACAAATGGCAGAAGAGAAATTCAACTCAAGAATGGGGGCGGTCGCCGCAGCCGCAGGCTCAGCCGTTGGGCTCGGGAATATTTGGCGCTTCCCCTATATCGTCGGAGAAGACGGTGGTGCTGTGTTCCTCCTACTCTATGTTTTTTTCACTCTCGTAATCTCCATACCTGTCCTCATGACCGAGTTCTCGCTCGGCCGCATGACGAGTTTGCCCGTAACTGCCGCTTTCAAGTCCCTCTGCCCTGGCGGCAAGTGGTATGCCGTAGGCCTCCTCGGCGTTCTGACGGCGTTCCTCATCATGTCCTATTATAATATTGTCTCGGGATGGACGCTCTACTATTCCGTAGCCTCCGTCGGCGGATGGCTCGATGGTCTAAATGAGGAGCAAATAACCCAATTCTTCACCAGCATATCCACCGACCCCGTCTCATGCGTCGTCTGGCTCATCCTCATCCTCGCCGCCACGGCGTTCATCGTGGCCAAGGGCGTATCTGGTGGCATCGAGCGATACAGTAAGGTCCTCATGCCCCTCCTTTTCGTGCTCATCATTGTCATGCTCATCCGCTCCGTCACGCTCAGTGGAGCGAGCGAGGGCCTCTCTTTCTATCTAAAGCCCGATTTCTCCAAGATTACCCCAAAGACTGTTTTCGACGCTCTCGGCCAATCCTTTTTCTCCCTCAGCATCGGCATGGGCACCATGACCACCTACGGCGCCTATATCCTAAAGACGCAAAGCCTCTCGGGTCTCGCCGTCCGAGTCGCCGCAGTCGATTTCCTCGTCGCTTTCCTCTCAGGAGCTGTCATCTTCCCCTGCGTCTTCGCGTTCGGCATCAACCCGGGCCAAGGCCAAGGCCTCGTCTTCGTGACGCTCCCCAATATCTTCAATATGTTGCCCCTCGGGAGGCTCTTTTCCATCGCGTTCTTCTCCCTCCTCGTCGTCGCCGCGCTCACCTCTTCCATTTCGCTCCTTGAGGTCGTCGTGGCCTATGCCAAGACCTCTTTCCACATGGGGCGCCGCAAGGCCACCGTCATTGCCTCTGCCCTCACGCTCCTCTTCGGCGTGGCTTGTGCTTTCTCGCCAACGTTTTTCTCCTTCGTCGACAACGCTACGGCCAATATCATGATGCCCCTCGGTGCCTTCTTCATCGTCATTTTCGCAGGCTGGATTCTCCCAACCCAAAAACTCGACGACGAACTCAGTACCAATGGCGCAAAGTTCAAGCTCTTCCGCGTCTACCATTTCATCCTCAGGTACGTGGTCCCCATTGTCATCCTCATCATCTTCGCCAACGGCCTATACAGCTGGCTCGCCTATCTATGCCCCGTCTCCCGCGGCTGAACCGACGACTTTGGGACGGCTACACGGCTTTCGCCCTCATCACGTTCGTCGTCTTCCTCTATTTCCAGCTCCGCAATAGGGTCATCTTCCCATGCTTCCCATGGTTCGAGCCCTCCTCTCCCTACGCCGATTCCATCGTCCCACTATGGCGACGCCCCGATTCCCTTTTCGTCAATTACGATTCTCCCCACCATATCCGCCTCTTCGGCTTCACCCATTCTGAGGCCGCATGGATCATCTTTTTCCGCGACCGAGGCTGGACGTATGAGAATGTCCAGCAACTCGATTCCATGATTCCCCAAATCGACCACGACCATCTCGCCCTCGTCGCGTCATGCATCTCTTTCCGCCCACGCCAATACCGCGTGCGCCCTCGCCCCACTTACCCCGACGCGCCAAGTTTCGCTCCCCGTTCCCCGCGCATCCCTCTTTTCCTCGCCGATTCCCTCCAATTGACCCTCGCCGGCCTCTCTCCCACGGCATGGGATACCCTCGCGACATATCAGAGGAATTTCATTCTCGCCGGCTCTCTCCCCATCGATTCCCTCGTCAATTGCTCTCCCGCCGAGCTGGCCCTGCGCCTCAAAGCCCATGTCCGTGCCACGCGCCATGTCGCTGCGCCCTCCCTCCGCGATTCCGTCCCCCAATCCCCAACTCCCGACCCCGTAAATCTCAATTCCGCAACGCCCGAGCAGTTGTCCTCCCTCCCTGGCATCGGCGAGAAGACCGCCCAAAGAATCATCGAGTTCCGCCGCTCCCTCGGCGGCTTCGTCTCCCCCGACCAACTCGAAGGCCTCTGGCCCATTACGCCCGACAATTTCCAACGCATGAGGCCCTACCTGACCGTCGATTCCCAATCCGTCGCCAAGATTAACGTCAATTCCTCAAACGACACCAAGATGCGGCGCCACCCCTATTTCCCGCCTCTCCTCGTGTCAAGAATTTGGCAACTCAAGATGCAAAACCCACGCAAACGCCTCACCCGCGAAGATGTTGAGCACTGCGCCGAGGGCATCGAGCTGAGCCCCTTTTTCTGGCACTACGTGACCTACGAAAAGACCCGCTAAATTTCTCCCATCTGCTTGCTTTTCACCCGATTATTTCGTTACTTTGCGCCGTTTCAAAAACAAAAACATAATACCAAACAAAAAACGTAATGATCGTAGTTCCCATCAAGGAGGGCGAGAACATCGAGAGGGCCCTCAAAAAGTTCAAGAGGAAGTTTGAGAAAACCGGCATCATGCGTGAACTCCGTTCACGTCAGGCCTACACCAAGGACTCCGTCATCCGCCGCGAGAAGATGGCCAAGGCTATCTACGTCCAGAAGCTGCGCCGCGAGGAGGAGAACTAATCCAGATTCCGTCCTCACCCTACGCCGACAACACGTCGGCACAAGCGTCAATTTCTTTATGACCAACTAAAGGAGGTGAGATTTACATATAAAGCTATCACAAACGCGCCATGGCATCAACGCCATCGGCGCGTTTGACTTTTCCACCCTCCCCAATAAATCCACATCCCCATGGATTCCACCATCCAAGAGTTCCTCGATTTCATGCTCTATCAGCGCCGGTCCTCACCCCTCACCATCAAGACCTACGCCACCGACCTGCGCCTCTTTTCGCAGTTCCTCGACGAGAACAGCCTCGGCTCGCCCGTCAATGCCACCTCCAAAATCGTCCGCCGATGGCTCGTCTCCCTCCTCGATGCCGGCGACCAGCCCCGCTCCGTCAACCGCAAGATCGCAACTCTCCGCAGCTATTTCCGCTACCTCTGCTCCGTCGGCAAGGTTAAGGTCAATCCCTGCCGAGCAATCGATGCCCTCAAGACGCCCCACAAGCTCCCTGTTTTCCTCCACGAGGACGAGGCCAAGCTCATGCTCGATTCCGCCAACTTCCCCGACGACTTCAAAGGCCAAAGGGACCGCACCATCATACAGACCCTCTACCTCACTGGCATCCGCGTCAGCGAGCTTATCGGCCTCACCATCCGAAGCATCGATTTCGCTCTCGATCAGCTCACAGTTCTCGGAAAAAGAAACAAACAGAGAATAATTCCACTCACTCCGACCCTAAAATCCATTTTAATTTCCTATCTTCATCTCAGAGAACAAGAGTTCGGAGAGGCTAAGCCCGACGACAGGCTCTTCCTTTCGCAAAAAGGCGATATGCCGCTCTACGAGCAAATGGTCTATCGCATCGTTGCTGCCCACATCGAGACCGTAGCCAACACAGCCATGAAAGGCCCTCACGTAATGCGGCACACTTTCGCTACCGCGTTGCTCAACAACGGAGCCGACCTCATGGCCATCAAAGAACTTCTTGGTCACTCCAGCCTCGCTGCCACGCAAGTCTATGCACACAGCGACTTCGAACAGTTAAACAAAATCTACAAACTGGCCCACCCAAGGGCCGACAACTAAAAGGAGGATTCTACCATGAAACTCACAGTCCAGTCTCTACACTTCGATGCAAGCCAGCAACTCAAGGATTTCGCAGATCAGAAAGTCGGCAAGCTCGACCGCTTCTTTGATGGCATCATCTCAGCTGAGGTAGTCCTCAGCCTCGACAAAGCTGAGAACACTGAAAACAAGGTCTCCAAAATCACGCTCGCCGTGCCAAACGACACCCTCGTAGCCGAAAAACAGTGCAAGTCTTTCGAGGAAGGCATCGACCTCGCTTGCGAAGCGCTCCGTAAGCAACTCCTCAAATACAAAGAGAAATAATTCCCCAACCTGAGGATCACGGCCACCAAAGGCCGTCAAACCCCACTAAGCCCCCGAAGCCAACACGGCTCCGGGGGTTCTTTTTTCTCGCGATTTCCCTCTCCCAGCCGCCCCGCTCCGTTTCCGCGTTTTTCTCCTGCGCCCTCCTTTTTTATGAAAATTCCCCCTCCCGCCCCAAAAAATCATGTCCCAATCCCTTCAAGAACGCATTTTCTTCACGCCAAGTGCCAAAATTTCACATCTTTCAGCCACTTCCTCGCTTTTCAAATCAAAAGAGAACTATTCAAAATAATTACGGTTTAATATTATTTATGCCTTTGTACTTCTTAATTCAAGCAAAATACGCTAAATTGCATTTGAAAATGAAAGTTGAGCCACAAAAAACACTTATATAATGACAGACGACTCCATATACGCGAGGTTGCTTTTACAAAAAGATGCCGTCAACAAATGGATGGAGAGATGCGGCGTACGTTTCGGTATTTACAAGAACGGTACGTTCAAGGAGCAAATCTTCCCCTTTGACGCCATCCCAAGGGTTATCACCGCTGCCGATTGGCAGCACCTCTCACGAGGACTTGCGCAACGCGTCATGGCCCTAAATGCCTTCTTGAAAGATGTATACACTACCAGATCCATTGTCCGCGACGGCGTCATCCCGGCAGATTTCATCTTCTCCTCAAAAGGCTATCTCCCTCAGTGCGAGGGCATCATACCCTCTGCCGATGTCTTCAGCCATATCTCTGGCATCGACCTTGTCCAAGCCGACGACGGGACGTGGTACGTCCTCGAAGACAATTTGCGTGTCCCCTCCGGCGCGTCTTACCCTCTCATTGCGAGAGATCTGACCCGCAAGGTCTCCCCCGAGACTTTCTCCGACACGCAGGTCCTCGATAACCGCGACTACCCCAACATCCTCCGCCGTGTCCTCGACGATGTCAATGTCTCAGCGGGCCTTGAGGTCGTCCTCACGCCAGGACGCTACAATTCCGCTTTCTTCGAACACTCCTACCTCGCCGAGAAGGCTGGTGTCGTGCTCGCCTTCCCCGACGATCTCTTTGTCGAGGATGACATCGTCTACTACAAGGGCCTCCTCAACAAGAAGGAGAGGGTAGGGGTCATCTACCGCCGTATCTCCGACGAGTACATGGACCCCATGACTTTCGAGAAGTCCAGTCTCCTCGGCATTCCCAATGTCTTCTCCGCCTACCGCAAGGGCAATGTCGCCATCGTCAACGCCTTCGGCAACGGTGTCGCCGACGATAAGGGTATCTACTATTTTTTCCCCAAAATGGTCAAGTACTACCTCGGCGAGGAGCCTATCCTCCGCAACGCCCCAACCTATCTCCCCATCTTCCCCGACGATTACAAGTACGTCATCGAGAATCTCCCCAAGCTCGTCATCAAGGATGTCGCAGAGGCCGGAGGCTATGGCGTAATGTTCGGCCGGGATATGTCTTCCGAAAGGCTCGCCGAGGTCCGCGCCATGATTAAGGCCGACCCAAGACGATGGATCGCCCAAGATGTCATCAATTTCATCGATCTCGACATCATGGACGGCGATACAACCGTCAAGCGAAAGAGCGATTTCCGAGCCTTCGTCCTCTCGGGCAAGCAGACCGAGGTCTGGCCCAGTGGTCTCACACGCTTCACCCGCGACCCAAAGTCTTTCGTCGTAAACTCTTCACAAGGCGGCGGTTTCAAGGACACCTGGGTCCTCGCTAAGTAATTATCCGACAACTATCTGTTTATTAACCAACTTCCTAACCCACATTATCATGAAATACCTCAATCTCGCAATCTCACCTGCCAAAGCTGATCGTCTCTACTGGCTCGGACGCTACGCCGAGAGGGCAATCCTCTCTCTCCACCTCCTGCGCCGCTACTGCAACGCCGACATCGATTCCGATTCCCACTCACCGCTCGAGACTTTCGCAACGCTCATGGGCGTTCCAACCGACGCCCTCGCAAATGGTAATTTCGTCAACGATTACCTCTATTCGACCGAAAACCCCTCTTCCGTGGCCTCAACTCTCGCCGCCGCTAAGAACAATGCCATGCTCGAACGCAACGACATCAAGACCGAGGTCCTCGCCTACATCGAGCTTGCCGTCAACACGCTCAATGCCGCCAAGGAGAACAACAGCGGCGTCTTCGAGCTTCAGCCCGTCTCCGACTATCTCCTCTCTTTCTGGGGCGCCGTCGGCGAGTATGTCCGCTCTCGCGCTGTCCGCAATATCCTCGCCATCGGCCGCTGTGTCGAGAGGCTCGATATCATGATTCGCTTCGGCTACGATCCCGACAGGGTCTCCGCGGTCCTCGAGACGCTCGAGTCCATCGATGGTGCCGAACTCGCGCTTTGCGATCCAGAGACAATCTCTTTTCTTCGCGAGAAGTCCTTTCGCCCCGAGACTTCTTCTGAAGCGCTCGCAAAACTGAACACCCTCTTCGCGGCGTAAAAACTCTTTCTCTGTCGTGCTTCTCCGTTATTCATACACGACGCTAATCACCTTCTCCGCCAAGGTGTCAGACCATGCCTTTGCGCTCCGTTGCGTCCCTATGCCGACGCCGGCGCAAAGGCTTATTTGGCAACACTTCACGGTTCTACCTTATTGCCCGGTCGCCACTTCCGTCGACGCCTTTGGCAGCGTCGTTTCGACAGGTTTCCTCGGCCGACGCCACAATCTCTTCGCCTACGAGGCCGCTGGTCTTGTCGAGATTGTCGAGGCCAATGACGTGCGCCAACCCGAGCTTTTCTATTCCCACCCGTCGCCGCTGACCGCCCCCTCCCCCGAGTTGTCCCAAGTCGCCGTGTCGCTCGGCGAGCCAGGCCAAGCCCCCGAGGCATGGGCCATGCGTCTCATGGATGCCGTCTCCTCCCACATGGCCTATTGCCCAGGAATTACGTCCGTCGATACCACGGCCGCGCAAGCCTTCCAACTCCGACAGGGCGTCTGCCAAGATTTTGCCCACGTCTCCGTAGCTCTGGCTCGTCTCGCCGGTGTCCCCGCCCGCTACGCCTGCGGCTTCATGGAGGGTGAGGGCGCCTCCCACGCCTGGGCCGAACTCTTCATCAATGGCCGATGGCTCGCTATCGATCCCACAAACCACCGCCTCGTAGGCCTCACCTACATCAAGCTGGCCCATGGGCGCGACTTCGACGATTGCTCCATCTCGCGCGGCACGTTCCGAGGTGCCGCTTCGCAATGCGTCTCCGTCTCCGTCGATGTGTGGAAGGTCAATCAGCTCGAACCCGACCCTTGCCTCTGATTCACCTTTTTTGACTACACTTCTAACCAATGGATTCACTTGTAAAAACTGTCGTCTCAGAAAAACTCCCCGTCTCAGAAGAACTGTTAATTAAGAAACTCGTCGTCGGCTCAGGCAACGGACCAAGGGTCTGCATCATCACTGGCATCCATGGCGATGAGCTCGAAGGCCAATACGTCTGTTTCGAGATGGCTCGCCGCCTCCGAGCGCAGCCCGATGCCGTCAAGGGTACGGTCGAGATTTGGCCCGCCATCAATCCCCTCGGCGTCGATTCCGTCTGCCGCGGAATCCCCACTTTCGACCTCGATATGAACCGCATTTTCCCTGGCTCATACGATGGCCACATGGTCGAGAGGGTCGCCAATCAGGTGGTCGACGATCTCGCCGGAGCCGACATGGTTGTCGATATCCACTCCTCCAATGTCTTCCTCTACGAGATGCCACAGGCCCGCGTCAGCGAGATGACGGCCGAGAAACTCATGCCCTACGCCAAGCTCCTCAACCTCGATTTCATCTGGGTCCACGAGGCCGCAACGGTGCTCCAGTCCACCATCGCCCACTCGCTCAATTCCATCGGCACGCCCACGATTGTCGTCGAGATGGGCATCGGAATGAGGATAACCCAAGAGTACGGCGACCGTCTCGTGGCCGGCCTTTTCAATATGCTCACCAAGATGGGCGTCTGGACAGCTCCCCCCGATTCATCGCCACTCTCCACTCCCCTCCTCTCCACCGACGGCGAGGTCACGATGATCAATTCCCCCTTCTCCGGCGTGGTCGTCAATCCCGCGCCACACTCCTCATGGGTCAAGAAGGGCGATCTCCTCAGCCAGGTCGTCTCGCCTCTCACGGGCGAGGTCCTTGCCGATGTCACGTCTCCCGTCGACGGGCTCCTCTTCACACAACGCGGCTACCCCGTCGTCTACGAAGGCTCGCTTATCGCACGCATTTTCTCCCCAAAACAATAGTCCTCTTCAGAACACTTCACTACTAACCAAGAAAAAAATTATGGAACGCATCGAGATATTGCGGATGAAGTCCCCTTTCCGCGACGATTTCGTAATCCAAGGTTTCCATTTCGGCGGTAAAGAGAAAACCGTCGCAATCGTTGGCCCCATGAGGGGCGACGAGGCCCAACAGCTCTTCGTGGCCTCCCAGGTAATCAAGAACCTCATGATTCTTGAGCAACAAGGCCACATCTCCGACAAGCTCGGCATCCTTGTCATCCCTACGGTCAACAATTTCTCGCTCAATGTCCATAAACGCTTCTGGTCTATGGACAATACCGACATCAACCGTATGTTCCCGGGCTACGACCAGGGCGAGACCACCCAACGAGTGGCCGCCGCGCTCTTCGAGGCCGTCAAGGGCTACGCCTATGGTGTCCAACTCGCTTCCTATTATATGAGCGGCAATTTCACTCCCCACGTCCGCGTCATGCGCACAGGCTACGAGGACGTGGCCGCCGCCGAGGCTTTCGGGCTCCCCTACGTCTGCCTCTACGAACCCGCCCCCTTCGACACCGTCGTGCTAAACTACAACTGGCAAATCTTCGGCACTTCCGCCTATTCCATATATTCCGGCTCCACCGACGTCCTCTCCCACGATATGGCCAAGCTGTCCTGGCAGGCCGTAATGCGATTCCTCAACTCCCTCAAGGCCATCTCTGCCCCCCTCCACCCAGGCTCCCGCTCCCTCGTCTTCGAGGCCGGCGAACTGCAAACCGTCGCATCACAAGAGGCCGGCATCCTCTACAACCGCGTCTCCGTCGGCCAGTCAGTCCGCAAGGGCGACCTCCTCGCCACTGTCCTCGACCCCTTCACGGGCGAGCAACTCCAAAACATCAACTCCCCAGCCGACGGCGTCGTCTTCTTCGAACACACCAAACCTCTCATCCACCAGCACTCCCGTGCTTTCCAAATCCTCCCCTTCCACTCCTGATTCCTGAATCGTCCCAAAAAACAAACCGAGCGCATCTCCGAGGCTATTTCATTTACCTCCTCAAATCATCACGAGTAACGGACTCCCTCCTGTTACAACCTCCGCTGGCCTGCAAGGCCATACCTCAGTAACCTGGTACACACGCGCAGCGGGTGTGCCTTTTCCTCCTCCCGCTCCGCGTCTCTTCCATTTACCCCTTTCCCCGCGTCCCTCCCCGTACTGGCCCGTAGGTCCATACCGTCAAACTCTTAACGAGAACCCATTTATTTAGCAAAAAAATCAACACCAACTTGCCTCTTTCCCCCGAAAAGTATTAACTTTGTAGCCGAATTTCATGCCAAGTGGATTGTCATGTCCTTTCCTTTGGCTGTCTTTCAGACTCTTTCGAAGAAAAGAAATAAACCTAATTGTCTAATAATTCGAATTATGGCTAAAGAAACGTTCCAAAGAACTAAGGATCACGTTAACATCGGCACCATCGGTCACGTCGACCACGGCAAGACCACCCTTACCGCCGCCATCACCACCGTGCTCTCCAAGAGGCTCCCCTCTGCTGTCAACCAGGTCAAGTCTTTCGACTCCATCGACAGCGCTCCTGAGGAGAAAGAGCGCGGTATCACCATCAATACCGCACACGTCGAGTACGAGACCGAGAAGCGTCACTACGCTCACGTCGACTGCCCGGGCCACGCCGACTACGTCAAGAACATGGTCACTGGTGCTGCTCAGATGGACGGTGCTATCCTCGTCTGCGCCGCTACCGATGGTCCTATGCCTCAGACCCGTGAGCACATCCTTCTCGCTCGTCAGGTCAACGTTCCAAGGATCGTTGTTTTCATGAACAAGGTCGACCTTGTCGACGACGCTGAGATGCTCGACCTCGTCGAGATGGAGCTCCGCGAGCTTCTCTCTTTCTACGAGTTCGATGGCGACAACAGCCCCGTCATCAAGGGCTCCGCTCTCGGCGCTCTCAACGGCGAGCCTCAGTGGGAGGATAAGGTTATGGAGCTCATGGCAGCTGTCGATGAGTGGATTCCTACTCCTGAGCGTATTCTCGATAAGCCTTTCCTCATGCCTGTCGAGGATTCTATGACCATCACCGGTCGTGGCACCGTCGCTACCGGCCGTGTCGAGACTGGTGTCATCCATGTCGGTGACGAAATCGAGATCGTCGGCCTCGGCGCTGATGGCAAGAAGACCGTCTGCACCGGCGTCGAGATGTTCCGCAAGATCCTCGACGAGGGCGAAGCTGGCGACAACGTCGGTCTCCTCCTCCGCGGTATCGAGAAGTCCGAGATGAAGCGTGGTATGGTCCTCTGCAAGCCAGGTTCCATCACCCCTCACACCAAGTTCAAGGCTCAGATCTACGTCCTCAAGAAGGAGGAAGGTGGCCGCCACACTCCTTTCAAGAACAAGTATCGTCCTCAGTTCTACCTCCGTACGCTCGACATCACCGGCGAGATCAAGCTCCCAGAGGGCACCGAGATCGTCATGCCTGGCGACCATGTCAACATCGAGGTTGAGCTCATCTACCCTGTCGCTCTCAACGTCGGTCTCCGCTTCGCTATCCGCGAGGGTGGTCGCACCGTCGGCGCAGGCCAGATCACCGAGATCGTAGAGTAATCCTCTCCTCTCATAACTCAGGAGGCGGCTCTCTCCGCCTCCTTTATACACGGGTGTAGTTCAGTTGGTAGAGCATCGGTCTCCAAAACCGAGTGTCGGGCGTTCGAGTCGCTCCACCCGTGCCAAAAAGAAATTTGACTAATGAACAAAGTCGTTAACTACTGCAAGGACGTTTACAACGAGCTCGTCAACAAGACGACTTGGCCCGCTTGGAATGAACTCTTCTCAAGCGCAAGGGTCGTCATGATTGCTTCGCTCATCATCGCCTTGGTCATCCTGGCCATGGATCTCATCTTCGAGTATCTCCTCAAAGGCATCTACAGCGTCCTCTAATTCTACATATACTCCCTCCTAATGGAATCAAACCAGAAATCCTGGTACGTACTCCGCGCAATCGGCGGCAAAGAGAAGAAAGCCAAGGAAAACATCGAGGCTGAAGTCGCAAGACGCAATCTCGGTGACCTCATCGGCGAAGCCGTTGTCCCCGTAGAGAAAGTATATCAGCAGCGTAACGGCAAGAAGGTACTCAAGGAGCATATCCTCTACTCAGGCTACGTCTTCGTCGAGTGCGTCCTCACGTCCGAGACCAAGGCCGTCCTCGCCAGTGTCGCCAATGTCCTCGGATTCCTCGGCGACCCTAAGCCACAGCCAATGAGAGCCTCCGAGGCCGCACGCATGATTGGCCGTGTCGACGAGGTGGCCGATGTCACAACCGAAGACGAGATTTCCTTCGTAGTCGGCGAGACGGTCAAGGTGACCGACGGCCCTTTCTCCGGCTTCTCCGGCGAAATCGAGGAGGTCAACGAAGAGAAGAAGAAACTCTCCGTCATGATCAAGGTCTTCGGCAGAAAAACACCTCTCGAACTCAACTACTACCAAGTAGAAAGAGAGTAATATTAATCCACAAAATCCGATAGTAAGGGCGGTTTAGTATCGAATGCTTCCAGCCGGCGACGGTCGGCCTTATACAAATCGTCATTATTATAACTTTCCAAATTTAGAATTGCTACAATGGCAAAAGAAGTAGAAGCCTTTATCAAACTTCAGGTTAAAGGTGGTGCAGCGAATCCTTCACCCCCAATCGGTCCGGCTCTCGGCTCGAAGGGCGTGAACATCATGGAATTCTGTAAGCAGTTCAACGCTCGTACTCAGGACAAGGCCGGTAAAATTCTGCCTGTCGTCATAACGGTCTACAACGACAAGTCGTTTGAGTTTGTCATCAAGACCCCTCCTGCCGCCGTGCAGATCAAGGAGGTCGCTAAGCTCAAGTCCGGCTCTGCCGAACCTAACCGCAAAAAGGTAGCTTCCATCACTTGGGAGCAGGTTAAGGCCATCGCGACAGACAAAATGCCCGACCTCAACTGCTTTACCGTTGAGGCTGCCATGAAAATGATTGCTGGCACTGCAAGAAGTATGGGTGTCACCGTCACTGGTGAGTTCCCCGGCAACAAATAATTATACCTACTAGCACAATGACGAAACTAACTAAGAATAGGAAGTTGGCGTTGTCTAAGATGGAGGAGGGTAAGGTCTACTCCCTCGACGAGGCTGCTGCGCTCGTCAAGGAGATGACAACCGTAAAGTTCGACGCCTCCGTCGACGTGGATGTTCGACTTGGTGTCGACCCCCGCAAGGCCAACCAAATGGTGAGAGGCGTCTGCACGCTCCCTCACGGCTCTGGCAAGCAGGTACGTGTTCTTGTCCTCTGCACTCCCGACAAGGAGACCGAGGCTAAGGAAGCCGGTGCGGATTTCGTCGGCCTCGACGAGTACATCGAGAAAATAAAGGGCGGATGGACTGACGTCGATGTCATCATCACCATGCCCAGCATCATGGCTAAAGTCGGTGCCCTCGGACGTGTCCTCGGCCCCCGTGGTCTCATGCCTAACCCTAAGAGCGGCACTGTTACCATGGACGTCGCCAAGGCTGTCAAGGAGGTCAAGGCCGGTAAGATTGATTTCAAGGTCGACAAGGCAGGCATCGTCCACGCCTCTATCGGCAAGGTTTCTTTCGACGCCAACAAGATCGTCGATAACGTCAAGGAGTTCCTCAGCGTCATCGTCCGTCTCAAGCCTTCTTCCGCTAAGGGCACTTATGTCAAGAGCGTTTATCTCTCCAGCACCATGAGCCCAGGCGTTCACGTCGACTTCAAGGTCGGCGACGCTTAGTCGATTGTTTTACCATTCAACATCGAAATCATGAGAAAGGAAGATAAAGCCACCCTCATCGACCAGCTCGTCGAGACACTCAAGAGCTACAACCATTTCTACCTCGTCGACATCGAGGGACTCAACGCTGAGAAAACCAGCGCTCTCCGTCGCCTCTGCTTCGAGAAGGAAATCAAGCTCATGGTCGTCAAGAACACGCTGATCAAGAAGGCCATCAACTCCGTTGATGGCGAACTCCAAGGTCTCGACCACGCTTTCGAGGGCAACACTGCCGTCATGTTCTCTAACGTCGGCAATGTCCCAGCTAAAGTCATCAAGCAGTTCGCGGCCGACAACGAAAAGCCTGTCCTCAAAGGAGCTTACGTCGAGAACTCCGTCTACGGTCCCGACGCTCTCCAAGAACTCGTCGCCATCAAGAGCAAAGAGGAGCTCATCGCCGATGTCATCGCTCTCCTGCAGTCCCCTGCAAAGAACGTTGTCTCCGCTCTCCAAGGCTCCGCTGGCAACAAGATCCATGGCATTCTCGAAACCTTAAGCAAGAAATAATTTTTCATCTTTACCTGAACCCTATTAATTTTTCAATACAATGGCAGACATCAAGACGCTCGCTGAAGAGCTCGTCAATCTTACTGTAAAGGAAGTCAACGAACTCGCTAACGTCCTCAAAGAGGAGTACGGCATCGAGCCCGCAGCCGCAGCTGTTGCTGTTGCTGCTCCCGCAGCCGCTGGCGCTGCCGCAGCTGCTGAGCAGACTGAGTTCGACGTCATCCTCAAGAGCGCTGGCGCAGCTAAGCTCCAAGTCGTCAAGGCAGTCAAGGAGAACACCGGTCTCGGCCTCAAGGAGGCTAAGGAGATCGTCGACAAGGCTCCCGCTACCGTCAAGGAGAAACTTTCCAAGGCTGACGCTGAGGCTCTCAAGGCTAAACTCGAAGAGGCTGGTGCTGAAGTTGAACTTAAGTAACAGCGGCGCTTCCTTCTAATAGGAATACGGTTTGGAACTCACGCTCTGCGTGAGCTCCAAACCTTTTAGTATCTCTGTTATAAAAGCTCAATAAACTTCCCTTTTCCGATGAATCCCATTAAAGCCGACAGGATAAGTTTCTCTTCCCTGAAGCACTCGTTGGAATACAACGACTTCCTGGAAGTTCAGTTAAAATCGTTCAAGGAGCTTTTCCAATTAGGTTCCACACCTGAACAACGAAAATCAGAAGGACTCTTCAGGGTCTTCAATGAGAATTTCCCCATAAGCGACACGAGGAACAATTTCACTCTCGAATTCCTCGACTATTGCATCGACCCACCCCGATACACCATTCAGGAGTGTCTCGAGCAGGGACTTACGTACCAAGTCCCCCTGAAGGCTACACTCAAACTCTCTTGCAACGACCCAGACCACGAGGATTTCGACACTGTCGTGCAAGATGTTTACCTCGGCATGATTCCTTACATGACCGAGAAGGGTAGTTTCATCGTCAACGGTGCCGAACGCGTAGTCGTTTCTCAGCTGCACCGCTCGCCAGGCGTCTTCTTCGGACAAAGCGTCCACGCCAACGGCACTAAACTCTATTCCGCACGCATCATCCCGTTCAAGGGCTCATGGATTGAGTTCGCTACCGACATCAACAATGTCATGTACGCTTACATCGACCGTAAGAAGAAGCTCCCCGTAACGACGATGCTCCGTGCAATCGGTTTCGAGTCCGATAAAGATATTCTCGCAATCTTCGGGCTTGCCGACGAGGTCAAAGTAAGCAAGGCCAATCTCAAGAAGTGCGTCGGCCGCAAACTCGCCGCGCGTGTCCTGAAATCTTGGGTCGAGGACTTCGTTGACGAAGATACGGGCGAGGTCGTCTCCATCGAGAGAAACCAAGTCGTCGTCGACCGCGAGACCGTTCTCGACGAAGACCAAGTCGATGAAATCATCGATTCCGGCGCTAAGACAATCCTCCTCCACAAGGAGGCTACCAACATCGCCGATTACGCCATCATCTACAATACCCTTCAGAAAGACCCTTGCAACTCCGAAAAGGAGGCTGTAATCTACATATATCGTCAGCTCCGCAACGCCGAGCCACCCGACGAGGCTACCGCAAGAGATGCCATCGAGAAGCTCTTCTTCTCCGATAAGCGTTACGACCTCGGTAATGTCGGACGCTACCGTCTCAACCAAAAGCTCGGTCTCAAGACCGACATGAATGTCCGTGTCCTCACCAAGGAGGACATGATCGAGATCATCAAGCACCTCATCGAGCTCCTCAACTCTAAAGCCGATGTAGATGATATCGACCACCTCAGCAACCGCCGTGTCCGCACCGTCGGCGAGCAGCTTGCAAACCAGTTCTCCGTCGGTCTCGCCCGTATGGCTCGCACCATCCGCGAGCGCATGAACGTCCGCGATAACGAGGTCTTCACGCCAACCGACCTCATCAATAGCAAGACCCTTGCCTCTGTCGTCGCAAGTTTCTTCGCTACGAACGCGCTATCGCAGTTCATGGACCAGACCAACCCTCTTGCCGAGGTCACCCACAAGAGGCGTCTCTCCGCTCTCGGTCCCGGCGGTCTTTCACGAGATCGCGCAGGCTTCGAGGTCCGCGACGTCCACTATACCCACTACGGCCGTCTCTGCCCAA
Organism: Bacteroidales bacterium; assembly: GCA_022768325.1. Lineage (GTDB taxonomy): Bacteria > Bacteroidota > Bacteroidia > Bacteroidales > Marinilabiliaceae > W3P20-009. The sequence goes on from JALEMI010000041.1 coordinate 16,085, forward strand.
TCGAGACCCCAGAAGGCCCCAACATCGGTCTTATCTCCTCTCTCACAATCTACGCCAAGATTGACGACCTCGGCTTCCTCGAGACCCCTTACCGCATCGTTAAGGACGGTAAGGTCGATTTCTCGCCCGAGGGCTTCAAGTACGTAACGGCCGAGGAGGAGGAGCACAAGATCATCGCGCAGGCACTCTCCCCAATGGACGACGAGGGCAATTTCACCGAGGACCGTGTCAAGTCCCGCCAGGATTCCGACTTCCCCGTTGTCGAAAAGCACGAAGTCGAGTACATCGACGTCGCCGCAAACCAAATCGCCTCTGTCGCCTCTTCGCTCATCCCATTCCTTGAGCATGACGACGCACACCGCGCGCTCATGGGTTCCAACATGATGAGGCAGGCCGTGCCACTTCTCCGCACCGAGTCCCCAATCGTCGGAACTGGTCTCGAAGAGCCTGTCATCCGCTTCTCACGCACACAAGTTACCGCCGAGAAAGACGGCGTCATCGATTATGTCGATGCCGACAAGATTATCGTCCGCTACGACCGTACCGACGACGAGAAGTTTGTCAGCTTCGACCCCGATACTAAGGAGTATCGCCTCCCCAAGTTCCAGAAGACCAACCAGAGCACCTGTATCGACATCCGCCCGGTTGTCCTCCCTGGTCAGAAGGTTCAAAAGGGGCAAATCCTTACCGAGGGCTACTCCACCTCCAACGGTGAGCTCGCGCTCGGACGCAACCTCAAGGTCGCCTTCATGCCTTGGAAGGGATACAACTTCGAGGACGCTATCGTAATCTCCGAGAAGGTGGTCCGCGAGGACATCTTCACCTCCGTCCACGTCGACGAGTATTCTCTCGAAGTCCGCGATACCAAGCGCGGTATGGAGGAACTCACTTCCGACATCCCCAACGTCAGCGAGGATGCCACCAAGGACCTCGACGAGAACGGTATCATCCGCATCGGCGCCCATGTCGGCCCGGGCGACATCCTCATCGGTAAGATTACGCCTAAGGGCGAGAGTGACCCAACGCCAGAGGAGAAACTCCTCCGAGCCATCTTCGGCGACCGTGCCGGCGATGTCAAGGACGCTTCTCTCAAAGCCAATCCCTCCCTCAGCGGTGTTGTCATCGGCCGTAACCTCTATTCTCGCGTAATCAAGGACCGCCGCTCGCGTTCCACCGAGAAGGCCAAGATTGCCGCCATCGACGAGGAGTTCCAAAAGAATGTCGCTGCGCTGCTCGATAAGCTCATCGACAAGCTCAACTCTCTCCTCAACGGCAAGGCCTCTCAAGGCATCAAGGATTACTACGGTGTCGAGGTCGTCGCCAAGGGCGTCAAGCTCACCCGCAACATACTCGCCGACATTAACTTCCAGTCCGTCGACCCCGCCAATTGGACGTCCGACGAGAACGACAATAACCTCATCTACCGCGTAGTCCACAACTACAGGATGAAGTACAAGGAGTACGAGGCTGTCGCAAAACGTCGCACCTACAACGAGACCATCGGCGACGAGCTGCCAAACGGCATCATGCAGGTCGCCAAGATCTACATCGCCAAGAAGCGCAAAATCCGCGTCGGCGATAAGATGGCAGGTCGACACGGCAACAAGGGTATCGTCTCCAACATCGTCCGTATCGAGGATATGCCTTTCCTCCCCGACGGCTCTCCTGTCGACATCGTCCTCAACCCCCTCGGTGTGCCTTCCCGCATGAACCTTGGCCAGATCTACGAGACTGTCCTCGGTTGGGCTGGCAAGGAGCTCGGCCTCAAGTTCGCCACACCTGTATTCGACGGCGCTTCGCTCGACCAAATCACCGAGCTTACCCGCAAGGCAGGCCTCCCAGATGTGGGCAAGATTTACCTCTACGACGGCGGCACTGGCGAGCGTTTCCACCAACCCGCTACGGTCGGCATCGTCTATATGCTTAAGCTCGGCCACATGGTCGACGACAAGATGCACGCCCGCTCCATCGGTCCCTACTCGCTCATCACGCAGCAGCCGCTCGGTGGTAAAGCTCAGTTCGGTGGCCAGCGTTTCGGTGAGATGGAAGTCTGGGCCCTCGAGGGCTTCGGTGCTGCCAATGTCCTTCAGGAGATCCTTACCGTCAAGTCCGACGATGTCGTCGGTCGCGCCAAGGCCTACGAAGCCATCGTTAAGGGTGACAATCTCCCGACGCCAGGCATCCCCGAGTCGCTCAACGTCCTCCTCCACGAGATGAGAGGTCTCGGCCTCAGCATCCAGTTCGAGTAAGTTCTTAACACCCGCATACGGAGTCGCGACATTTCGGCTTCTGCCTACTGTCGCGACTCCTTAATCGGAAAAAATACACCCGCTCTGCGGGACAATATATAAAATCTCTAACATGGCTTTTAGAAGAGATCAAAAGAAAACCAACTTCTCCAAAATCTCCATCGGTCTGGCTTCCCCAGAGGAGATTCTCGAGATGTCAAGCGGCGAGGTGCTTAAGCCCGAGACCATCAACTACAGGACCTACAAGCCTGAACGTGACGGTCTCTTCTGCGAGCGCATCTTCGGCCCCGTTAAGGACTACGAGTGCCACTGCGGTAAGTACAAGCGTATCCGATACAAGGGCATCGTCTGCGACCGATGCGGTGTCGAGGTCACCGAGAAAAAGGTGCGCCGCGAGCGTATGGGACACATCTCTCTCGTCGTCCCTGTCGCCCACATCTGGTATTTCAGGTCCCTGCCCAACAAGATCGGCTGCCTCCTCGGCATCCCCACAAAAAAGGTCGATACCATCGTCTATTACGAGCGTTATATCGTCATAAACCCAGGTGTCAAGGCCGCCGATGGCGTCAAGAAGCTCGATTTCCTCTCCGAGGAGGAGTATCTCGCCATCGTCGATTCTCTCCCCAAGGAGAATCAGCTCCTCGATAACTCCGATCCCAATAAGTTCATTGCTAAGATGGGCGCCGAGGCCCTCGAAATGCTTCTCCAGCAAATCGACCTCGATGAGCTTTCTTACCAGCTCCGCCACGCCGCAAGCAACGAGTCTTCACAACAACGCAAGAACGAGGCCCTCAAGAGGCTCCAGGTTGTCGAGTGGTTCCGCGCCTCACAAGGCCGCAACAAGCCCGAGTGGATGATTCTCAAGGTCGTCCCGGTTATCCCGCCCGACCTCCGTCCTCTCGTGCCACTCGACGGCGGACGCTTCGCTACGTCCGACCTCAATGAGCTCTATCGTAGGGTCATCATCCGCAATAACCGTCTTAAGAGGCTCCTCGAGATCAAGGCGCCCGAGGTCATCCTCCGCAACGAGAAGCGTATGCTCCAAGAGGCGGTCGACTCCCTCTTCGACAATACGCGCCGCTCCACGGCCGTCAAGTCCGACGCCAACCGCCCCCTCAAGTCACTTTCCGACAGCCTCAAAGGCAAGCAGGGCCGTTTCCGTCAAAACCTCCTCGGTAAGCGTGTCGACTACTCCGCGCGTTCCGTCATCGTCATCGGCCCTGAGCTCCGTATGCACGAGTGCGGTCTGCCTAAGGATATGGCCGCCGAGCTCTTCAAGCCGTTCATCATCCGTAAGCTCATCGAGCGCGGTATCGTCAAGACCGTCAAGAGCGCTAAGAAGATTGTCGACAAGAAGGCCCCAATGGTATGGGACATTCTCGAGAATGTCATGAAGAACCACCCGGTTCTCCTCAACCGCGCCCCGACTCTCCACCGTCTCGGCATCCAGGCTTTCCAGCCCCGAATGGTCGAGGGAAAGGCCATCCAGCTCCACCCGCTCGCTTGTACTGCTTTCAATGCCGACTTCGACGGCGACCAGATGGCTGTCCACCTCCCCCTCGGCAATGCGGCTATTCTTGAGGCGCAGCTCCTCATGCTCGCCTCCCTCAACGTCCTCAATCCTGCCAACGGCGCGCCTATCACCGTCCCGTCTCAGGATATGGTCCTCGGTCTATACTACATCACCAAGGAGCGCCCGGGTGTCGAAGGCGAAGGTCTCACTTTCTACTCTCCCACCGAGGCTGAGATAGCCTACAACGAGGGCAAGGTCGAGCTCCACGCTCGCGTCAAGGTGCTCACCAACGACCTCGACGAGACGGGCAAACCCGTCAAGAAGATGGTCGAGACCACCATGGGGCGTATCCTCTTCAACAACCTCGTCCCACAAGAGGTCGGCTACATCAACTGCATCATCACAAAGAAGTCCCTCCGCGACATCATCGCACGTGTCCAAAAGGCTTGCGGTATCCCCCGCACTGCCGACTTCCTCGACGATGTCAAGAACATGGGCTACCGCATGGCGTTCGTCGCCGGTCTCTCGTTCAACCTCTCCGATGTCATCATCCCCAAGGAGAAAGAGGCCCTCATCAAGAAGGGCTACGAGGATGTCGAGGACGTGATGAACAACTACAACATGGGTTTCATCACCAACAACGAGCGTTACAACCAGATTATCGACATCTGGACCCATGTCAATACCGACCTGACGGGCATCCTCATGAAGCAGCTTAGCTCCGACCAGCAAGGCTTCAACTCCGTCTACATGATGCTCGACTCCGGCGCCCGTGGTTCTAAAGACCAGATTCGCCAGCTCTGCGGTATGCGTGGCCTTATGGCTAAGCCGCAAAAGTCCGGTGCCGAAGGCCCGCAGATTATCGAGAACCCCGTCATCGCAAACCTGAAGGAAGGCCTCTCCGTCCAGGAGTACTTCATCTCTTCACACGGCGCACGTAAGGGTCTGTCCGATACCGCTCTTAAGACCGCCGACGCCGGTTACCTCACCCGCCGTCTTGTCGACGTCTCCAACGATGTCATCATCACCGACGAGGATTGCGGCACTCTCCGCGGTCTCACCTGCACGGCCATCAAGAACAACGACGATGTCATCGCCACCCTCTACGAGCGCATCCTCGGCCGCGTAGCCGTCAACGATGTCATCCACCCCATAACCAACGAGGTTCTCGTTCACGCTGGCGAGGAGATCAACGAGGCCAAAGCCAAGGCCATCGAGGAGTCCCCCATCGAGAGTGTCGAGATTCGTTCCGTCCTCACTTGCGAGAGCCGCAAGGGCGTCTGCGCCAAGTGCTACGGCCGCAACCTCGCCACCAGCCGTCTTGTCCACAAGGGCGAGGCCGTCGGTGTCATCGCCGCGCAATCCATCGGCGAGCCGGGTACACAGCTTACACTCCGTACCTTCCACCAAGGTGGTGTCGCAGGCGGCGACTCTTCCGAGAGCTCCGTTAAGTCTAAGTACGACGGTATTGTCGAGATCGACGAGCTCCGCAGCGTCCCCTATACCGATGCTAATGGCCGCGACTACGAGGTCGTCGTCAGCCGTCTCGCTGAGCTCCGCATCGTCGACAAGAACACCGGCCACGACCTCATCCGCCATCAGCTCCACTACGCCTCCAAACTCTTCGTCAAGCCTGGCCAAGAGGTCAAGAAGGGCGACGACCTCTGCGAATGGGACCCATACAACGCTCAGATCATCACCGAGAAGAGCGGTGTCGTCAAGTTCGACAACATGGAGGAGGGCGTAACCTACAAGCTCGAAAGCGATGAGCAGACTGGCTTCTCCGAGATGGTCATCATCGAGAGCCACGACAAGACGCGTTCCCCGTCCCTCAACATTATGGACGGCGACGAGATCATCAAGACCTACAACCTCCCCGTAGGTGCCCACGTCTCCACCGAGGACGGCATGGAAATCAAGGCCGGCGAGACCATCGCCAAGATGCCTCGCGCCGTCGGCAAGGCTGGTGACATCACCGGTGGTCTCCCTCGCGTCACCGAGCTCTTCGAAGCCCGCAACCCGAGCAACCCCGCCGTTGTCTCCGAAATCGACGGCGAAGTCTCCTACGGCAAGATTAAGCGTGGTAACCGCGAGATCATCATCACCTCCAAGACGGGCGAGAGGAAGATTTACCTTGTCTCTCTCTCCAAGCAAATCCTCGTCCAGGAGAACGACTATGTCCGCGCCGGCACTCCTCTCTCCGACGGTGCCATCACGCCAACCGACATCCTCACCATTCTCGGCCCCACCAAGGTCCAAGAGTACATCGTCAACGAGGTGCAAGATGTCTACCGCCTCCAAGGTGTTGCCATCAACGACAAGCACTTCGAGGTCATTGTCCGCCAGATGATGCGCAAGGTCGAGATTCAAGATCCAGGCGACACCACCTTCCTTGAGAAGGAGGCAGTCGACAAGATCGACTTCCAAGAGGAGAACGACCGTCTTTGGGGTATGCTCGTCGTCACCGACGCTGGCGACAGCGATACTCTCAAGCCAGGCCAAATCATCACGGCGCGCCGTCTCCGTGACGAGAACTCCCAGCTCCGCCGCCGCGATATGTCCAACCTGGTACAGGTTCGCGACGCCGTTCCTGCCACGGCCAATCAGATTCTCCAGGGTATCACTCGTGCTGCCCTCCAGACCAAGAGCTTCATGTCCGCCGCCTCGTTCCAGGAGACCACCAAGGTCCTCAACGAGAGCGCACTCCAGGGCAAGGTCGACTTCCTCGAAGGTCTCAAGGAGAACGTCATCTGCGGTCATCTCATCCCCGCAGGTACTGGTACCCGCGGTCTTGGTGACGACATCGTCGGAAACAAGGAGGACCTCCAAGTTCTCGACGCCCAAGAGGCATAATCCGCAGCAATTACGTAATCTGCATAAAATGGGCTGTGTCGCATTGCGGCACAGCCCATTTTTTAAACAACATATTTCCAGATGTGGTGCCAAATTCCAAGTTGAGCACCGCGTCAGAATGAGAATCTCCAAAAAACAAAAGCGCGTCCGTCGGGTCATTACTCCCTACGGACGCGCTTGCTTGTTTCTGTCTGTGGCGGATTTACGTCAAGCACCTACAATTATGGTGAGCCCTGGCAGCGAGACGTGTATCACTCCTTCGTGCGAGTCTCTGCGTGGTGCGGGGGGAGGTGGCACGGGGCGGTCATGGTGTTTGCCGTGGTGGCACTTCGGCTGCGGATGATGAGGCATGGGCTTGGGTCTCTCTAATCGGCAGCAATCCTTGTGGCAGTGCGTCCGCTTGTTGTGAGCCCTCTCTGCGTGTTGCTTGCCGTGTTGGCGTCCGGGACCGGGCTTTTCGCCCTTTTGCATCTTGTGGGGTGCTGGCTTCCCTGCCTCGGAATCCTTGCCTGCCGGCGCATGAGATTGGACTTTCGAGGGCGGTTGAGCCCTTGCGTTCTGTGCGTTGGCTGCGTTGGGGAGAAGGGCGAGCGATGCGGCTACGATGGCCGCGATGATGATATTAGTCTTCATGGCTTCTGGTGTTTAGATTGTTAACCAATTTCGTTCTGTTTTTGTAGAGTGGCTTCCGTGTTGTCTTTGTGGTTGCCTCTCTTGCCCTATCAACTTCCAAATTGTGTGCCACAAGCCAAACGCCCCAATGTTTATCGACAAACGCAAGGGCATGGTCGACAAATCACCCCGCTTTTGCCGACTAATGGAGTCATCCAGCCTCCGACATTCTCAACTCTCTGCCCCGACGTACGCCATTATCCCGCCCAAGCCCATGTTTTCACCGTTCTTGGATGCCACGTCCTCCCCTCCCTCCCAAAATATTGACTACATTCGCGTTACCCACTTTTGCGGATGAGTGTGATGAAGAATTTCTTTAGGCGAGTGTTCACGGGGAGAAAGGGCAAGAACCTCAGGGTCTTTATGCTCTTCCTCCTGCTCTCCGTGCTCATTTGGCACATCGAGAAGCTTCGCCAAACATATACCGTCACCACGCGCCTTGAGATTGTCTGCGAAGACGTCCCCGAAGGCTATATCACCGACCCCGAACTCCGCAAAGACGTCACCACGACCATCGAGGGCAACGGCTTCAGCCTCCTCAAAATGTACATCACCGACAGCCGAAAGATCAAAGTCCCCATCACCCCTCTCCGGCGCTATGCCGAGGGCGGCAATATTTGGGCAATCTACGTCCCGCGCCGTCTCGCCAACCAAAACACCAACCTCCCCGAACATCTCCGCATTGTCGACGTGCTGACCGACACCGTCATGATTCCCCTCCTCACGGTGGTCAAGAAGAAACTCCCCGTCCACCCGCCCGACAATGTCGCCATTGCCCCACACCGCACTCTCTCCGCGCCACGCTCCGTAAAGCCCGACAGCGTCGTCGTTGTCGCAACGAGCAACATTCTCGACACCATGACCGCCGTATGGACTGAGCCGCAACAACCCATGACCATTGCCGACACCACAGTCTTGACCATCCCCTTCGTCCTGCCACGCACGGCGTCAGCCGATGCCGACCACGTCGTCGTAGAGTACGATGTCGAGATCCTCACCGAGAAGCGTATCTCGGTGCCAATTGTCGGGACCAACCTCCCTGCGGGATACAGGTGCCGCATCTTCCCCCCTTCCGCCAAGCTGACCTTCTCCGTAGGGCTGAGCCGCTTTGACGATGCCGATGCTAATGCTTTCTGCGTTGCCGCCAGTTTCCGACGCATCAGGCCTGGAAATAAGGATTCGCGCATAAGGCTCGAACTCGTCTCCGCGCCCGACTTCGTCAAGAATGTCACCATGTCCCCCTCTTTCGCCGAGTTCATCCTCGAAAAAGATAAATAGCCACGCAAAATGCTTATAGTAGGTCTCACGGGAGGTATCGGCTCGGGCAAGACTACCATCGGCAAGGCTTTCGCCACGCTTGGCGTAAGCGTCTATAATTGCGATGCCGAGGCGCACCGCCTAACCGACACCGACCCCGATATTGTCAGCGGCCTCACGTCGCTCTTCGGGGCGGACATCTATGTCGATGGGCGGCTGGACCGCAAGAGGCTGGCCTCAATCATCTTTGCCGACAGCGAGGCTTTGGCGGCCGTCAATGCCATAATACATCCCGTCGTACGACGCGACTTCGCTCAGTGGTGTAGGCGGCATGAGGCGCAGGGCGAGCAATGGGTGTTGTGCGAGACGGCCATTCTTTTCGAGAGCGGCATGGATAGGCTCATGGACAAAATCATCGTGGCATCGCTCCCCGTCGAGACGCGTATCGAGAGGGCCATGATTCGCGACGCCGCAAATCGTGAACAGATAGCAGCCCGAATCCGTGCGCAAGTCTCAAATGAAGACATTGAGCGTCGAGCCGATTTCGTAATTTCATCAGACGATAGGCATTTCGTCCTCCCTCAAATAATAGAAATAGACAAACAGCTGAAATACAAACAACAAGCAGAATGATTCTCTCGATTCTTAACCTAATAATCATCTTCTTCCTCGTCCGCTTCTTTATCAATTTCTTCTCGTCGCTAAAGGACGCTCCGGGAGAGTCTTCAAGTTCACAGGGCGACAACTCAAACACCGCGTTCCGCCATGCGTTGCTCAAAGTGCTTGCCGCCGCAATGAAGGCCGACGGGCGTGTTGTCCGTGCGGAGTTGGACCTCGTCAAGGGTGTCCTGGTCCGCCAGTTTGGCGAGGAGGAGGCGCGTGTGGCTCTGCACGAGCTGCGCGATATTCTCCAGACAAACTTCGACCCCCGAACCGCCGCCATGAACATCGGTGCCATGCTCTCCTACGCCGATAGGCTGCGTATTGCCGAGATTCTCTGCCTTATTGCCGAGGCCGACGGAATAATCACCGATTCCGAGGTCCAGACCATCGTCAATATCGCCTATTACATGGGCATCTCGTCGTCGGACACACAACGCCTCGCCAACCGCCTCAATGTCAACGGCGGAGGCTATGGCCGCAACTACGGCGGTGGCGGATACTCCTCGTCGTCCGAGAGCTCCGCCAACATCACGGCGGCCGCCTATAAGACCCTCGGCATAAGCCCCGACGCGACGAACGCCGAGGTCAAGGATGCCTACCGGACCCTCGTCAAGAAGTACCACCCCGACCGCTACGCCTCACAAGGTGCCGAGGCGCAGGCCGAGGCCGAGAAGAAGTTCAAGGAGGTGCAGGCCGCCTACGAGGCTGTCAAAGAGGCACGAGGGCTTTAGACCACCGTGACGCGGCTCGTCTGCCCAACCCTACGTACCTGAATTTGCGTCGGGATGCGCTCGCGAAGATCCTCCACGTGGCTGATGATGCCGACGCGCTTGCCGCTCTCGTTGAGGCGTCCCAAGAGGCTGACGACTTTGTCCAAACACTCGGCGTCGAGCGTCCCGAAGCCCTCGTCAATAAACAGGATGTCCGAGAAGATGCCATTGCCGCCCGCCATGGACGACAGCCCCAGCGCCAACGACAGCGAGACAAGGAAGCTCTCGCCACCCGAGAGGTTGGCGGGCGTCTGAAGACGGTTGTAGTTCAGGGCGTCGCGTATGCCGAGCGACAACCCTTCGCCATTGCTCTCAATGCGGAACCGCCCCGCCGACAATGTCTTCAAGTGCTGATTGGCGTAGCTGAGCAATTCGTTCATTATCAGGCGCAAGGCCATGTTGCGGAATCTCTTGCCTTCATTGTCGCCCGCAAAACTTTTGAGCTTGTCCCAGAGGTCGAAAGTCTTTTCTGCTTTGCTTAGTGATTTGCTCATCTCTTCCCGCCGCTTCTTTTCGCTCTCGTTTTTGTCAATATCACTGCGTTGCTTTCCAATAAGTTGGTTGTTTTTCTCTTGCTCGTCCGTCAGGTTTTTCAGCCTTTCGGCGAGGGATGCGGCTGTGTCGCCTTCGTCGAGGGCGGGACGCTGAGCCGCGTGTTCCGTAACCTCTTTTGTGGCGTTGGCGAGGATCTGTTGCGCCACTTGGTGTTGCTGGTCTGCGTTGGCTATTTCGTTCCGCAGGCTGTTTATGCTCTCCTCGGTGTGCCTCTTCATGAGGTCGCTGACGCTGTCAATCGATAGTTGCGATTCGGTCAATCTGTTGTTCACGTCGTCCGAGGCTTGCGAGATCTTATTGCGAAGTGTCGTCACGTTGTCATGCCACGCTTTGAAGGCTTCCGCCATGTTTGTCCATACCACGGAAATCTTTTCCGTCGCAGGGCATGGGACAATGCTCGTTTCTGACCATTTGCTGTTGGCCATCAGTTCCAAGACTGTCTTTTTGCTCTCTTGCGCCGCAGATATTTCGTCTTCAATGGTCTTGATGGTTTTCTCCGTCTCCGTCTTTTTCTCTTGACACTGTTTTCGGGTGTCGGTGTCTTTCTGTATGCGGTCGGAGAGTGCGGCTAATTCGTTGATGCTCAGCTCTTCGGGGTAAGATATTTTGGGGCGCAGGGTTTGCCATCCTTCTTCCGTTTTCGCTCTTAGGTCTCTTATTTGTTCGTCAAGCTGGTTCATCTTGCCCTTTTTCTCGCCCAGGTCTTGTTGCTTCTTGGCAATGTTGTCGCGCAGCTCGTTCAGCTCTTTGTTTTTTGCCGTCAAAGCCTTCTGCTCGTCGCCAAGTTTGCTTTGCAATTCGCTGAAGCTGGTGTTTTGGGCCGACAGCTCGTCTTGCTTCTTGTTGAGGGCTTGCTCTGCAGCCTCAATCTCTGCCAATTGCGGGGCGGCGGACAATGGCATCTGACATTTTGCCGTTGCGGCAATGGCGTTTGCCGTCTTGCTTGCAAAGTCGGCCGTAGCCTCCTTTGCGACTTGCTGTGTGAGCGTTACTTGTTTGTCGGCAATGTCTTTGGCTTTTCGTGCGGCCACGAGTTCTTTGGCCGCCTCGTCGGCTCTTCTCTGCGCCGCGTCACGAGCCTGGCGCTTCTCGTCTAACAGGGTGTCAAAACCGTCAGAATGAGCCTCCGACGCGGTGAATGTGCCACCGCACACGGGGCACCGGTCGCCCTCCTTCAGCATGGCTATCAGGGCGCGTGCATTGCCCACCTGGGCCTCGGTGTCAGCCAGTGTTTTCTTGACCTCGGTCAGCGCGTTGGCGGTCTCTGTGGCTTTCGCTTCCACTGTCGGGAGGTTCGCCTCGGCTGTGGCTTTCGCTTTCCGGGCGTCGGCAAGCTCTGCGTTCTTGTTGTCGAGGTTTTGCTTCGCCAAGCGCAGCTTGTCAAGCTCCGCTATGGCGTTGCGGCACTCTTCAAGCCTTTCCGAGAGCCGCATCGCCCGTTGAGCGTCAACCTCTTTTTGAAGCCCGGCCACAACTTCGGTAATCTTCTCATGAGCCGAGGATAGTTCCGATAGTTTGCCCTCGTCGGCTCTGATTGCGGCCTCATGGGGTGCAATCTCTTCCCGAATCTTATCGTGCGAAGCCGCATATTTCTGAGAGTCCTCAACGTAGGCGTTCAGCGTCTTAATCTCGCTGAGGATGTTTGGGTCGTCAAGCATCGCGATGTGAGGGGCGAGAGGCGCAAGTGCCGCGTCAATTGCCGCAAGCTGGGAGTTAGCCTTGCCGAGCATCTCCTCTTGGTGCATCAGGGCCGCGCAGGCTTTGTTGAACCGGTCGTGAAACTCAGCCGCCTTGTCCTTCATCTCTTCCATATCTTGCCGTCTCTCGTTCAGCGACTTTATGGCGTTGCGAACCTCTGCGCTCTTTTCCCAAAGGTCTATGTCGCCCCGCTTGGCTTTCATGGTGTCGCTGTCTGCCAAGCGTTGCCTCTTCTCAGCCTCGCCTGTGGCATGGGCGAGCTTTGCCTTGAGCTCGTCGTCTTTATTAAGCCATGTGGCCTTGTCGTTCACTGTCTTTATCTGGTCGGCAAGGGTTTTGCGCTTTTCCTCGGCCTCGTCTGCTTTGCGCCGCTCCTCGGCCTCCTCTTCTGGCGTGAGGACTTTTATGTTGCTTACGCTTCCTTGCAGCACCTTGCGGTTGTTTTCCGCCTCCTTGAAATGCTCTTGAATCTTCTTGCCGACTTGGGTGAAGATTTCCGACCCGAGTATTCCCTCAAGAATTGACGACTTGTCGCTCTCATTGCTCTTGAGGAACTCCGTGAATTTGCCCTGGGCAAGGATCGTTGTCTGCGTAAACTGCGGGAACTTCATGCCGACGGCTGTCGCTATGCATTCCTCAATTTCGGTAATCTTGACAAGGGTGATGGGTTCGCCATCCTTGTCGAACGACAGCGTCCGCGCGGCTTTGTTCAGCGTCATGCTTCCCTTCTTTTTTTGCTGAACTTGCCATTTGGCGACGTAGATGATGCCGTCCGCCCCCTCGAAGGTCAGCTCGACATTGGCAAATGTCGCCCCTTTGCGGACAAGGCGCAATGTGTTTTTCGACCCCACGGTGTCGTCGAGCAGGGTGTCTTGCTTGTCGTTTATCGCCTCGTCTCTGCTATCGTTAAAGCGTGGGGTGTTGCCGTAGAGGGCGAGCGTAATGGCGTCGAGGATGGTTGTCTTGCCCGCGCCCGTGTCGCCGCAGATCAGGAAGAGGGGCTTGTCAGAAAGTGGCGAGGCCGAGAAGTCTATTTCTGCCTCCTCAATGGAGGCCAGGTTTTGAATTTTCAGTTTGATTATTCTCATAACGGGCTATTTATCTGGGTTTCTCACTTCGTCAACAACGCCTTGCAACAGTTTGACAATCTCGGCGTCCATCTCTTTGCCTTTCTCCTCTCTCCACCTTATTCGCGCCACCTCTACGGGGTCCATCTCTTTCAGCTCCATCAGGTGGAGGGTCGGTGTGCTGGCGGTGTCGGCGATGCGCTCGCGGTGCGTCAGTTTGACGTTGCAAAAGCGGCACGCCTTCTCTTTCACCACTTCTATGGCGCGAAGTTGAGCATCGGATGGCAGGTAGTCGTCCACCAATACGTTGAGGCGCACGTAAGCCTCAGTCTCACCGGGCAAGGCGGATAGCTCCGCCAGGGCGTCGTCAAATGGCTTCGGGCTGCGCGGGATGGTCAGCATCGGGAGCCGGGGCTCAATCCTTACCGGACGGACCTCAGGGGCCTGCCCGTGCGTCAAGGTGACGATGTCTACGCCGTGAGGGTAGGTCTCGTCAAAAGATACGGCCACGGGCGTCCCGCAATACCTGGCGCGTCCGTCGCTCCCCTTGATGTTCTGCGGGCAATGGATGTGCCCAAGGGCCAGGTAGTCATACTCCTTCCCGAAGTGGGGTAGCGGCTCCATGTCCATTCCGCCAATTGAGTCGTCGTGACCCGTGGTGTCGGAACCCGACACCGCGGCGTGAGCCATGTAGACCACGGGCAGCCCGTCAGGGTTGACCATGCGCACCGCATCGTCCACGGCATCAAAGATGGTCTGCACGTCAACAAAGCGAGGGGAGAAGAATGGAATGGCGGCAAAAACGCCTTTCCCCTCGACGCGATGCACATAGTTGGCCACGCTCTCCGGCGTCGATGGCGCAACGCCAAGCACTCGTACGCGATGGCTCAGCCACAACTCGCGGTCGGCCTCAAGCCTATTGGCGCTGTCGTGGTTTCCCGCCGTCACGAAGACATCCATCTGTGGGGCTTGCCGACATATTTCGAGAAGCCCGTCGGTGAAGAGGCGAAGCGCCGAGGCCGATGGGGTGGAGACGTTGAAGATGTCTCCTGCGACGACCATGGCGTCGGGTTGCTCAGCCTTGACGATGTCGGCCAGTTGGCGCATGAAGTGGCGGTTCTCCTCAATGCGGTCGTAGTTGCAAAACGTCTGGCCAAGGTGCCAATCGCTTGTATGGAGTAGTTTCAGCATGGTGGGGTGGGGGGCTATTTACCTTGTTTACCAATGGCTTCGATGAAAGTGTCGGGCAGGCATACGTTGGGCATGGATACGGCCTCGGCAAAGAGCGGGGCAATCTGCTCGTCCCTAAATCCGGCTATTCCGCAGCCAATGCGCGTCACGTAGAAGAAGAGGTCGCCCCGTGAGCCGGCAAAGCGTATGAACTCGTCGACGTAGGGCTTGATGGCATCCACTCCGCCATGCATTGTCGGGATGGCGTAGCTCTGCCCCTGGAGGCCCACGCCTTGCCCATATATGGCGCCAAAGAGTTCGTGGGCCACACGTGCCGCACCGCCAAGGTGCATGCCTTGGAGGTTGCTGCCGAAGACGAAGACCTCGTCCGGGCGCAAGGAGTTGATGAACTGGGGTGTAGTAATGGGGCGAGGGATGCCGTTGAATGTGCGGTTTTCCATAGAGTAAAATTTTTGTTCAATGTGAAATTAAGACATAGCGGAATTTCTCGCAAGGGGCTAAGCCTAAGGTGGAAAGTAGATTGCAATGTTGCGAGAGGCATGGACGCAAAAAAGGCGAGCCGTTTGTGCGACTCGCCTTTTGCGCTGAGTGGGAGGTGAAGGATTCGAACCTCCGAAGCCGAAGCAGCAGATTTACAGTCTGTCCCATTTGACCGCTCTGGAAACCTCCCTTTAGCGGGTGCAAAGATATGAAAAGAATTTTTGCATTCAAACACAATGCGGATAAAATCGCCCTGTCTTGCGAAAAAACAACCCTTTCCGCCGATATTCGGTTACGAAAACATGACAAGGCGGTGCGAAAGGAAACTGAGAGCCGATATTTTCCGTTAAATATGTTAAATTAGTATTGGCGTCGGCAAAGAGACCGATGCCCACAAACGTAAACTATCCAAAGACATATTTATGGAGAAAGTTCAGATATTCTGCGTCAATCAGGGCAGGACGATAGACATTGAGCCAGGCCTGACATTAGAGGAGCTGGCCGAACAGATGGGGGTCAAGCTGAAACACAAGATTTTGGGCGCGATGGCCAACGGCCGTTTTGTCGGCTTGTCATACCGCGTCTTCCGCCCCAAACGAATAGAGTTTTTTGACGGTACGCATCCCGAGGGCCGCAGGATGCTGGCGCGGACCTTGGTCATGATGCTCGGAGTGGCTGTCGACGAGGTTCTGGAGGGCGTACAGGTGGAGGTGCTCCACAGCGTCTCGCGAGGCCTGTATTGCGAATTGCTTAAGTCGGGCCAGCGCGTAGACCCTACGACGGCGGAGGTCGTGGCCATTCTCGACCGAATGAAGGAGCTTCAGGCCGCCGCCTTGCCCATCGTGCGCAAGGAGATGCCGACCGAGGAGGCCCTGTCTCTCCTGACGACAACGCCCGATACGTGCCGCCTCTTGCGCCAACATGGCGAGCTGTATACGGTGGTCCACTCGCTCGACGGACATAACGCCGTACTCTTTGGCGACCTCACGCAGAAGACGTCGGATGTCGAGGCGTTCGACCTCACCGAGTTCTTCAGCGGGATGTTGCTCCGCCTCCCCGAGGACAATAACCCCAGCCAATTAGCCGAGTCGACGTTGCAAAACAAGATGTTCGCCACGTTCCTCCAGTTCGACAAGATTAAGAACATCTTGCGAATCCGCCGCCTCGCCGACCTCAACGATACAATTGGCGACGGGCAAGGCCGCAAGGCCATCCAAGTGTCGGAAGCCCTCCACGAGAAGCAGATTGCCGACATTGCGGACATGATTGCCGAGCGGCGTGACAATGTCCGCGTGGTGCTAATCTCCGGCCCGTCGTCAAGCGGTAAGACTACGTTCAGCAAACGCCTCTCTATCCAGTTGGCACTCAACGGCATAACGCCCGTGACCCTCTCCATCGACAACTATTTCGTGGACCGCGAGCTGACGCCCCGCGACGAGGAGGGCAATTACGACTTCGAGGCAGTAGAGGCCATCAACGTCAAGCTCTTCAACGAGCAGATTCTCGCCCTGATGCGCGGCGAGGAGGTCGAGATTCCTAAGTTCAACTTCGTCCGCGGAAAGTCTGAGTTCGACGGCACTAAGCTCCGCCTGGAGAAGGGCAGCGTCCTCGTCATTGAGGGTACGCACGGCCTGACGCCCGCCCTGACCCCCATGATTCCCGACGCGAACAAGTTCCGCATCTACGTGGCCCCATTGGCAGGCATCAACTTCGACCAGCTTACCCGCATCCACACCACGGACAACCGCCTTATCCGCCGCATTGTCCGCGACTACTACAACCGCGGACACAACGCCGAGAGCACCATTGCCATGTGGCCCAGCGTCCGCCGCGGTGAGGATAAGTTCATCTACACCAATCAGGAGCAGGCGGACGTGATGTTTAACTCGTGCACCCTCTACGAGCTTGCCGTACTCCGAGCCAAGGCGGAGCCTATCCTCTTGGAGGTCCTCCCCAATTCGCCGCACTATGGCGAGGCGCAGCGCCTCCTCCATTTCTTGAGCTACTTCAAGCCCCTCGGGGCGGAGACCATCCCCCCGACATCGCTCATGCGCGAGTTTGTGGGCGGCAGCTCGTTTGAATACGATTAAGGCCGCAGCCCAGGGCGCAAAAAGAAAAATGGCTACCCCTCGTCATGAAGGGTAGCCATTTTTTGAATTATGGCGTCTCTCGTCGCGTTAGAGGACTACGTTGACCATCTTGCCGCGGACCACAATCACCTTGCGGACCGTCTTGCCTTCGGTGTATTTGGCGGTCTGCTCGGCACTGAGGACGGTGTTCTCAATGACCTTGGGGTCGGCATCGGCGGGGAGTTCGAGGGTGAAGCGAACCTTGCCGTTGAAGGCGACGGGGTACTTGACGGAGGTCTCTACGAGATGCGACTCGTCAAGCTCTGGCCACTGGGCGTCGCAGACGGTGGTGGTGTGGCCAAGGTCGTGCCAAATCTCTTCGGCCACGTGGGGCGCAAAGGGGGCGAGCATGACGATGAACGGCTCAAGGATTGCCTTCTTGCGGCACTTGAGGTTCTGAAGCTCGCTGAGCGTAATCATGAATTGGCTTACGCAGGTGTTGAACGAGAAACGCTCAATGCCCTCGGTGACCTTCTTGATGCAGTTGTGGAGGGCCTTAAGCTCGGCTGCCTCGGGCTTAGCCTCGTCGAGAGTGAGGGTCTCCTCGGTGTAATAGTGACGCCAGAGCTTGCGGAGGAAACGGTGTACGCCGTCAATACCGTTGGTGTCCCATGGCTTAGAGAGTTCCACAGGACCGAGGAACATCTCGTACATCCTGAGGGTGTCGGCTCCAAAGCGGTCGACAATCATGTCGGGATTTACGACGTTGAACATGGACTTGGACATCTTCTCTACCGCCCAGCCGCAGATGTACTTCCCGTCTTCGAGGATGAACTCCGCCGTGGCGTAGTCCGGCCTCCAGTTCTTGAAAGCCTCAACGTCCAGCACGTCGCCCGAGACGATGTTCACGTCGACGTGGATTGGCGTAACGTCATATTGGTCCTTAAGACCGAGCGAGACGAAGGTGTTGGTGTCCTTAATTCGGTAGACGAAATTGCTTCGTCCCTGAATCATGCCCTGGTTCACGAGTTTCTTGAAAGGCTCTTCGGTCGACGAGATGCCGAGGTCGAAGAGGAACTTGTTCCAGAAACGCGAGTAGATAAGGTGGCCCGTGGCGTGTTCTGCGCCGCCTACGTAGAGGTCTACGTTTTGCCAATAGTGGTTGGCCTCCGACGATACGAGAGCCGCGTCGTTGTGTGGGTCCATGTATCGGAGGTAGTACGCGCTGGAGCCGGCAAAGCCTGGCATGGTGCAAAGCTCGTATGGGAATCCGTCCGCCGTCTGCCAATTCTTGGCTCGTCCCAGTGGAGGCTCGCCCGTCTCCGTGGGGAGGTACTTGTCTACCTCGGGCAGGCGGAGCGGAAGCTGGTCGGCGGGAAGCATGTGGGGCTGCCCGTCCTTATAGTATACGGGGAACGGCTCGCCCCAATACCTCTGGCGCGAGAAGATGGCGTCGCGGAGGCGGTAGTTCACCTTTACGCGGCCAATCTTATGCTCGGAAATGAACTTCTTGGTTGTGGCGATAGACTGCTTGATTGTCAAGCCGTTGAGGTTAAGCCCGCCTACGGCTTCGCGACCTGGCATTGGCGAATTGCAGACGATGCCCTCTTTGGCGTCGAAGCTCTGCTCGCTTACGTCTGCGCCCTCAACAACGGTGCGGATCTCAAGACCGAAAGTCTTGGCGAAAGCGTAGTCGCGGCTGTCGTGAGCCGGTACGGCCATGATGGCGCCCGTTCCGTAGCCGGCGAGGACGTAGTCGCTCACCCAGATGGGTATCTCTTCAAGCGTGAGGGGGTTGATGGCGTACGAGCCGGTGAAGACGCCCGTCACCTTGCGGTCGGCAATGCGCTCGCGCTCGGTGCGTTTGCTTGTCTGCGAGACGTAGGCCTCGACGGCCTCTTTCTGCGCGGGTGTCGTAAGGAGGGGGGTGTACTCGCTCTCTGGCGCGAGAACCATGAACGTCACGCCAAATACTGTGTCGGCGCGGGTGGTGAAGATAGTGAGCACCTGGTCCGAGTCCTTGACCTTGAACTTCATCTCCGCACCCTCGGAGCGACCAATCCAGTTGCGCTGCGTCTCCTTGATGGAGTCGCTCCACTCCACGGTGTCAAGCCCGTCGAGGAGGCGTTGGGCGTAGGCCGAGACGCGGAGGCACCACTGCTTCATGACCTTCTGCACCACGGGGTAGCCGCCGCGGATTGATACGCCCTCTACGACCTCGTCGTTGGCCAAGACGGTGCCGAGCTTCGGGCACCAGTTGACCATCATGTCGCCCAGGTAGGCGATGCGGTAGTTCATGAGGATGTCGAGCTGCTCGCTCTTGGTCTTGGCGTTCCACTCGTCGGCTGTGAACGAGAGCTCCTCGCTCTGCGCGGCGTTGACGCCCTCGGTTCCGTTCTTGGCGAAGAGGGCCGTCAGGACCTCAATGGGGCGGGCCTTGTTGAGCTTCGTGTCGTAGAAGTAGGCGAACATCTTCTCGAAAGCCCACTGCGTCCACTTATAATAGGACGGGTCGCAGGTGCGGACCTCGCGGCTCCAGTCGAAGCTGAAGCCTATCTTGTCGAGCTGCTCGCGATAGCGGGCAATGTTTTTCTCGGTTGTTACGGCCGGGTGTTGTCCGGTCTGAATGGCATACTGCTCGGCCGGGAGGCCATAGGCGTCGTAGCCCATGGGGTGGAGGACATTGAAGCCGTTGAGCCTCTTGAAACGAGCGTAGATGTCTGAGGCTATGTATCCGAGCGGGTGACCGACGTGAAGACCTGCGCCGGATGGGTAGGGGAACATGTCCAGGACGTAATACTTAGGCTTGTCGAGGTTGATGTCGACCTTGTAAGTTTTGTTGTCGACCCAGCTTTTCTGCCACCGGCTTTCGATTTCTCTGAAGTTGTAATCTTTTGCCATTCTAATAGTTTACAAAAAAAGAGCCAGCCTGGTTGCGCCATGCGCATCAGACCAGCATCACAAAGAAAGTTTCTGTGACCCCGTGGAGACTCGAACTCCAATCAGCAGAACCGGAATCTGACATTCTATCCATTGAACTACGGGGCCAAAAGCGAGAACAAAGATAGAGTTTTCGGTGTAAAGTCGCAATAACAGCCGCTTTTCTTTGTTAAGCGGCTAAGATTCAGAATGAATATGAAGATATTTGACTATCTTTGGTTTCAATGTGTAACGCACAAGTGTGCAAAATAGACAACTTGAAAATGATTAAAAGAATTAGCATTTTGTCGCTTGCGTCCCTGATGGTGGGCGGCAGCGCCACGGCGCAGGAAGCAGGCAATGCGAAAGACGAAGACGGCTTCGTCTTCACGACGGTGAAAGAGATTCCTATCACTTCTGTCAAGAACCAGAACAAGAGCGGCACGTGCTGGGCCTTCTCCTCCCTCGGCTTCTTCGAGGCCGAGCTTCTCCGCATGGGCAAGGGGGAGTACAACCTCTGCGAGATGTTCTTGGCCCACAAGACGTACGAGGACAGGGCCGTGGCGAGTGTCCGCCTCCATGGCGACATCTCGTTCACCGAGGGCGGCAGCTTCTACGACGCCGTCTATTGTATGCGCAACTACGGCATGATTCCCGAGGAGGCAATGCCGCTCCCTGGCACCCCGTATGGCGACACGTTGTCCAACTTCATGGAGTTCTGGCCCGCTGTTAACGGCGTTGTCGAGGCCATTGTGGATGGCGAAAGCAAGAAACTCACCCCGGCGTGGAAGAACGCTGTTGTCGGCGTGTTGGACGCATATCTCGGCAAAGTCCCTGAGAAATTCACCGTCAACGGAAAGGAGTACACCCCGAAGACCTATCAGGCGAGCCTGGGGCTGGACATGGACAACTACATCTCCCTGACCTCCTTCACGCATCACCCCTTCTATGGGCAGTTCATCATCGAGGTGCAGGACAACTGGCGATGGGGTAGCAGCTACAACTTGCCAATTGACGAGTTCATGGCCGTCATGGAGAACGCTGTCGACAAGGGCTACACCTTCGCATGGGGTGCCGACGTTAGCGAGCTCGGCTTCACCCGCGACGGTGTCGCCGTATGCCCCGACGCGGAGAAGGGTGCGGACATTGCGGGTTCTGACATGGCGCGTTGGACGGGCATGAACCCGGCCGACCGTCGTCGCGAGATGACGCGCAAGCCGATGCCCGAAATTGAGGTGACCCAAGAGATGCGCCAGGAGGCCTACGATAATTGGGAGACAACCGACGACCACGGTATGCTCGTCTACGGCAAGGCCAAGGACCAGAATGGCAAAGAATATTTCCTCGTCAAGAACTCGTGGGGCGCGGCCGGCAAATATAAAGGCATCTGGTACGCATCGAAGGCCTTCGTGAAGTACAAGACGCTCAACATCCTCGTCCACAAGGACGCCATCCCTAAGGACATCCGCAAGAAACTCGGAATCTAAAGAGGGTAGGGCTGTCAGCTCATAAAGCCGTTCAAACAGTGTTTAAACGCTGTTTGAACGGCTTTTGAAGTGCCTTGTCGGGAGAGGAAGCTGGGCAGTTTTTTTATATTGCGGGGCAAAAAGGGTCTGAGGATTTTTCATAAATTCACATCGTATGGCACGTTGGTATCAGTATTTATTGGTGCTGCTCCTGGCGATATGGGGCGGGGAAATGTATGCTCAGAAGTCGCTTGATGAGAAGATTTCGGCGTTGTATGAAAAATATAAGGAGGAGGGAGAGCCTCTGCCCTCGGTGGAGTGCGACTTCCTGCAACGCATAACGGAGCAAGATTTGTCGGGAAGCCCAGACTCTGTTGTGTTTCAGTATCATTATCTTTTTAAGGGCTTTGGCGTCGACGAGCTGGACAATCGCATTTATCATATTAACCCAACTTTCACCGCCAAAAAAACTTTCACCCCATTTTTGACCCCTCACCGACAGCTAACTGCTTGATAATCAGAACCGGCTCTCCCGAAATTCGAATTGTAGGACACAGGCGTTAAGAATTTTATGCGTTCCTTTGTAC
>JALEMI010000056.1 GCA_022768325.1 Bacteroidales bacterium
TGAGTGCTTACATCACTCCCGCCGAAATCGTCATCACCGAGAGCAACCCCGCACGCCTTGAGCTGGCCAACACTCCCGCTTTCCTCACCCTCGGCGACACGGCCTACCACACGGGCGTGACCGCAAAGGTCTACTTCGAGGACGGCACTTCTGCCGATGTCGACACTCTCGACCTCTCCTTCGTTGCCCCAGACCTCTCCACTGTCGGCTCTAAGACCGTAACCGTCATCTACAACAAGACGAGCCGTGGCAACTACTGCGCACCTGTCTACGCCTCCTACACTCTCGCTGTCACCGACTTCCGCTCCATCCGTGCCGAGGTTGCTGACTACACCTACCACTTCGGCGTGGGCGTCGAGTCCATGACCTTTGTCGCAGGTGTAAAAGTATACGGCATCGGCAGCGATGGCACTGAGACCCTCCTCGACAACAAAGATGTCGTGTTCAGCGATGTAGCTCGCGACGGCTCTTGGACTGTCTCCTACCAGGGACTTACGTTCGATGGCGTTTCTAAAGTCAAAGAAGTTGTTATCTCCGAAATTGTCGGTGCTGAGGACAATACAGCAGGCTGGTGGACTGCCTTCTCGGGCGACATACAAATCAAGCCGTCAGAGACTGTTACCGTCAAGTTCACCAACTACACCTCTAAGGCAAATAACTGGAACAACTTCCTTGTCATCCTCCGCGGTGCCGCACTCAACGAGTATGCTGTTCTCCGAGCCGATAACTTCGGATGGGGTGCTGGCTACGATGGCAAGTGCACTCCCACCACGACCGTCGGAGACTGGGCTACATGGCTCGCCGAGATGGACGGTGCGCACGTGACGCTCAAGATCACCAACAATGGCACAACAGCCGATGTTGAGGCTGTCATGGAAGGCACCAACGGCAACACCTATACCCAGACATACACTGGCATTGAGGTAACTGGCGACGACCTCTTCTACAGCCTTACCGTTGAACTTGCCCACATCGTCATCGAATAGAAAGATAGCTTCTTAGGCAGATTCTACTATTGGTTTCCATGGCCGTCAGGGACTCACCTCCCTGGCGGCTTTTCCTATATTCTCTCACTAACCCTTTTGTCCACGTTAAAACAACTCTTGTCCACCCCGCACCGCGTTTCTCAATATATATTTGCCAACGTTAACGCAAAATTTCCTAAGCAAATTAAAATACTATGGTGACAAAATACCTCGCATACGCGGCCCTCGCGGCAACCGTTGCCGCTTCGCTCGCATCATGCTCTGACGACGACGACGACAAGCCACAAATAGTCGTCCCTCAACCCGGCGGCGGCGACAACACTGGCGACGACGACACCAGCACGACGTTCTCAATCCCTACCTACGCCGACGACTACTCCTCCATCTCCAGCTGGGCCAATCGCTCGCAGTGGAACCTCGCCAATGTCCACGACCCCTCCGTCGTCTATTGGACCGACGGCTACTACTATATGTGGGGAACCGACGCCTCCTACGGCAACGTCCACGAGGGTCACGGACACTTCCAGGGCAAACGCTCAAAAGACCTCGTCAACTGGGAATGGGTGCCGGGCATCTTTGGCGACTCTAATGTCCCGTCCTGGATTCTCGAGAAAGTAAACGAGTTCCTCGCCGATGCTGGCAAAGACCCCGTCACGAGCCTTAGCCTCGGATGCTGGGCCCCGTGCGCCCGCAAAGTGACCGTCGACGGCATCACCAAAATCCGTATGTATTACAGCGTCGTCTTCGACACTGGCGCCAATCCAAATACCATCATCGGCGGAAATCAAGGCACTCCCGCTCTTATCGGCGTAACCGAGACCACCGACCCCAACAGCGGCGTATGGAACGACCTCGGCTTCGTAACCAGCTCCTCTGCCGACCATGAGCTCACGGCCGCCAACCTCAACGCGACGCAATGGGGCGGCTTCTACTACTACAACGCCATCGACCCCACCTACATCATAACACCCGAAGGCCAGCACTGGCTCATCCACGGCTCTTGGCACAGCGGTTTCGCCGCCCTCCAAATCGACGCCACGTCGGGTAAGCCCCTCAACACCATCACCTCCCCGTGGTTCTCCTCTGCCGCCGCGCTCCAAGACGTCTTCGGAGTCCGCGTCAGCACCCGTACTGCCGACAACCGTTGGCAAGCTTCCGAAGGTCCTGAGGTCATCTACAAAGACGGCTACTACTACCTCTTCATGGCCTACGACGGTCTCGACGTGCCATACAACACCCGCGTTGTTCGCTCCACAAGCATCACCGGCCCGTACTACGACATAACGGGTCGCAACAACACCAACGGCCGTGGCGATTGCTATCCCATCGTCACCCACCCCTACAAATTCAAGAAAGGACACGGCTGGGTCGGCATCAGCCACTGCTGCGTCTTCCCCAAGAAAGGCGACGACAATTCAACTGAGTGGTTCTATATGTCGCAAGGACGTCTTCCCGCCAACGTCGGTGGCAATGCCTACTCCAACGCCATCATGATGGGTCATGTCCGCCGCCTCGTATGGGCTCCCGCCTCGGCTTCCAACCTCAACGACAAGTGGCCCATTGCCCTTCCCGAGCGTTATGCCGCCGTCCCCGACTACGGTAAGCTTACCGCCGACAGCCTCGTCGGCCAATGGGAACACATCGACCTGACCTACAACTACGCCGTGCAAGACGAAAGCTACGTCATCAACCTCAACGCCGACGGTACCATCACCAACGCGGAAGGATCTCCCGCCCTCGGCGGCTCATGGTCCTACGATGCCGAGAACAAACTCCTCATCATCGGCGACGCCGCCCTCTGCATCGAGCGCGAAGTCGACTGGGAAGCCTACCCCCGCTGCGTATCAAAAGTCTACGCCGGCATCGGACAAGACGGCAAGACCACATGGTGGGGCAAGAAAGTCAAATAAAATAAGGGCCATCAGCCCAATTGTCTATTCTTCATGACAAGTGTTGGGCGGGTGCTGCGGCGTGATGCCGTGGCATCCGCTTTTTTTTTGATGCTCGCAACGGGAAAGGTATTTCTTCTCTCGGACTGGCTTTTTATGTTTTGGATTAGCTACCTTTACGAAATCCAAAACCCAAACGATGTCACCCCTCCAATTAGCAAAAGGTCTCATCAAAGCACCGTACGAGCTTATCAAGGCCCTCCCACACCGAATAGACTAATGGGAGAGTTTTTGCATGTTGTCTTGCCGAGAATGCGCAGAGCCATGTTTCCAACGAAGCAGAACTGCGACCGATAGGCCGTTCTAAACTTCCTGGAAAAGAAGCTCCCCATGCCGGCCGACGAGAGTTTGCTAAAGCCGACACCAGTAGAGCGGATGAGAGTGTGGGTGATGTGGTGGCAAGGGAAAGAGCAAATGCCCCCAATCGTCAAGGCTTGCCACGAGAGTCTGCTCCGCCATGCCCGTGGACTTGAGGTAGTTCTCATCACACGAGACAACGTTAGCGACTACGTAAAACTTCCCGAAACAATCCGTCGAAAGCTGGATGAGGGACGGATTACTCTCCCCGCCTTGTCAGATTATGTCCGTGCGAGCCTACTCTCCAACTACGGCGGAATATGGGTCGACAGCACAATGTATTTTGTCCGCTACATTCCCGATTCAGCAATCAACAACGTCTTCTTCACAAATCATCGTACCCGCGAAACGTCTGATGGCATCTGCATTAGCAAAGCGAGATGGCATGGACAGTTCTTGGCGACCAATGAAACGCACAGCCGAATATTCGAAAAGATGCGAAGAATGTGGGAACACTATTGGGAACTCTTCAACTCAAACATCGAGTACTACATGATTGACTTTCTCTTGGCTCGCATATTCGATACAGACGCAAAAGCCAATCAACTTCTTGATGCCGTTGAGGGTAATAACAATAACATATACGACTTAGAACCCAACCTAAACGTCCCCTACGACGAGGTCCTTTGGCAGAAGATGTGCCAAAATGAAGAGTTCTTCAAGCTGACATACAAGATGCAATTCATAGACGGTGACACATTCTACAAACGGCTGATTGACGGAAAGTTGACCATACAAACAACAAGTGAATAGACACACACTAACGCATGCCATTATGAGCAATTCTCAAAATAAGTTCTGAGGGCTAACCGCTCATTCTACTTCAGCTCAATCTCGCTCCTTATCTACCTTCTCCCCCATCAATTCCCCACATCCGAAACAAACTTAATCCGCACCAGCCGCACCATCTCCTCGGGATAGTCCTCCTCCGATAGCTCATCCAACGCCGCGCGCATCGAGTCGTCATCCGCCTCCTTAAAATACATATACACGTCGTCAATCTGGTCGCGGTCATACTGCTCGTTCAGCCAGTAATCGATATTCAATTTCGTTCCCGAGTAAACAATCGACTCCATCGCCTTTATCAACTCGTTCATCGACAATCCCTTCCCCTTCGCCAACGTGTCGAGAGGCATCTTCCTGTCAATGCTCGTGATGATGTACACCTTATTCTTCACGCCCTCCTCCTTCGCCACGGTCTTTATTATCGTGTCCTGAGGACGCTCTATCTCGTTATCCTCCACGTACTTAGAGATCAAGTCAATAAACGGCTTGCCAAATTTATGCGACTTCCCCTCGCCTACGCCCGGAATCCCCTTCAGCTCGTCAAGCGTCATCGGGTAATACGTCGCCATGCCCTCAAGTGCCGCATCCGACAAAATCACGTATGGCGCAATCTTCTCCTTCTGAGCCATCTTCTGCCTCAACGCCTTAAGCCCGTTGAACAAACTCTCATCCAACGCCGACGTGCCATTCTGTGGTGCCACCTCCTCATCATCCACGTCGCTGAAATCCCTGTCCATGCAATACATTATCGGCCCGCGACTCGTCCCAACCTCTTTCGCCCTGACGCCCAGGTGCAGAAGGCCGTAATTCTCAATGTCTTTCGCAATATATCCCGAAACAATCGACTGCCGCAACACCGATGTCCAATACCGCCGGTCATGCTCCCCTCCGTTCCCAAACAACTCATGGCTCGTGTGACCGTAAGACTTAATCTGGTCCGTCGCCACGCCCATAATGAAGTCAATAATATACTCCGATTTGTAGCAATTATTAAACTCGCCAACCACTTCCACCAACAGCTCCACAGCGTCGCGGGCGTTAAACCGCTCCTTCGGGTTCACGCAGTTGTCGCAACATCCGCAATTCTTCTCTTCATACTCCTCGCCAAAATAATTCAGCAACACCTTCCGCCTGCACTCGCCGCTCTCCGCATAAGCCACCGTCTCCGCAATCAGCTGACGCCCAATCTCCTGTTCCACAAGGGGTTTCCCTTGCATGAACTTCTCCAATTTCTGAATATCCTTACGACTGTAAAACGTAATGCATCGCCCCTCGCCGCCGTCACGTCCCGCGCGGCCTGTCTCCTGATAATAGCCCTCAAGGCTTTTCGGAATATCATAATGAAAAACAAAACGGACATCGGGCTTGTCAATACCCATTCCGAACGCAATCGTCGCGCACACCACGTCCGCCTCTTGCATCAAGAACTTGTCCTGATTCGCCGCACGTGTCGCCGCGTCAAGACCTGCGTGATACGCCACCGCCTTTATCCCGTTGATTTTCAAACTCTCCGTCAGCTCCTCAACCTTCTTCCTGCTCATGCAATACACAATTGCGCTCTTCCCCGGGTTATTCTTCAACATCTGAATAATGTCGCGGGTCGCATTCTGCTTCGGCCTGACCTCGTAATATAGGTTCAACCTGTTAAACGACGACTTGAAAACATTAGCGTCGCCAATGCCCAAGTTCTTCATGATGTCGTGCTGAACCTTCGGGGGAGCCGTCGCCGTCAACGCGATTATCGGTGCCATGCCTATCTCCTCCACCAAAGGCCTGATTCTCCTATACTCAGGACGAAAATCATGCCCCCACTCCGAGATACAATGCGCCTCGTCAACAGCATAAAACGAAATCTTCACCCCGCGCAAAAACTGGATATTCTCCTCCTTAGTCAACGACTCCGGCGCCACATACAGCAGCTTCGTCACGCCCGCCGTCACGTCGCGCTTCACCTCATTTATGCTCGCCCGGCTAAGCGACGAATTCAAAAAATGAGCCACGCCGTCCTCCGTCGAGTAACCCCGAATCGCATCCACCTGATTCTTCATCAACGCTATAAGCGGAGAAATAATAATTGCCGTCCCGTCCATCAATAGTGCGGGCAACTGATAACACAACGACTTCCCTCCGCCCGTAGGCATCAACACAAACGTGTTCCGCCCAGCCAGCAAATTCTCTATTATGTCCTTTTGATTGCCCTTAAACGAGTCAAAACCAAAAAACTTCTTCAGTTGTTCTTTTAGGTCCATTAGCATACGATAGTCATCTTTCTCAACTAAAGTAATAATTTTTTTACAATTCACCAACATCCAACAACTCAAGCCCCGCCCACCTTCCATCATTACCTCCAGTCCCAACCCTGTACTGCCCCCCAAAACCTTCCCGTCCGCAACGCCCGCATAGGGAAGGACAGTCTCCCGACCGTCCATCATCTGAACTGACCCCCAAAAACCTAACAGTCCGCAACTCCCGCACAGGGAATGACGGTCTCCCGACCGTCCATCAAATGAACTGAACCCGTACCGTCCCGCAAGGCCACACCCCACTAACCGGGTCACACGCGCACCGGCTCTACCCGACCGCATTTCGCACAGTCCATCCCCGCCCATAATCCCCGCACCCGCACCCCCATTCTAACCCACACCCCCATTAACCCAAATTAACACCCCTCCCAACCCCCTGACACTCACCCCCATAACCCAACCCGTCAAAAAAACTTCCCCGCCACCCCTTGCAAATCCAAAACTTCCCCCTACCTTTGCACCCGCTATCACGAAACGACGGCAAGCAGGTTGAAAAAAGATTTGGAGCGAAAGCCCGAAAATCACTAACTTCGCAACCCGTCGGCGGCTCCAAAAGCGGGGCCGAGCCAAACAGACAGCAAAGCACATTGACATACTGGGAGAGACGCACAAACAAAAGTGCAAGCGAGAGCCCGGCCCGGGGCGGAGAACGGCGCGA
>JALEMI010000058.1 GCA_022768325.1 Bacteroidales bacterium
TTACAAAAGGACGTTCGATTCGATGTTGAACGACTTTACCGCAGCGAAGAACCTGCTCTACTGAGAAACAAACGCAGAAAACTCACAATCGATTTAACGACAGAACGACATTGATTTTCAAACACAGAGATACCCACAACGGTGATGCCTCTGTGGGTAGGGGAAGCTATGTGAAAATTTGGGGGCTAAAAAGAGCCGTGGTATCAAAATGTAAGCAAATTCTCGAGGGGAGTGCGGATATAAGGGTTATATATGCTGTGCATTTAGCTAATGTTAGTGTTTGTTAATATATAGGGTGGCAAGTGCTAATATGTATATCTATACCTTTGTAATTACATTAATTCTGTGATGATTGTTTGTAAAAAAACATCATACCTCCATTTATGATTCGTGTAGTCGCCTATAAAAGGGCTGCGCAAAAGGTAATTTCTCACTAATCTATCATGCAAATTTCTCACTAATCTATCATGCAATTCTTTCGCTAATTCTCTCGTTAAATCTCTCACTAATCCGTCATGCTGATCAATGTCCAGTGATTAGCGTGAAATAATAGTACCTTTCTCTGATTGGAGAGCCCCCCCTCTCCTTTTTTCAATGTGGCACGGCTTATAGGTCGATGTCAAGGGCTTGCTATATCTCATTTTCCAAGGCTTGCCGTGCCACATTTGTACCATTTTTTGCTGCGCAACCTCCATTATTTTAATCATTTCCTGCGAAACACTATGTCAAATTGTTTCCTCGTTGAATTTGGCGATGGACACGGTGAGTGTCTTGAACCGCAAATTGAGTACCTCCGTGCCTCAGGTCATAAAGTCCATCTGTTTTGTATAGAAAGGCAGTTGGCTAAGATTGAAGGTTTTGATCTCGAGGCGGAGAGTGTGAGCCTCACCGTTCTCCCTTCTCCCAAAGGGTTGGCCTCTATAAAAATAGTGTTCATGAGCATCTGGCGCGAGCGGCCAGACTTCGTCATCCTCAATTCCACCCAAGGAAGCCGAGTCCTTAAGCTCCTCTTCATGCCCATGCCTTGGAAGACGCGGTTCGTCGGGACGCTGCACAATTTGAGCAAACTCCAAAGCAGCCTCGGGCAGAAGCTTATAGACTGCCGAATTTCGGGCTATTATGTCTTGGCCGACTATCTGCTTCCCGAGTTCAGAAAGCTCACCCACAAGCCTTTGCGGAGCATTATGCCGCTCAACAAGGCATCCCAAGCGTCTCCGTCAAGTCCAAGGAAGCCCGATGGAGAGATATGGCTCTGCGTCCCGGGTCCAGTCGACTATGCAAGGCGAAACTACAACTCCCTGCTTCAGATGGCGGCCCACCCTGGCTTCAAGGATACGAAGTTCGTCCTTCTTGGCAACAGCCGAGTTTTGAGAGGCGACGAGTTTGTCGGCAAGGTCAAGCAGATGGGCGTGGCCGACCGTTTCATAACATTCGATGCCTTTGTCGAGCCTGGCGTTTTCTCTTCCTACGTAAGGCAGTCCGACTACCTGCTCCCGCTCATCGATTCTTCCATCGGTCTATGCGAAAAATATAAGAAGTCTTCCATTTCTGGCACCTTCACCATCGCCGAGTCCTATGGCAAGACCATGCTCTGCGACAGCTGGCTCGCCGACATCAAGGATTTCAACTACTCATGCCGTTTCTACTCAAACCTCGATGAGCTGGCCGTGGCTTGTTACATGCCGCCCCCCGTGGTCGCGCATCCCGACATTGAGAAGGGTCGGGAGAACTACGATTCACTTCTTACCCTTGTCTCTGCTAAGAGCAAGTAGCCGCGTAGACTTCGCACCTCTCCGCGCACACCCAGCTGACGGCCCTCTCCTCCCTGCGCCGTCAGCTTTTCTCATCTCCACGAGGCGGATGCCCCCAATGAGGTCGATTCCGATTTATGGCGTGAGTGCCGAAATGGTGGCTGGGGCATACGTATACGTCTTGGCAAGCCCATCTTTTGCAGTTGTTTAGTCTTTGAACACTATCTTTGCCTCAAAACGTCTGCCATCCAATGGGGCGCATAGTCCAAAGCCCCTTCCGCAGCGACATCCGAATACCCCGCAAAATCCATGCAACGCAATATCATAGAGCTACTTGCGCCCGCCAAGAACCTTGAATGCGGACGGGCGGCCATAGACCACGGTGCCGATGCCGTATACATCGGCGCGCCACAGTTCGGCGCCCGCAAGGCCGCAGCAAACACCATTGGCGACATCGCCCAACTGGCCGACTACGCCCATACCTTCGGCGCAAGGGTGCACGTTGCGCTAAACACGCTCCTTTTCGACCACGAGGTGCCCGATGCCAAGCGGCTCGCATGGGAGCTATACCGTGCCGGGGCAGATGTCCTCATTGTCCAAGACATGGCTCTCCTCGCCGCCGATATGCCCCCCATCGAGCTCCACGCCTCGACGCAGTGCGACAATAGGTCGCCCGAGAAGGTCCTCTTTTGGCAACGCGTCGGGATGGGGCAAGTTGTCCTCGCCCGTGAGCTGTCTATCAAGGAGATAGCCAATATCGCCAAGCAGACCACGGTACGCCTCGAAGCCTTCGTGCATGGCGCCCTGTGCGTCTCGTATAGCGGGCAATGCTACATGAGCCTTGTCCGCGGCGGTCGCTCTGCCAATCGTGGCGAGTGTGCGCAGCCCTGCCGCCTTGCCTACGATGTCACGTCGGCCGATGGGCAGACTTTGCTCCGAGGGGCTCATGCGCTCTCTCTGCGCGACAATAACCAGACGGACAATATCGAGCAGCTAATCGATGCGGGTATCTCGTCGTTTAAGATCGAGGGCCGCCTCAAAGATGTTGACTATGTGAGCAATATCACCCTCCACTATCGCCAGCGGATTGACGAGGTCTTAGCCCGCCGTCCCGATTTGAGCCGTCTCTCCCGCGGCGTTGTCACGCCAGGCTTTGAGCCATCGCCGGCCAAGAGCTTCAACCGCGGTTTCACAGATTATTTCGCCCACGGCCGTCAGCCCGACATTTGGCAGCCGAGGACGTCTAAATCAATAGGCGAGCCTCTCGGCAAGGTGGCGGCCGTAAAGGGGCAGACGCTCGACATCCGCACTCCGATAGCTGTGGCCAATGGTGATGGGCTCTGTTTCTTCGGTCGCAGTGGGTTGGCGGGCTTGAAGGTCAATACGGCGCAAAATGTTGGCAAGGGCGTTGTCCGTGTCGTGACGCAAAACGCCACCGGCGCAAGGGTGGGGGATATGGTCTGGCGAAATGCCGACATGGCTTTTGCCGATAACCTCAAGCATGACAAGACCGTCCGCCGCATCGAGACCAGCCTCTCTCTCGATTTCGCCGATGGCGCTTTCTCCCTCACGATGACCGATGCCGATGGTGTCGTCACCACGACGCGCCGCGATGTCGTGACCTACGAGGCTCGGAATGTCGAGGCCTCCCGTAGCCAGCTGAGGGCGTCGCTCTCCAAGATGGGCACGTCGGTCTATGTGGCCTCGGCTGTCGATGTGTCCAATTCTGCCGCAGCGCGTTTTGCGCCAGCCGCCGCCATCAATGAGCTGCGCCGCGTTGCCATAGCGGAGCATACTGCCGCCCGAATTGCCCATTTCCGCTCCTCGGATGTCGTTCGGTGTGAGGAGCCGG
This sequence comes from Bacteroidales bacterium, assembly GCA_022768325.1. Classification (GTDB taxonomy): domain Bacteria; phylum Bacteroidota; class Bacteroidia; order Bacteroidales; family Marinilabiliaceae; genus W3P20-009. The sequence continues at coordinate 3,604 of JALEMI010000058.1, forward strand.
GCGTCGTGTTCCCCATTGCGGAGCTGAGGCGCGAGGCCAATGTCATAAATGCCGAGGCCAAGAGGTTCTATGAGGGTCACGGGTCCACGGTCGTTGATTGGGGCTATGAGAGGCAAGGCGAGAGCCGTGGCGTGAGGGTCATGACCATTCGCCATTGCATCCTCAATTCGCTCGGCAAGTGCCTCCGCCAACACCCTGAGTTTGGAAAACTTGCCCCGCTGACGCTTACCGATGCCGATGGGCGCAGATATGAGGCGCGACCGGAGTGCGGGGCTTGCCAAATGTCCATTTACGCGTTATAGCCATGTTCCGCCGAGCGTTTCATTAGGTCATAACGGCTTAATTTGACGCATCTTAACACATTAATAAAACTCAAACACGGATATTAGTTTTACCTTTGCCTTCACTATGAAGAAGGCGATAAGGTTTCTTATTCTCCTTTTGACCGCTCTCTCTTTGACTTCGGGCGCCGCGTTGGCGCAGAGTAAAAGAGCAGCGCGTAAAGCAAAGGCGACAACAACACAAAAGGCTAAGGCCAAGCCCGTTACAGGTCCCGACCGCAAAGTGGCGGGTGTCCTTCAAGACAGCGAGACGGGCGAGCCTCTGCCCTTTTCTAACGTATTCGTGAGGGCTACGCTCATTGGGACGCAGACGGACCTCGACGGGCGTTTCGCCGTGACCGTCCCTGCCGCCTACGATACTTTGCGTTTTGGCGCAATGGGCTATGAGGATAAGTATATCTTGCTGAGCAAAACCAAGGGGAAGCTCGATACGCTCGTCATCAAAATGAGGCCCGACAATATTGCCATCGACGAGGTTGTTATCCGTCCCGACGATGCCCCGCGCCGCCTCCTTAAGGCCGTAATTGCCAATAAGAAGCGTAACGACCCCACAAACCACGACCGCACACAATACGAGAAGTATACCCGATGGGAATATAGCCTCGCAAACATCAGCGACCGTACGGCCGAGAAGGGTCTGATTCTCCGAGGGGCGTCAAATCTCATGAGGGTAAGCTCCGACGACAGTACGCGTTACCTGCCCGTATATTTTTCAGAAACACTGAGCGAGAACGAGACGCAGCGCGACCCGACAAAGGCGAGGACTACTGTCTTGGCGGACCGCACGTGCGGAATCGATGTCTTCAAGCAATACGAGATTAGTGGCTTCTCAAATGCCATGGACAACGAGGTCAATTTCTACGACGACGTTGTCAAGATGCTCGGTGTCGGATTTGTAAGTCCCATTGCGTCAGATTGTTTCGCATATTATGACTTTTTTATTACCGACAGTGTCATGACCGTCGGGCCGTCTTTTGCGCCGTCCGACAGCACGAAGATTTACAAGGTTAAGTTCCGCCCCAAGAATCGCGGCGATAAGGTTTTTGAGGGTACAATGGACATCGAGACCCGCTATTTCTCGCCGCTCAGGATATGCGCCGATATGCCGAAGGGTACGAATATCAATTTCGTCAAAAAGCTGAAAATCAATAGCTCGTACCAACTTGTGGGCGATACGATTCCCTTCTTCGGGACGAACGAGATGGAGGTCCATGTGGACTATATGCCCGTCAATTCGGACAAGAAGCGCCTGGAGATTTTGTGCAAGATGTATAACTCCCAGAGCCGCGTCAGGCTCGATGTCCCTGAGCCTTTGGAGCTTAGCAAGAAGGCCCTCGCCATTGAGACGCTGAAGGCCGATGGCTATAAGCAGCGCGATGACGAGTTCTGGGAGGGACACCGACACGGCGAGATGTCGGAGGAGGACAAGCAAGCGACGCAGTCCATCGATTCGCTCAACAATGTCCGCTCGGTGAAGATTTTCAACCACTTGGCCAATGCCGTGATGACGGGTTTTGTCGATGTAGGGCGTTGGGAGATTGGCCCCATTGGCGAGATGTTCAACACCAACAAGATTGAGGGTCTGCATCTCGGCTTCGGCGCGCGCACAAGTAAGGAGATAAGCGAGCGATGGGTGTTCAGCGGCATCCTGGGCTACGGCTTTAAGAACACCAAGCCTACCTATGGCGCGGGCGTCGGCTACAAGTTCAAGGGCGCAATGAGGCGAACGTTGGAGTTCAATTATTCGCACCGCCTCATGAAGATTGGCGAGGACGAGAACATCCTCTACCTCTACGAGAATATGCTCTCAACGAGCGAGACGAATATCATTGCGCAACTCTTTAAGCGCGATGAGATTGACGAGCTGTATTATAACCACAAAATCCGCTTGCGCTATAACAACGAGTGGCTCACGGGCTTCCAGACAAATCTCCAGTTCATTGCCCAATGGCAGGAGAGCCCTAAGTATTACCCGTTTACGCAAGGTGGTAAGGAGATTTCCCAAGTCCGCCAGCAGGAGCTGTCGCTCGATTTCCGCCTGTCGTGGCGCGAGAAGTTCATTGACGACGGTCTTCAGCGCATCTACATGACGACCTATCACCCCATTGTCCACTTCACCGTGGCGGGTGGCACGACGCAAGCCGGCTCAAAGCGCAGCACCTACGCAAGGCTCCACTCTACGCTGAAACACCGTTTCTACCTCGGGCAGACAAAGCTCGACGTGGCTCTTGAGGACGGCATATATTTCGGCACTTTGCCCTATTCGGTGCTCAATATCGCCCGTGGAAATAAGACATACGGTTTCTACCGCTACGACTTCAACCTCATGAATTATTTGGAGTTCGTGTGCGACAAGTACGTCTATCTCCATGCCGACTATCAGCTCGACGGCCTTCTCTTGCATAAGTTGCCGGCTGTCTATAAGCTCGGTCTCCGCGAGGTGTTCGGCGCAAAGGTCATGTATGGCGGTCTGAGCAGCCGTCATGAGAGAATGCTCGACCTGCCCGAAGGGGTGGGAGGCCCTACGAAGCCGTATGTGGAGCTCAATGCGGGCATCGACAACATCTTCCGTTTCTTCCGTGTCGATGCTGTTTATCGGGCCATCGGTGACAACCGTAACGATACCGCGCCTTGGGGCGCGAGGGTTCAGTTCGCCGTAAAGCTCTAAGAAGTCGATATGTCTTGAACGGGCGCGGGATGGACGCTGCTCACCCCACTTTCCACTCCGTAATATTCCTCTTACGCCGTCCAAAGTTTACGCCCACGCATATCACCTCGCGGCTGTCGGCTGCGTATCGCGTGGCATACTCATGTTTGCGAATCTGCTCAAGAGCCACATCCGCCGATGCCTCCACCTTGAACTCAAAGAGATAGACGTAGCGGTTCGTCTCCACTATGCAATCCGCCCGCCCGAGGTTATTTTGTACCTCTGAATACGTCGGTTGCCCCATGAGCAGGAAGAAGATGTAGATGACGTTCTGAAAATCACGCTCAATGTACTTGTTGAGGGCGTCCTGGCGGTCCTCCTCGTCCATGTCCTCGCGGTAGACGGGCTTAATGTAGGGCAAGGATGCATAGATGCTTTTGAGGATTAGCATCATCGTGTCGA
>JALEMI010000093.1 GCA_022768325.1 Bacteroidales bacterium
GTACTACCTCTACTTCTACTCGGGCAACGTTTGGGACTACTACGCCCGCAGCCGCAACGGCGGGTTTGCTGTGCGCCCTGTCGTCCTGCCTGCCGCAGAATAACCATGTCACCCGCCCACAAGGCGGCAATTGGGTCAGACCATCCGCCTCTTCACCCAAGACGGCAAAGCCCTCATCTCCACGCAGTCCGCCGACATCAACCTCGCCGGCCTCCCTGCCGGTGTCTACATCCTCCAGTCCGGCTCCCAAGCCGCCAGGATTATCAAGAAATAACCCCCAAGTACCATAAAACATGAAGAATCTATTACTCCCAATTCTCGCCATCGCGGCTCTCCCCCTCATCCCCACTGACACCGCCGCCCAGATAAGCCTCTACGACACGGACGGCAACGTCATCTTCTCTTCCAAAGAGACCCCCGCTTATATAGATTTCAACTATAACGCCCCCACCAAAGGCGAAGAAAACGGCCACGCCTGGGTTGACCTCGGTCTCCCCAGCGGCACGCTCTGGGCAACTTGCAACATCGGCGCAACGAACCCCGAGGACTACGGCGACTACTACGCCTGGGGAGAGACCCAAACCAAGACGTCCTACGATTGGACAACATACAAATGGATGGACCCAGCCGTGAACGGTTGGAAAGGTTGCACCAAGTACCAAGCCGCCGACGGTCAGACCGACGGCGTGTGGTACGACTCCGAGGGCAACTTCATTGGCGACGGCAAGACCGAGCTCGAAACCTCCGACGATGTCGCATCCCAAACCTGGGGAGGAAAGTGGCAAATACCCACAACAGAAATGCAGCAAGAGCTGTCAAGCCAATGCTATTGGGTCTGGACCACGACCTACAACGGCAAGTCCGTCAACGGCTACATCGTGTACAAGGCTAAGAGCGACGCCGACAAAGGCGCAAAGGTCACCTCCGGCAGCTCCCCATCCTCCGACTACGATGTCGCCACCGACCCCCATCTTTTCCTCCCCGCCGCGGGCGGCCGCTACGGCTCGGTTCTCAACGATGCGGGCCTCGACGGCTACTACTGGTCGCGCTCGCTCTATCCGAACTACTCCATCATCGCGTACGGTCTCAACTTCCGCTCGGGCTACGTTAGGGACAGCAGCGCCGACAGCCGCAGCCACGGGTTTGCTGTGCGCCCTGTCGTCCTGCCTGCCGCAGAATAACCATGTCACCCGCCCATAAGGCGGCAATTGGGGATGTTTCGGGCTGGGGTTGCGAAGCCCCGCCGCGAAGCGGCTACCAAGGGACTTTGCGCTCCCATCCAGCAATATTTCTACAAGTCCTTCAAGACATTAGACGACAGCAAAATTGTCATTGCCCAAGGCGCATCGCAATACGACATTGCGGATCGCAAACTCAATAAATACCAGTCCGCCCGTGGGTTTTCCCATGGGCGGACATCATTTACATTTTTGGGAAGACGGCAAAACCGTCACTGCCCAAGAAGCGATGCGATAACGTCACGGTACGCAAATTCTAACCGCCCATTCCCGTACAAAGTCAGAGCTGCGGCATCTTTTTCAAGTCCAAAAGCCAATGTTCGCAACGCTATGGCGTTCTCAAGCTCGTCGCCGTATATTAGTCTCTCCCTCACCGCCTTGCGTTTGCACTTTGTTTTTACGGCATAATACCCTACCTTTACTATTATTTCTCCCCTCCCCACCGACCAATCTTGGCAAGCTTTTTGCCTGCGTCTTGTCATGACTCTGTTCCGAAGCCTATACACTTATCTCGTCGCTGCCATCGTGGCAGTCTCGCCAACTTCGGCAATGTCCGGGGGTGAAGATGATCCGCTCTCGCAGAGGGCTGGCTATGGGATGCCTGGTCAGGCTGTCGACCTTGGACTGTCGGTCCTCTGGTCCGACCACAATGTCGGTGCCACTGGCCCGCAAGATGTAGGGCGTTTCTTCGGCTATGGCGACATTACGGGTACCGTCACCACCTGCTCCTATTCCGACTATGTCTCCCAAGATGTCGTAGGCTCCGACCGCGACCCGGCTTTCGTCTTCTGGGGTGGTGGATGGCGTATGCCTACCGCGTCCGAGATCAATGAGCTTGTCGAGCGCTGTGAATGGAAATGGGTCGTCAAGAATGGTGTCCCGGGCTACGTCGTCTCGGGGCGAAACGGCTCAATATTCCTCCCCGTGACAGGTCAACGCTCCGGCAAAGAGTGGGCCTATCAGCAAACACGTGGATACTATTGGTCTGGTGAAATTAGCGAGGCTAACCGCGACTACGCCGGCGCCCTCTTCTTCCACAAAGGTGGAAAGATGCTCAAGGACTACCGCAAATTCTACGGCTTCGTAATACGCCCCGTAAAGGAGGAGTTCTAATCCTCGTCGTCCCCCTCTTCCAAGAATTGGCGAAGCGGCTCCAGGTAGTCCTCTTCCCATCCGCCCGCTATGTTATCATAATATTCGTCAGGTATGTTCGTCTGCTTAATGTAAATCTCTGTCCTGACGTTGCTCTTCGCCGTTAGCTTTATCGTGACGATTGACGGCTCGCCCTCGTCGCCGAAATACCACTCTTGGCAAATTTTCTTGTTCTCTTCAAATTCGAGGTTTCGCCCGCAAATGTCTCCGTCCCACATCTCGAATTCCGAGCCGGGTTCAGTGCTCATCTTGGCCGGGTATCCCGTCCATAGCTCTATGGCAAACGGGTTGGTCATGGCAGCGTAGACCTCTTCCGCGCTCGCGCCAACCTTCATGTTTTTCTTGAAATCGCGCATCTCTAAGTTTCTTTTCCACAAAGATATACCAATCTCCCCCAGCGGAGAAAGCCTCGTCCCTCTAACTCGCCAATCTTTTTGTCCCGCACCCTTCTGAATTTTGGTATTGTTGGGCTACAATTCTTTGAGTTCCTCTGCCGAAAGCCCAGTAAGCTGAGCTATTGTCTCAACAGGCAATCCTAAAGCCTTGGCATTGCGGGCGGTCTCAATAGCCTGATTCTTTGCGCCTTCGGCTAAACCTTCAGCCCGTCCTTCTGCCAAACCTTCAGCCAAACCTTCAGCCCGTCCTTTTGCCTCACCCTCTCTCACTCCCGCATTCTTTGCCGAATTGAGCACATTGTACCAGTCGAGGTAAATCTTGAGGCTCTCCTCGTATTGGTCCTTTTCACGCTGTTGCAGGTTGGCTACCGAGGCCTCCTTGAAGAGCTTCTTAAAGATGCCATCCGTCAGTGCTCGTGGCTTATCCTCAAGCTTATAGAGGTTCTTTATCACGAAGAGCCATTTGTCGGAGAATGTCTCGAGCTCGTCCTCCTCCTTTAGAAATTTGGGCATTTCGAGGAACACCAGTTGCAGACGGTCGCTGAATATGCGGTTGTCGTCGTCTTTCAGCCTCACGCGAGTGACAACCTTGTCGGCCCGCGCGGGGTCTTTGTCAATCTCAAAATCGAGTATTGCGACCACGTAGACAGGCATCAGGTGGTAGTCCCATGGCTCACGACCGCCCTTCTTGCCCTGCTCACGTATGGCGAACGATGAGTAGTAGAGCGCCCTGTCCCTGAAGTAGTCCTGCTCGGCGCGTTGCATCTCCACGATGAAACGCTCGCCCTTCTTCGTCTTGCAGTATACGTCATATATCGCCTTCCGCTCGCGG
>JALEMI010000095.1 GCA_022768325.1 Bacteroidales bacterium
CAATCCATCAAGCCGTAGAGCATGGCTGTCAGACCCTGTTGTTTCTCTTTTTAATGGTGTACGTCACGACGCCCCAAACGCGGAAGTCGTCGCCGTTGGTGACCTCAATTGGCGCGTAGGACTTGTTTCCGGCGCAGAGTAGCAGCTTCCCGTTCTCGACACGCAGGAACTTTAGCGCGAACTCGCCGTCGATGTAGCAGACAACGAGGTCGCCCTCGGCGGCATTGAGCGACTTGTCGATGACGATGATGTCGCCCTCGTCGATGCCGGCCTCGGTCATGGAGTCGCCGACAACGCGTCCGTAGAACGTGCTGGCTTTGTGGCGGATAAGCTCTTTGTTGAGGTCGATTCCGTCCTCGATGTAGTCTTGCGCCGGACTTGGAAATCCGGCGTGAATCCCGCCACTGGCGAATTGCAAGTTGGCTTCTTGACCAGATTCGGCTTTAAAGATGTCTACGTCTTTCATTGAGAAATTTCTTGTCAAGGGCAAGATTTTCCGCAAAGGTAAGGCAAAAGATTGTTAGCTTCGCAATCCGTTTTTGGAAGCCGTGGAGGTAGATATATTGGTGTTGAAGAATTTGTATTATGTTAACTTGGATGTAGGGAAGGGGGGCTGTTGCACGGCGGTTGGGCATTAGCGGAGTGCGTACCGACATTTTTATTACATTTGCTGAATTAATCGAAAAAAGTAATTGCAGTGCCGAACAATAATGACGGTAAGGCAGCAACTAAGTTGCCATTTGGCGTGAGCCGCAACGGTTGCGGCATGGACCGCTTGAATTTTTTTGAACGCATTGGCAGGCGCATTGTAAGGGGTTTCTCACATTTGCCAATGGGAGTTCTTTACGTTTTCTCAGATTTCGTTTATTTCCTGCTTTACTGGGTGGTCGGATACAGGCTGAAAGTCGTAAGGCAGAACCTGCTTATTGTGTTCCCCGAGAAGTCCGACAAGGAGCGGAAGCAGATTGAGCGGAAGTTCTACCGCCATTTGAGCGACTATTTTTTTGAGACCATAAAGACGCTCACGATTTCTGACGAAGAGCTTCTGAAGCGGTTGAAGATCAGGAACAGTGAGGTTGCGGCCGAGCTGTTTGAAAAAGGCAAGAGCATTTTCTTGTACGCCCCCCACTTTGGGAATTGGGAATGGTTTACGGTCATCCCGTTGCTATACCCGGGCAAAGATATTCACGCTTTTTACCAGAGGCAGGGAAACCGCTTGGCCAATTACATATCTGTTGAGGGGCGCACTCGTCGGAACATTGCGGCCGTTGAGAGCCATCACGGTTTTAGGTTCACGTACGAGTGTATTCGCGACGGCATTGTGAGCCTGACGCTGGTCGTTGGAGATCAGTGTCCTCACAGGGGCGCCCAAAAGGTGTGGCTACCCTTCTGTGGGAAGGACACCCCTTTCCTGGCCGGGCCTGAGCATATTGCGAGAAAGTTGGACGTTGCCCTTGTTTACCCGTCGTTTGTAAGCTATCGGCGTGGCTATTATGAGGTTGAGCTTCACGTGATTGCGGAGAGTCCTCGGCAGTTGCCTGAGCGCGAGGGAACGCGTCGTTTTGCCGCGCTTATTGAGGACGACTTGCGCCGAATCCCGCAACTGTGGTTGTGGAGCCATAAGCGTTGGAAGTTGAACCACGAGGATTTTCCTAATGAGAAATAAGGTAAGTTAACAATATGAAGATGGCGTTTTTGCTCAGTCGATTTCTCGACGGAGGCATAGATACAGTTCTTGTCAGGTACGTTAATGGACTGGCGAAGGAAGGACACGAGGTGACGTTTGTTATCGCTAATGGATATGGGAATCTTGAGGTCTACAAAAAGATTGTTTCGGAGAACGTAAAGTTTGAATACCTCGTGAACGAGGGATGTTTGACGGCTATTTCTAAAAAGAAGTTGACGAGGAGGCTGTCTTCCTTTGAGAAATTTGGAGAAGAGGCTTTTTGTCGTCCTCTGAGGAGGCTCATTCAGACATGGCGGATGCCTAAAGTATTAGAGAATCAGGATATTGTCATCGACATGGATTGTTTGGCAGCCTCCTTCTTGAAGCGTGTCAAATGTCCAAAGATTGCATTTTTTCACTTCTCGATTCATCACTATTGCCAAGGTCGTCAAAAGCGCATTGAGCGCCTTGGCAAAAAGTTTAGGGCTTACGACAAGGTGGTCATGGTGAGCGAAGCCATGCGGGCAGAGGCTGAGACCTTGTTTCCGAGCATGAGGGAGAAATTCGCCGTGATTTACAATCCGCAAGACCTCGAAGAGATACAAAGGCGCGCGGCTGAGTATCAGGTGAACGCAAAGCCTTACATTCTTTCCGTTGCAAGGCTCGAAGAGAGTCAGAAAGACCACACGACGCTGCTGAAGGCATATAAAATTGCTGACGAAAAGCGGAATGGGCAGATGCCCGAACTACGAATTTTCGGCAAGGGACGCGATGAGCTGAAGCTTAAGTCGTTGGCTCAAAGTCTGGGGCTTGATGGGAAGGTGATGTTTATGGGCCACTCCCCTAACCCACTCCCATGGTTCTTGAAGTGCGACGCTTTTGTGTTGTCGTCAAAGTTTGAGGGGCTGCCTGTTGTCCTTGTCGAGTCACTTGTTCTTAGTAGGCCAATTGTTGTGACTGATTGCCCAGTAGGACCTGCCGAAGTTTTGGATAATGGGGGGTGCGGAATCCTTGTGCCCGTAGGTGACATTGACGCAATGGCAGATGCCCTCGTGAAGATTTCAACGGACAAAGAATTTGTGCAGAGGTGCATTGAAAATGGTAAGGTGCACACCCAAAAGTTCGTATGGGAGGCTTCGTCGCAAAAGTTTAACGCTTTGGCACGTGAGCTACTGAACTCCTAATCAAAAAATGGAAATGAAAATTTCTGCTGTTCTTAACACGTATAATGCCTCACGCCATCTCGCTCAGGTGTTGGAACGCCTGAAGTGTTTTGACGAGATTGTGGTCTGCGACATGGAGAGTACCGACAACACGGTGGCAATTGCCGAGAGTTACGGGTGTAAAGTTGTGACTTTCCCAAAGGGTGAATACACCATTTGCGAGCCGGCCCGAAACATGGCGATACAGTCGGCATCTAACCCGTGGGTGTTAGTCGTAGACGCTGATGAGCTTGTACCTAAAGAATTGGCAGACTATCTGTACGAGATGGTGAGAAGCGGGAATTGCCCGGCGGGCTTGTTCATCCCGAGAAAGAACATGGTCTTGAACCGCTTCTTGAAATCCACGTACCCCGATTATCAGCTTCGCTTCTTGAAAAAAGAGGGCTCGAATTGGCCAACTACAATCCATTCGGTTCCTACTGTCGATGGCATTGTGGGCTACGTCCCCAAGCGAGAATCGCTTGCCTTTGAGCATATTAATGTGCCTGTGTCTGAGATGATAACGAAAATGAATCTGTACACAGACAATGAGTGCGTAAGGCGCAAGGGGATTAGGGCATCGGTGTTGAAAATACTGTTTTGGCCAACGTTCTACTTTTTCAAGTTATACTTCTTGAAAGGAGGCTTTCTGTTGGGCAAAGCTGGATATTTCCTGGCGGCCCATCAGGCAAATTATAGGTTCTATATGCTGATGAAGGCATACGAGAGCAAAGCCGCGGAAAGAACACCCAATCAAAACAAATAAGGAAAATGTCCTTCGACAGCATAACGGTTGGGTTTGACGGAAAACGGGCAGCCCAAAATCGCACAGGACTTGGCAATTACAGCCGGTTTGTGATAAGCGGGTTGAGCAAGTTTTCTGACATCGGGAGACTGCTGGTCTACGCACCGAACGAGAAACGGATGGAGTGCATAGGCGGTCTTGACAAGATGCCAAAGGTTGAAATGCGTTTTCCGCAAACGACGTGGCATCGCGCACTTCGCTCGCTGTGGCGAGTGCACGGCATGACGGATTCTTTTGCAAAAGACGGCGTAACCCTATTCCATGGGCTGAGCGGTGAACTTCCTGTTAACATTCGCAAAGCCAAGGACGTGCGCAGCATAGTCACAATTCATGACTTGATTTTCAGGCATTGCCCCGAAAACTACGGACGCATAGATAGGCTGATTTACGACTATAAATTCCGTACGGCGTGCGAAAACGCGGACAAGATAATTGCGGTCAGCGAATGCACGAAGCGCGACGTCGTGAAACTCTATGGTGTCGATCCGCAAAAAGTTGTAGTAACATATCAAGGCTGCGATGAGAGCTTTTGGCACGAAGCGACGGAAGAGGAGAAGAGCGCGGCAAGGAACACGTTGAACCTGCCGCAGCGATATATCCTATACGTTGGTACCGTCGAGCGGCGCAAGAACCTAATGCTTCTGGCCAAGGCATTGACGCGTTTGCCTAAGGATGTTTGCGTTGTCGCGATAGGCAAACGGACGGCTTATGCTGGCGAGGTTGAGCATTTTTGCGCTGCTAATGGGTTGTCAGACAGGCTCAGGATATGTAGTGGCGTCTCCTTTAAACTTTTCCCTGCTGTGTATCAAATGGCGGATGCCATGGTCTACCCTTCCCGTTTTGAAGGGTTTGGGATTCCGCTTCTTGAGGCAATTGTGAGTGGTATTCCCGCAATTGGATGCACAGGCTCGTGCCTTGAAGAGGCTGGCGGACCTGGCTCAATATACGTGAACCCTGACGATGACGAAGGACTTGCCGCATCGATTGACAAGGTGTTGACAGATAGCGAATTGCGCAAGACAATGATAGATATGGGGCGGGATTATGCCATGAATTTCCGTCAAGACAAATTGACAGAGAAATTGTTGGAAGTGTATGCGGACGTCCTTGCGGCGCATTGATGAGCCGACTTGCGACCCTTTAAGCCCTGAAGTCTCATAGATTCGATTTATATAACAGACAATGAAAATATGCTTTTTCAACTGCGCACGCGTTTGGGGAGGTGGTGAGAACTGGCATTTAAGCCATGCCATCAGCTTTAACCAGATGGGTCACGAAGTTGTGGTTGCCTCGGACAGCCGCAGCCCGTTGTTGCAACGGGCAAAAGCAGCAGGATTGCGCACACGAGGTTTCGAGATAAGCAACCTCAGTTTCATGAACATATTCAAGCTCTTGTCCATATACCGTTTCTTGCGAGCTGAAAAGTTTGATGTTGTGATTCTGAACTTCTCGAAGGACCTCAAGACCGTGTCGCCCATGGCTCGGCTGGCGGGAGTGAGGCATATTGTATACCGCAGAGGCAGTGACATTGCCATACGCAACACGCTCATCAATCGCATCTTGTTCAGGCATTGCCTTACGCACGTTATCGCGAATAGCGAGGCCACAAAACGCTCCATCTTGCGCAACAATCCACGCCTCTTCCCTGAGGAGATGATTCGCGTGATATACAACGGCATTGATTTTGAGGGTTTTGATAATACAAATTCTCGTCCGTCATCAAAATTCACCATTGGCACGATTGGGCGCATGGCTCAGCAAAAGAGGCATGATTTGCTTGTCGAAATAGCCGGAAAACTTAGGGAGACGGGCTTTGAGTGTCGGGTTTTGATAGGCGGCGACGGCGAATTGCACGGCAAGATTCGCGACATGATTGACCAGCGCGGCTTGCAAGATATGGTTGAGCTGACGGGCTTCGTTGACAATCCGCATAACTATTTGCAGGGCATAGACATTTTCGTCCTGACCTCGGAATGGGAAGGCTTCGGCTACGTGTTGGCGGAGGCCATGCGGGCAGGCAAGCCCATTGTGGGCTTCGATACTTCCAGTGTGGGCGAGGTTGTGGACAACGGAAACACAGGCCTCCTTGTGCCATTTGGAGACATTGAGGCGTTTGCGCAAGCCGTCAGAACCCTTGCGGACGATGCTGAATTGCGCCGCAAAATGGGAATGGCTGGCTATGAACGCGCACATAGGCTCTTTAACTTCGACACGAATATGCGACTTGTGCTGGACTACTTGGAGACGCCAGGTAGAACGCTCGGCAAATGAACGGAGGAGGGATTATGACGAAACTGTCGGCTGTAATCATAACGCGAAACGAAGAGTTAAACATTGGTCGATGTCTTGACTCTCTAAGCCCCGTGGCGGATGATATTGTTGTTGTAGACTCCTTTTCGACAGACCGCACCCGTGAAATCTGCATGGCTCGCGAGGGTGTGCGATTCATTGAGCATACATTTGTCGATTACGGCAAACAAAAGCAATTTGCAATTGAACAGGCTGAGCATTCATGGGTCCTCTCCATCGATGCGGATGAATATCTGACGCCGGGCCTTCAAGCGGAGATTGCGAAACTTAAGGAGCAGGGAATGCAAGGCGGCGGTTATATGTTGCGCCGTAGGACTATTTATCAAGGGCGTGAACTCCACTTCTGCGGAATGCGTTCTGAGCGGCATTTGCGGCTATTTGATCGCACTTGTGGCAGCTTTTCCGACGCCGCAGTGCACGAGAAGTTTCAGACAAAACTGCCAGTTTCTACGTTGCGCGGCAAATTGATGCACCTGCCGTACCGTGATTTACAGCACCATTTGCAAAAGATTGACTACTATACTACCCTATATGCCGATTCTCATGCCGCTAAGCGACGGGTGTCGGCTCTTGCGGTGTTCATGCGTTCGCCCTTGCGTTTCTTGACTATATATATCGTCAAATTGGCAATTCTTGACGGATATGCTGGCTTTGTGTGGGCGTCCATGGGGGCTTGGTATAGCTGGTTGAAACTTGCCAAACTTCGTGAGGTGAACAAAAAGACCGATTAAAAGAGCCTGGTGCCATTAAAACAGGGGGGTGAAGCGTAAAGCTCACCCCTTTTTCTTTCCCCTACCCTATTCTTAACGGGGTCTTAATAACTTTTAAAGTGTTACGCAAATTGCGTAATGTTGTGCCAAATTGATAGCGTTTTGTTGTCCGTTGGTGTTGAATTATTATATTTGCATCGTGAAACAGATGAAAATGAAAGCGTAATCGCAATTTTGAGTACCAAATCATCAAAAACGTCAAACCAACTTTTAAATAACGATAGTCATGAAAAAGATTGAAGCTATCATCAGGAAGACCAAGTTCGACGAGGTGCGCGACGCATTGTTGGCCGCCGACATCGAGTGGTTCTCGTACTACGACGTACGAGGTATCGGAAAAGCACGTCAGGGGCGCATATACCGCGGCGTGGTCTACGACACGAGCTGCATTGAGCGCATCCTTCTCTCTATCGTCGTTCGCGACTGCAATGTCGAGAAGACTGTGAACGCTGTGGTATCCGCCGCACAGACCGGCGAGATTGGCGACGGCCGCATCTGGGTGATACCCGTCGAAGATGCCATCTCGATTCGCACAGGCAAGCGTGGCGAAGAGACCCTCTACACTTCTGGCAGCAAATAGACAATCACATACAACCTAACCTTTCCTATCATGAAAACGCTGTATACAAAATACTTAATAGGTGCCGTACTTGCGGGATGTGCGGCAATATTCTGCGCGTCGACAATGACAGCGCAAGAGGCAGCAGACTCCGCAGTCGTTGCCGAACCCGTTGCTGAGGCAGTCGCTGAGGCCGTAGAGGCTGCCGCCCCTGCCGCCGAAGAGGCCGCAGCAGCTGACCCATCAGCTGATTGGGGACGCGGCATCAACACTGTCTGGATGCTCCTCGCCGCAATGCTTGTCTTCTTCATGCAGCCCGGCTTTGCAATGGTCGAGGCTGGATTTACGCGTGTGAAGAACACGACTAACATCCTCATGAAGAACTTTGTGGACTTCACCCTTGGCTCGCTCCTCTTCTGGTTCATTGGCTTCGGTCTGATGTTTGGCGATGGAGGATTTGTGGGAATGCCTCACTTCTTCGACTGCTCTTTCTTTGATCCGAGCGGATTGCCACGTGAGGGCTTCCTGATTTTCCAGACCGTCTTCTGCGCCACTGCGGCCACAATTGTATCGGGTGCTATGGCAGAACGCACTAAGTTCTCTATGTACTTGATTTACACGGTGTTCATCTCCGTAGTCATCTACCCTGTTTCTGGTCACTGGACATGGGGCGGCGGATGGCTTTGCAACGGTGCCGACGACTCATTCATGATGTCTACATTCGGGGCTACTTTCCACGATTTCGCTGGTTCCACAATCGTACACTCTGTTGGTGGTTGGATTGCATTTGTCGGTGCGGCAATCATGGGCCCTCGTATTGGTAAGTATCACAAGGACGGCTCCTCGAAGGCCATCCCTGGTCACAACCTCGCAATTGCCGCCTTGGGCGTCTTCATCCTTTGGTTCGGCTGGTTCGGCTTCAACCCAGGTTCTCAGCTCGCAGCATCTTCTGCTGCAGATCAAGAGGCCATCTCCCACGTCTTCCTCACGACAAACCTTGCGGCTTGCGCAGGTGGTTTCACCTCCATCATTGTCAGCTGGATTAAGTATGGCAAACCTTCTCTCTCCCTTACGCTCAACGGTGTCCTTGCCGGCCTTGTAGGCATCACTGCTGGATGTGACGTAGTCTCTGCTGCCGGTGCGGCAATCATAGGCATTGTTTGCGGTGCGGTTATGGTCTTCGCGGTTGAGTTCATCGACCGTAAGCTCCACATTGACGACCCCGTTGGCGCAAGCTCTGTCCACGGCGTTTGCGGCTCACTTGGCACCATTCTTACCGGTTGCCTCTCCACGTCTGAGGGTCTGTTCTACGGTCACGGCTGGGGATTCCTCGGAGCAGAGGTGCTCGGCGTGGTAGTAATAGGCTGCTGGGCTGCTGGCATGGGCTTCGTAATCTTCAAGAGCATCGACCTCGCATTCGGTATCAGAGTACCTGCCCGCATTGAGGAGGAAGGTCTCGACATCTACGAGCATGGCGAGTCTTGCTACAGCAATTAAGGCATTGGTTCTTAATTAAATATCGTGACACATAAAGATCTCTTTGGTTAGTGTAGTGTTCCTACATTTCCTTTCAAGTGGGCGGCGGCTCGACGTGATGTCGGGCCGCCGCTGTTATTTTTGGGGGTATGAAAGGTAAAAGCCGATGGATGCCGACAAAAAAAGCCCCGAGTTGCGCAACTCAGGGCTTCGGGGTTATGATAACGTTTTCACGAAATGCTTACGCCGTCTCGATGACTTCACAAGCCATGAGCATGGCCATTTCTGAGGCTTGGGCAATCACCGAGGCACGGTCTCCACTGAACAAGATACATCGTGAGACGCACCGCTCTTTGCTCGCCGCGCAAATGCAAACCGTACCGACCGGCTTACCCTCCATTGCGCCACTTGGGCCAGCTATTCCCGTAGTCGAGACGCTGACATCCGTCGCCATTAACGATTTCACGCCCGTGGCCATCTCTTCCGCAACTTCTCGACTTACGACAGTATAGCGGTCAATCGTCGCCTTATTCACGCCGAGGACGTTCATTTTCACCTCATTGCAATAGCTGACGACGGCACCTTTGAAGTACTCCGAGCTTCCGCTTCTGAGCGTCAGCGTGTGGGCAATCATGCCACCCGTGCAGCTCTCTGCGGACGATATTGTCAGATGCTTTGCTTTCAGGAGTTCTGACAGTTTTTCTTCTGCGTCGTGGTGTGCCATAGTTATTTGGTTTCCAACCTTTCGACCTTGTGCACACCCTTTACGCCGCGAATCTTTTTGACAATGGCGTCGAGGATGCTTGCGTTGTTGACAAGGATTGTGATTGTGCCGTCAAATCCGCCCTCAGTGCTGTCGACATTGATATTTCTCAGCTTAGCATCTTTCTCAGTGCTAAAGAGTTGCGAGATGTTGGACATGATTCCGATGTCGTCGTTTCCACTGACGTGGAGCATTACGGGCATGGCGACGCCGTCTTCGCCACTCCATTTCGCGTCGATGATTCGGTAGCCGAACTTGCGGCGCATCTCAGGTTCGTTGTGGCAGCCAATGCGGTGTATCTTGACGCCGCCCGTAGCGGATACGAAGGCGAAAACAGGGTCACCGTATATTGGGTTACAGCAATGCGCGAGCGAGAAGTCGATGTCCGTCAGGCCCTTATCGAGGATGAGGACGCTTCCTTGCTTCTCTTTCGCCTTGTCGTTTTCGGCAACGGGCTTGAAGTTCTCGACAGATGTCGTCTTGGCGGCATTGGGGGACTCTCGTTCCTTGTTTTGCCTGTCGATGAACTCCTTGATTTCCGTGGCCGTGATTTTCTCTTCGCCAACGGCCGAGAAGAAGACGTTGATGTCCTTGTAGCCGTACTCCTTCATCAGGAGCCGCTGCGTCGCATCGTCGAGGGTGAGTTTCCAGTTTTTAAGCCTTCGGTCGAGCAGCTCCTTGCCTATTTCAGCTTGGCGAAACGTCTGCTCGCGTAGGGCTTGGCGAAGTTTTGTCTTTGCCCTCGACGTGCTGACGTAATTCATCCAGTCTTGCTTTGGCTCCTGGTGTGGCGAGGTGAGAATCTCGACAGTGTCTCCGTTTTGCAAGACGTAACGCAGGGAGACGTTCTTGTCGTTGACAATGGCTCCCGTGCAGTGGCGGCCTACGTTAGTGTGGATGTCGAAGGCGAAGTCGAGAATGGTGGCCCCCTTGGCAAGGCGACGCAGGTCGCCCTTGGGCGTAAAGGCGAAGACCTCCTTATCGTAGAGGTTGAGTTTGAAATCTTCGATGAAGTCGACGCCGTTGAGCTCTGGATTCTCAAGGACCTCGCGGATGTTGGCGAGCCATAGCTCCATGTTCTCCTCGGTCTTGATGCCCTTATATTTCCAGTGGGCGGCGAAGCCTTTCTCGGCAACTTCGTCCATTCGTTTTGTGCGAATCTGGACTTCTACCCAGCGTCGGCCAGGACCGAAAACAGTGATGTGCAGACTCTCGTAGCCATTGCTCTTGGGCACTGAAATCCAATCCTTTAGACGTGCGGGGTTGGGCTTGTACATATCCGTCACGACAGAATAGGCTCTCCAGCACTCCGCTTTCTCGTCCTTGAGGTCGCAATCTATTATTATGCGGATTGCGAAGAGGTCGTAGATGCTCTCGATGTCTACATTCTTCTTTTTCAGCTTGTTATATATGGAGCTAATGGTCTTCGTGCGACCCTTCATCTCGAATTTAAGCCCCATGTCATTCAACGCTTTGCGAAGCGGGAAGATGAAAGCCTCGATATACTCCTCGCGGCTCTTTTTGGTCTCGTTCAGCTTTCGGGCAATTGTGTCGTAAACCTCCCGATTGGTGTATTTCATCGAGAGGTCCTCCATCTCAGACTTTATGCCATAGAGGCCCATGCGGTGGGCAAGAGGCGCATAGAGGTATCCGACTTCGGAGCTTATACTCTTTTGAGAATCAACATCGTAGGCCTTCATGTGGCGCATGATGTTGAGACGGTCGGCAAGGATTATCAAGATGACGCGGACATCCTTAGCAAACGTGAAGAGGAGCTTTCGGAAGTTGTCGTTTTCAACAGCCGATTGTTTTCCATAGAGCTGCCTGACCTTCACGAGGCCCTCGCAAATTGCGACTGTCCCCTCGCCAAATTTTTCCTTGATTACATCCGTGGGGATGTTTGCGCTCTGGATGATGTCGTATAAAAACGCGGCAATGATGGACGAGCGCCCGAGACCAATCTCGTCGGCGACAATTGTAGAGACTTGTACCGAATGGAGGAGGCTGGTGAACCGCGTCGCTTTATATTGACAGATGTCTGTCGTTTCGCTTGCGTAACGGAAAACATCCCTAATGTTATGAATATCATCGGGATTGAGAAGGTCGCGAGTGATGTGTAGGAGTCGTTTATATGCAGTGCATATAGCCTTTTTTTCCTCTGCGGTCAACATTGTTTGCGTCGCCATAAACAATATTATATGACATTGGGATAGAAAAAGAGCCACAGCAAAAATAGCTTGCGGCTCGTGAATAATGTTCTAAGCGCACGGGCTTATGCAAATATAACGAATGCCGTTAAAAATCAGCCATCTACTTGCATTTTTGTAAGCTCCGGATTATGGAGTCGACGTTTGGGCAGTTGAACGCGAACCCGGCATCTTCAAGCCGGCGGGGCAAGACCTTACAGTTCTGTTCAAGGAGTTTTGCGGAACGGCCCGCCATGAATTGCAAGATTATCTTAGGCAGGCGGTGTTGGCTCTTGTCGAGGGCCGTGGAGAACGCTTTTACCAGTTCATTCATCGACGCCATCTCGGGGATTGTGAGATTGTAGATGCCCTCGGCAGCCTCGTTCTCGGCCAAGAAGTTGATGGCGCGGATGGCATCGTCTTCTTGAACCATCGGGATGCATTGATAGCCGTCGTCAACTCTGCCCCCAAGCCCAATCCGCGAGAATGCGGACAGCAAGGGATATGCCCCCCACGTGCGGCTCATGACGTAGCCCGACCTGATGATGACGAGGCGGGTAAGGTCAGTGTATCTCTTGATTTTGAGGGCCTCAGTCGTTTCCATCTGCCCCACCTCGGACATGAACGAGTCGCCGTAAACGTTTGAGTATTCGTCATGTACCTCGAACTTGTCGTATATCATGGCGTTGGAGAGCGTAATGAAGAACTGGGGCTTTGTGACCATGTATCTGATGGCCGTCCCTATGGAGCGAATCGCCAAGAGGCGGCTACAGTAGATGTCAAATTCGTAACGTCCCTTCCATTTGGCGACGTAAGGCTCGCCATGGAGGTTGATTATTCCGTCGGTTCCATCAATCTTCTCGGCTAAGCTCGGTGCCGGCATCCGCAGGTCGGACTCCTTGATGGAGATGACCTTTATCCCTTTGGCCGCGAGCGATGCTTTCAACGACTTACCTAATGGCGTCTGGCTCCCGCAAAGTGCTACATTTGTGAGTGTAGACATCTCGTTTTGAATATCCTAACTAAATGGTTTTAAGGTATTTGTATAATTCTTGGGAGTCCTCTATGTGTTGAAGATTGCCATGTTCAAAGACCGTGATACCGCCCGTCTCTTCAGATACTACAATTGATACGGCGTCCGTCACTTCTGTCACGCCCATTGCCGAGCGGTGGCGAAGTCCGAATGTCTTGGGCAGGGTCATGTCTTTCGAGACGGGCAAAATGCATCCCGCCGCAATAATGTGATGCTTGTCGACAATCATTGCGCCGTCGTGCAAGGGTGTGTTCTTGAAGAAAATCGTCTCAATGAGTTGTTGGGAGAAGTGGGCGGACAGCTTGTCACCCGTCTCGATATAGTCTTTGAGGCCGACCTTACGGGCAACGACAATCAACGCGCCAGTTTGCGTCTTAGACATACTCTCGCACGCCTTGACAATCGAGTCTAAGAATACAGCATTTTCCGCAGCATCCGTCTTCTCCATCGAGGGGTCGAGGCCCAACCGCTTGAAAAGCGAATGGCGGGTGCTGAGCATAATCAAGAATGTCCTTATCTCTTGCTGGAAAATGACGATAAGCGCAAGCAGGCCGATATTGACAAAACTGCCCATGACGGCAGATAACATGCTCATTCCTAAGGCCCTAACCAATACCCAAAAGATTAGGAAGGCAGAAATGCTCATGACGATGCTTGCCGCCATCGTGCCCTTAATCAACCTGTAAATTGAGTACATGAGGTACGCGCTCAGCACGATGTCTACAATGTCGATTAGGCGTATGTCAAGAAACGAGAACACCGTATTCTTATCGTTTGTTTTCCTGGAGTTTGGAGACGACTTTCACCACTTCGACACACTCGCGGACATCGTGAACTCGCAGGATGTCCGCACCGTTGAGCAATGCGACGGCGTTGAGGGCGCAAGTGCCGGCAAGGCTTGTCTCTGGAGTTCCTCCCGTCGCTTTGTAAATCATTGATTTACGCGAGATTCCGACCAAGATAGGGTGTCCGAGCGTCTTGAATTGCGCCAAGTCCTGCATCATCTGATAGTTGTCGTCTACGGTCTTGCCGAAGCCAAATCCCGGGTCGACAATGATGTCTGAGACCCCGTGCGCCGTGAGCTCGTTCACTTTTTGGCTCAGCTCTTTGACGACGTCGTCTGTCACTCTCGACTTGTATTTGGGGTCGAGCTGCATTGTCTGCGGATTGCCCTGGATATGGGTCAAGACGTACGGAACGTTAAGATCTACAACGGCTTGGAACATATCGTCGTCCATCTGATAAGCCGAGATGTCGTTGATTATGTCCGCCCCGTATTCGGTGACGCTTCGTCGCGCCACGCTGCCGCGGAAAGTGTCGATGGAGATAATGGCATCGGGATAATCGTGGCGAATGATTTCCAGGGCGTTGCTAATTCGCCGCCACTCTTCTTCGGGCGAGACATAGTCAGCCCCCGGACGCGTCGAATAGGCACCGAGGTCAATAATGTCGGCACCTTCACTGATAATTTGGTCAGCGCGACGCTTAATGAGGTCCTTCTCGTCGAAATACCGTCCCCCGTCATAGAAAGAATCGGGTGTGACGTTTAGGATACCCATCACGAGGGGGCGTTCTGTTGTCACGAGCCTCCCCCGACAATTTATTGAGAAACAGCTATTACCAAGCATGGCTATGCTTTAAAAAAGGTGAAGTTGACTTTGCCGTAAGCCCTTGTCTGCCAGAATTTTTCATATTTATTGAAGCGTCCGGCAACGGAGTGCTCCAAGATAAACACCCCACCCTCTCGGACAATTCCGCGGCTCATAACGAGGTCGGGCAACTCGTCGACCTCTTTCATTGCGTATGGAGGGTCGGCAAAAACAATGTCGTACTTCTCGTTTGTGCTGGCAATGAATTTGAGGGCGTCGCCATTAAGAATCCTCATGACGTCGGAGATGCCGAAGTGTTCAGCCGTTTTGACAATGAAACGGTGATGGAGTCTGTTCTTCTCGACACACGTGATGTCCTTACAGCCCCTCGACGCGAACTCGTATGAAATTGAGCCGGACCCAGAGAATAAATCCAATACTTTAACATCCTCAAAGTCAATGATGTTGCACAAGACGTTGAAGATGTTCTCCTTGGCAAAGTCCGTTGTTGGCCTTGCCTCAAAACTTTCGGGCGGGTCGAAACGTCGCCCCCTCAGCTCTCCACTAACTATGCGCATAAAGGCAGGAGAAAAAGTGTGTTAAACCTGTGTTGCCTATCGGCCACTTGCACGGCGTAGTCGAAGAACGACGGGAGTGCGGCCATCTCTAATTTCGGCACGAAGCGTCGCATCATGATAAGCCGTTTGTCGGACTCGTATATGTTGCCCGACACGCTCACTGGCACCTCCGACACGTTGAATTTGAGTTGCTCCATTACGTAGAGGAACATATACGTGTAGTCGGGCACCTCTCGGCAATAGAATGTGTTACAAAGTTTTAGCTCGTTATTCTCGGTGGCAACAATGGTCATGTTGTCATTGGCCATCAAGAGGGTTACGCTTTTGCGGTTAGTCCTGTCGCCCTGTCGTTTCATGAGCATTGACGACACGATAGGTGTCGTGCCGTGAAAGATGTCAGCGTTTGGGAACTGCGTGCGGAGGAAGAAGTAGAGGAAATTTGGAATCGTGAAGGCTGTGGTAGAATTGGCCATCTCGATGTTGTTCCGCAACACCTTGTCGTCGTTGCGCAGTTTAATTCCGTTCAGGGCAAGTATTGAGCCTATGCGCGTATCGTCATATAGCGACGTGGGGAGCATGGTGTAGGCCGGGCTGTCGATGCAAACGAATACCTTCCTGAATTTTTTGGCAAGGACTTGACTGTTAAGTATATACTCTTCTTGTTTGGCGAAGTTTGGGTCTGGTTCTTTGAGGTTTACCTCGGTCAGGGCCATGTACACATTTGTCACCGGATCCAGGATACAAAAAGAAAGTCCATCCAGTTTTAGCTGGATGGACATATTGTAAGATTCGGTCATTCGCCAATCAAAACGAGGCGCGACTACCGAAGTCTCGTCCATCGTTAGACGACTACTCCCAGTTGCCGGCATTGTTGTTAGCCTCTTCAAGAGAACCGACCTTCAGACCTGGGTAACGACCAAGTTGCTTTGCGAGGTTGTCTTTGTTGATTCGTTGTTGGTCATCAAGACCCTTGAGGTAAACCTTGTTAGCTACCCTTGCCTCGAAGACAGGAATCTGGAGGTTAGAGCTGGAGGTAAGAGTTGTTGCGCCCATCTCAAACTCAGCGTCAACAAAAGGAACACGACGGAGAGAATCGGGGTTGAAATTCTTGCAGATTGAATCCTTAACGGGGATGTAGACTGTGTCGCGCTTAATGATGCCGAGCTTGATGGCTTCGCGCTCAGTCATGCCGGCAGCGAGGAGGCTATCGCTAAGGCTGCCTTCCATGCGGAGCATTTTGAGCTTGCCATTTTTAACAAAGTCGATGAGTGTGTCGAAGCTGCCTGTGTACTTGTCGTTGATGGTCTTGTAGGCTACTTGCGCATCCCTAATGAGTTTCAGGCGATTAACGACAGCCTTGCTGCGTTTTTGGAATTGCTCCTCGTACTCGATAGGCTCATTGATGCTCCTGTATACCGCATATCCCAGGCCAATAATGACCAAAAGGAGAACGATTTGGATGGCTCTTTTCATTTTATGTTTTACAGTTATTATTTGTTACTCTGCTGTGAGCAAAAGGTACAGCCGTATGGGCAATACTTTATGCCGAGACAAATTTACAAAAAATTACACGCGTTACGGTTCTTAGCGCATTTTTTTCGTTTATTTTCGTTCAAGATTGCCTAAAGATGTGCGAGGTCGTACAGATATGTCCCCAAAATAACGATGAGCAGTATTTCTTCTGAAGACATAGAGAAAGCCGTTTTGTCGCAAATGGAGTTCGAGCCAACTCGTTCTCAACGATTTGCCATTCACGCACTTGCGAGGATGATAATGTCGGAGAAGACGTCGCCGACATTGGTAATAAACGGATATGCGGGAACGGGAAAAACGACACTGATGCGTTCGTTTTGCAACGCCCTCTCCGCCATGGGCATCCCCATGGCACTGCTCGCTCCGACAGGGCGTGCGGCGAAAGTCTTGGCCAATTACACAGGGCGGTCCGCCTCGACAATTCATAAGGCCATATATCGCCAGGAAACATCCGATATGTCGTCACCGTTCGGCTTGTCGTTCAATAAGATACGGAACGGCGTGTTTATTGTTGATGAGGCCTCAATGGTTGGCGACGACTTATTATTAAGCGGCCCTTCCAGACCAATTTGGGGAAAGGGGCGATTGCTGAGCGACCTTATTGAATACGTGTTTTCGCAGACGGGGAATAGGCTCGTTTTTATTGGCGACCCCGACCAGCTGCCTCCCGTAGGATTGGAGAAGTCGCCCGCGCTTGACGTTGCTTATCTTAAAGGACTTGGCCTGACGGTGGGCCAGGTATGGCTGTCGGACGTGGTAAGGCAGGCGCAAGACAGCCTGATACTCAAGAACTCAATGAGCTTGAGGCAAGTTGTTGAGAGTGAGGACGAATTGGAAGGACGCCCAAAAATTGAGGGGCAAGAAGGGGCGGACGTTGAACACGTTACAGGAGCCGAGCTTCTTGAGAAAATTGGCGATTGCCTGAGCCGATATGGGATGCGTGAGACCGTGATAATTACGCGGAGCAATCGGCGTGCGACGCTTTATAATATTGCCATGCGGTCGCAAGTGCTGTATTATGAGGAGAAACTTGTCAAGGGCGATATGCTTATCGTCACGAAAAACAACTACTTATGGTCAGAAAAGGCGGGTGTCGACTTCATAGCGAATGGCGACATTGCCGAGGTCGTCAGCATATACGGCTATTCGGAGATGTGCGGTCTGCACTTTGCCGACGTATCGATACGGCTTATTGACCGCGACGATGTAGACATTGACTGTAAAATATTGCTCGATTTCCTGACGGCCGACGTGGCTGTGCCCGACGAGGTCTCACGGCTTAAAGTGGAGGTCTCGACGGAGCAGATTAACGCAAAGATTGAGCGACTTGCCGACGAGGACTATGCCGAATACACCAACAAGGCCAAGAAGGCCCAAGATATACGTAAAGACCCGTGGATTAATGCATTACAAGTGAGATTTGCGTATGCCATGACTTGTCATAAAGCGCAGGGCGGGCAGTGGTCCGCTGCTTTTGTCGATGTGGGCTATGTTGACGAGACCCTCCCGCAACGGCAGTTTGCGCAATGGCTATATACGGCCGTCACCCGTGCGCGAGAAAAACTCTTCATGGTGAATTATGAGAAAAGACCTGGCGAACGTTAGGCAACCGAGCGGCTCGTCAATATCGGCGGCGTGGGGCGTGGTTTTGTGCGATGAAGCCGGGCAAAAGTTCTTTATTTGCGAGAATTGGGGTTGGAAACCCGCAAATTCTTCGTATTATTGTATCATAAGACCAAAAGAATAATGTTCTCTAACGACGAGGAAGAAATTGACGGCGAGTTCGTTGATAATTTGTTATCACGGATAAACTCAGGAATTGCGGGTTACGTCGATCCCGACGACATCAAAGATTCCTACTTTTTTCTCGTGAACGAAGGTAGACGAAGCGATGCCGACGCACTGCTTAACTGGGGCTTGCAAAGGCAGCCCGACAACGTTAAGCTGCTCCTTGTCCGTGTGACGCAACACATTGACAATGACGAGCGTGAGCAGGCGAAGCACCTGTTGAACTACCTCTCCGAGACGGCACAAGACAGCCCATCTTTCCACTTTGACCTTGCGGTTTTAGCGTTGCGCGACGGCGACCTTCCGGATGCCATGAAAGGCTTCGAAAAGTCGTTCTCCTTGGCCACGGACGACGAGGTTAACCTCTTCATAATGGACGCAGCGGCCGATTTGTGCCGATGTGAGTATTACGAAGAGGCGTTGACATTTTATGCCCGCCTGACGCCTAACGACATATTCTCTGACGCTCAGCTCGCTTTTGAATACGCCTACGCGCTCGACAAGTCAAATCGTGACGATGAGGCCATCCGCGCTTATGAGGAGGTCGTGAAACTTGACCCTTTCTGCGCCAATGCGTGGAATAATCTGGGAATTGAGTACGGCAAGAAAGACCGACTTGCGGAGTCCCTTGAAGCCTACATATCCTCGTCCGACGCAAACCCGTATAACCAAAGCCCTTACTTCAATAAAGGCAATACGCTTAAAGCCCTCGAACGCTATTATGAGGCCATTGAGAGCTACACGGAGTATGTGTCATTAGTGGCATTGTATTCGGTGGAAAAGACGTTAGACGATGTCGACAGCGTTGTCTTTATGCACATTGGCGAGTGCTGGCAAGCGTTGGGGAACTATGAGATGGCCAAACGCTTTTTGTGCCTTACAGTGAACGTTTATCAGCCCGACTCGGACAATGCGTGGTTCCGTTTAGGGCGGTGCCTTGTTGAAAAGGGTGAGAATAACGCAGGGCGGCAGGCTTTTGAAATGGCCATCTCGATATATGGCGAATGCCCTGAATATTACTACTCTAATGCGCAAGCCCACCTCAACTTGGGCGACGTCTCGGGCTGTATCCGGATGCTTGAGTTTGGGTTGAGCAAGTCGCCAAACGATGTCTTGGCGTGGTTTGAGGTCATACGCATGAAGCTCATGAATATGAACGTCGGGGCTGCCCGCTCCGTCAGCGACTACATTGCCGAGATGAAGCAGAAGTACAACTCGCCCACGGCATTGCGACTTGTCGAGGCGTACATCGACTTTTTCGTGTATGGCAAGAAGCGAGCGGCGACGACCAAGCTCCGCATGGTGGCCGGAGAGACGCCAGGCGTAATTTGTGAGGCATCGATAGAGCCAATGCTCTCGAAACTGTTTGAGCAAAAGGAAGTTGTGCCTATTCTTAAAGAATTCAACATAAGACTTCAATAAATGGAAAGATACGGACTGATAGGCAAGCCTCTCGGCCACTCGTTCTCGCAAAAGTATTTCACGGAGAAGTTTACGCGCGAAAACATTGACGCCCGATATGACCCTTACCAATTGGACAGTGCGGAGGAGATTCTCAACGTTGTCCGTGAGCAGGAAAACGTATGCGGACTCAATGTCACAATCCCGTACAAAAGGGATGTCATAGCTTTTCTCGACACGTTGGATGATGAAGCCCGGGCAATTGGGGCCGTCAATGTCGTGGCTGTGCATCGTGACGAATTGGGAAAAACAATCTTGATGGGGCATAACAGCGACGTCAACGGATTCACCAATTCCATAAAGCCGCTCTTGAAACCTTCTGACCGAAAGGCACTTATCCTCGGTACGGGTGGTGCATCGAAGGCTGTTGTCTACGGATTGGAGAAGAAGCTCGGTCTCGAAGTGAAGTTTGTAAGTCGGCATCCACAAGAGGGGCAGCTTTGCTATGAGGACCTCAACGAGCCGCTGATGGCGGAGTTTACTGTCATTGTGAATGCCACGCCTCTTGGGATGTACCCGAAGGTTGACGAGTGTCCGAATATCCCGTACCAATTCCTGACACCAAACCACGTCTGTTTTGACCTCGTCTACAACCCCGAAGAGACGTTATTCTTGAAGAAAGCGGCCATGCAAGGGGCTAAGGTCAAGAACGGTCTCGAAATGCTTCACCTCCAGGCCGATGAGTCGTGGGAGTTTTGGCAACAGCACAAATAAAGAAGCCATGGAGTCTACGCAAGTCTCAGAGAAAGAGCGGATTATCTATCTCCGTGAATTTCTTCACGAGCAAAACCATAAGTACTATGTGTTGAACTCGCCGGTCATCTCCGACATGGAGTTTGACCAGTTGATGCACGAGCTCCAGGCTCTTGAGGCAGCCCATCCCGAAATGGCGGACGTCAATAGCCCGACGCAGCGTGTTGGCAGCGATGTGAACGCCTCCTTCTCGCAAGTCCGCCACAATCGCCCTATGCTATCGCTCGGCAATACATATAGCCGTCAAGAGGTTGCGGATTTCTACAACCGCGTCTGTTCGGATGCAGGGCGAAGCCTCGACATCTCGTGCGAATTGAAGTTCGACGGGACGTCAATTAGCCTCATATACGAAGACGGGCAATTGGTACGTGCGGCGACGCGCGGCGACGGTGTTGTTGGCGACGACGTCACGAGAAACGTGCGTACCATTCCGACCGTGCCACTCCGATTGAAAGGCGACTATCCCCAAACGCTTGAAATGCGTGGCGAGATTCTCATGCCAATAGCTGGTTTTGAGGAACTTAACAAGCAACGCGCCGACATTGGCGAGCCGGCTTTCGCAAACCCGCGAAACGCTGCGGCTGGCTCTTTGAAATTGCAAAACAGCAGTCTTGCGGCCGAGCGCCCACTGATGTGCATGCTGTATTACGTCTTGACCGATGAGCGAGATTTTCAGACACATTATGAGAGCCTTGAGGCGGCAAAGGAGTGGGGCTTCGTCATATCGCCCAATTATAAGATTTGCCATTCGCTCGAAGAGATTTACGCATTCATTGACGAGTGGGACGTAAAACGTCACGACTTGCCCTACGATATTGACGGAATAGTCTTGAAAGTCAACGACTTGGCGGTACGTGAGGAGCTTGGTCTTACGGCTAAAAGCCCTCGTTGGGCCGTGGCCTACAAGTTCAAGGCCGAGCAGGCCCACAGCCGTCTGTTGGAAGTGACGTTTCAAGTTGGGCGTACGGGGGTCGTGACGCCCGTTGCGAACATGGAACCGGTTCAATTGGCGGGCACTGTTGTCAAGAGGGCCTCGCTTCATAACCTCGGCATAATCAGGGATTTAGACTTGCACGTTGACGACACTGTCGTCATTGAAAAAGGCGGCGAGATTATCCCGAAGATTGTTGGTGTCGATGTGGAAAAGCGCATTGATGGCGCACGGCCTGTCGAGTTCCCGTCCGTTTGCCCTGTTTGTGGCGCGACGCTCGTGAGGATTGAGGGCGAAGCTGCTTACTATTGCCCAAACTATAATGGTTGCGCCCCGCAGATTGTAGGGCGGTTAACGCACTTTGTGGAGCGTGGGGCAATGGACATCGAGCAGCTGGGCGACGAGAAGATTGAGCTTCTTTTTCGCCATGGGTTGCTTAAGGATATTGCTGATTTCTATACGCTTACGGCTGAGGAGTTGCTCTCTTTGCCTGGCTTTCAGCTGAAGTCGGCCAATAAGGCTATTGAAGCTATTGCCGAGTCGAAAAAGCAACCCTTTGAGCGAGTTCTTTTTGCAATCGGTATTCGTTACGTGGGAGCGACCGTCGCCAAAAGATTGGCGTCTGCGTTCAAGAATATTGATAACCTTATTGCCGCACCCGTCGAGCAGCTTAAGGCGGCTCAAGATATTGGCGAGGTCATAGCCCAAAGCGTCAGGACATTTTTCGATAAGGAGGAGAACATTCAGCTCATAAACCGACTTCGGGATGCTGGTTTGCAAATGAGCATGAAAGAGCAAGTGCTCGCATCCGACAGCCTCAGCGGAAAGCAGTTTGTCGTGAGTGGCGTGTTCGACGCCATCAGCCGCGACGACCTTAAAGCCCTGCTCGCTTCGCACGGAGGGAAAGTGGTTAACTCGATTTCGGGCAAGACCGACTATGTTGTCGCCGGCGCAAATATGGGCCCTGCAAAACTTGAAAAGGCTCAGAAGCTCGGCGTCAGCATAATAGGTTATGACGATTTACTTAAAATGATAGAAACGGAATGAGCGGTTTTGTTTTGAGGCTAAGGCAGAAGGTTGGCGACTGGCTCAACAACCTAAAGGGCGTAGAAGTCCCGCAATCTTTCAAAGGCCCCATTTCTGAAAAGAAAAGCATCCTCATTCTTGGAGACATATCCACAGAAGCCGGGAAGAAAGAGGTACAGGCGGTTAAGAGAGAAGCTCGTCAAATGTGTCCGAATGCAGAGGTTTTCATCTTGGGCTATGGCGAAGAGACGAAACAATTGCCAATAAGCGACAAGTACGAGGAATATTTCTCGCCCAAGGATTTGTCCTTCTTCTTTAAGATGAAGAGCCAACGCTTGGCGAGCGTCTTGTCTAAGGGCTACGACCTTATGATTGTGGCGAATGGATTTGATTGCGAGCGGCTCAACTATGTGGCTAAATATGCAGTGGCAAGCCTTCGTGTGGGCCGTGCTGGCACGGTTCTTGATGCAAACGGACTGCTAAACTTTGTCATTGAGTCAAAATCTGGCGACGACCGCATTAGCGAAAAAGTGAGGAGTTGTCTTCAGATGGTATTCGAGACTAAAAAATGAAATCAAAATAATATGAAAAAGACACTTACAGTAATGGCCTTGTGCATGACACTTGGCGTGGCATTCAGCAGCTGCCGTCACCGTGTTGAGCGTGTAGACGTCGATGAGCAGATAGACCTCAGCGGACGGTGGAACGACACCGACAGCCGCCTCGTGGCCGAAGAGATGGTGAACCAAGTGCTTGACGGAGAGTGGATTGCGAATCATCAGCGGGCGCATCAGGGCAAGAAGCCGGTCGTAATTGTCGGTCTTGTATACAACAACACGACTGAGCATATCGACGCCAACACTTTCATCAAGGACGTAGAGAAAGCCTTTATCAAGTCCGGCCGAGTTCGCCTTGTCCAAGCAGGCGAGAAGCGCGAGGAGTTGCGCAAGGAACGCGCCGCTCAGCAAGACTTCGCTTCAAGCGAGACCGCGAAGAAATGGGGACGTGAGCTCGGGGCCGACTATATGCTTCAAGGCGACATCTCCTCCATTGTAGACCAGTACAAGAAAGAGAAGGTCGTTTATTATCAGACCTCCTTGGAACTCTCTGATTTGGAGAGCAATGAGGTTGTCTGGATTGGCGACAAGAAGTTGAAGAAATACATTGTTAAATAGCTAAAGGCTCAATACAGCCGAAAGAACAATGGCGGGCGGTTTCGGCAAGATTCCGTCCGCCTTTTCACTTAAAGCCATGGCCCTTATAGCGCCTCGAAGCACGTCTTTTCGTCTATGAAAAAAACGCTCGTAACTATTTGCATTGCTGCCATTTGCCTTGCAATTCCAAGTTGCCAGAGTTATTATGCTAAGACTCTGACCTTCAATGAAAAGTTCGAAAATGGCAAATACGAAGACGCCCGGGAATACCTCAATTCGCAGAAGAAACTAAGAGAGAAAAAGTCGAAGGTGTTGTATAACCTGAATTACGCGACCTCTTCTTTTTGGCTGGACGACGTCAAAAACAGCATAGCGAACTTTGATACGGCGGACAAGTATGCGGAAGACTTCTCAAAAAACTATGCGTATGAGGCACTTACGATGATTTCCAACCCTACGGTTCGCCCTTATGAGCTTGAGTATTTTGAGAATGTGATGCTGCATTTTTATCAGGCACTCAACTACATAAAAATGTCGAACATGGAAGACGCTCTTGTTGAATGCCGGCGTATGAACCTGGTATTGGATAGGCAGAGCGACGCTTTCAAGCGGCATGATGGCAAGCGGTATAGCCGTGACGCATTCGGGCATCTGCTTATGGGTATCATTTATGAGATGTCGGGCGACAATAACAACGCGTTCATTGCATATCGAAACGCCGTGGAGATATATCAAAACGACTATTCCCCGATGTATGGCACGAGCATCCCATCGACCTTAAAGCGCAGCATTGTCCGCACCGCATATAGGACAGGATTCGCTGGCGAAGGAAGAAAGTATGAGAAGATGTTCGGCATAACATACGACAATAGTTCTTCGCAGCGAGGAAGAGCAGTAGCTTTCCTTTTTGACGGAATGTCGCCCATAAAGGAGGAAACAGCGATAGATTTTGTAAAAACGAAGAACGTAGGCGTGGCCAGTTTTACAAGCCAGGGCTACGATTTACAAATACCAGTATTCTTGGGCGACTGCTCCCCCTCGGAGAAAAGCTCGCTTAACGATTTTTCTTACGTCCGTTTAACATTGCCTACCTACGTAGACAGGGGGTGGCGTTGTAACGGCAAAATGACTGTAAACGGTAAAAATGTAGAAGCGGACGAAGTTGAAAATGTAAGTAAAATTGCAAGGCAGAGCTTGAAAGACCGTATGTGGCGCGAGGTGGGCAAAGCAATCCTCAGGGCTGCCACGAAGGAAGCGATGCATCAAGCGGCCGCAAAGCAAAACGAATATGTAGGTCTTCTTGTGAACATTGCCAACGCGGTGACGGAGAAAGCCGATACGAGGTGTTGGATGTCATTGCCCGCCCGGATTCGTATTGTCGACGTGGAGCTTGAGCCGGGCAAATATCGTTTCGATTACACGTCTTGTGGGACGGAGACGGCCGAAGTCCAAGTATCGGCGGGGCGTACCTCAGTTTTGTGTTTTAGGGGCTTCTGAGCCCATGGCTTTATAGGCTTGCCATCTTTCGTCGTCATGCCAAAGGTCGTAATCGGGCCAAATGGAGATGCGATTTATTAGCTCATTCATCTTGTTGGTCAAGAGGATAGCCAGGTTGGGACCGAGGCCATTTGAGCTATTGAATACGGCGGCAAAGCAGATGCCGTCAGGGCGGCGACACAATGCGGCAGAAGTGGCCGAAAGAGTACCCGTGCGGAACCAGGCGTCGCCAATCACCTTGCGCCATCCGATGGGGTCGAATCGCGAGAATGGGTCTGTCATCTCGTCAATTGACGCTTGGGTCAGAATGTCGGGGACAGTGGAGAACCCATCTATCGACAAGAGCAGTTTTACGAGGTCGGGTGTACTTATGACCCAGCCTCCTGCCGAGCCAAGTGTATGAATATCAGAGCCTCCGTAGGCACGTGTGGAGAGGCGTGTGCGGTCGGCGTAGTCGCCGGTCTTGTACGACGTGTCCGGGTCATAATAGGTCACCTCGTTTGACCAGCTGTCCTCCTTGTGCGAAAAGCCGAGGTGAGCGTCGAAGATACCCAGCTTTGCCAAGACCTCGCTGCAAACGAAGTCCTCGTAAGGCATCCCGGCGGCTTTGGCTACGACCTCGCCGAGGATGGCGTAGCCGAAGTTGGAATATGAAGAATATGCGCCTGGCGTGAAATGCAACGACTTGCCCTGCATGAAGCGGATTATGTCCTCTATTGAGGCGGGGAGATCGCGCCCCATCTCGTCGGCCACCACATGGGGCATGAACATCGGGTCGCCATACTTTGTTGTCCAACCGCCCGAGTGGTCTAAAAGGTTGCGCACCGTGATATTCATCATGCGGCGGTCCTTCATGGCCAGATATATATTGTCGTTCAAGACGCCCATTGGCCCAAAGACCTTCTGATTGAGGTGAAGCCGTCCTTGCTCAACAAGCCTCATTACAGCGACGGCCGTAATGAGTTTTGAGACGCTGGCGACCCTATGGACGTTGTAGGGTTGCATGGCGACACTGTCCGCGATGTTTGAGAAGCCGAACCCTTTAGCAAAGACCAATCTGCCTCCCTTGCTGATGGACACGCTTATTCCGCCCCTTAGGCCTTGCTTGCGCATGAAGTGAAGCAATTGGCTTTCAAAGAGTTCAACTAAGGAGTCGGGGCTGCTCGCGTTTGTCAGTCGGAAAGAAGTTGGCAGTGTGGCATCGTGCGCATGGCCATAGAGCACGTTTCTGCCATTTGAGACGTCGGAATGTGACAACCAAAGGGCGGGCGGCAGGGCTAAGATTCCCAGTATTAATGATTTATGCCACAGGTTGAGCCTCATTTCTTAATCTCGCGGACGTGTTTGGGGAGTATGTAGCAAAGATTTCGGAAAGCAAGGCATAGGGCTAAAGAGACAGCCAATGTCGGCGCATATTGTATTCCGCAGATTATCAAGATGAAATATGCGCCAATCATCGACAGATTAGCAATGGCCATTATTCTCGTCAGCTTTGTGCGCCGCTTAATCATCGCCACAATCATTGGAATGTAGAGAATCGAGGCCCACAGCACG
Source organism: Bacteroidales bacterium (assembly GCA_022768325.1). Taxonomy (GTDB): domain Bacteria; phylum Bacteroidota; class Bacteroidia; order Bacteroidales; family Marinilabiliaceae; genus W3P20-009. The sequence continues at coordinate 26,635 of JALEMI010000095.1, forward strand.
TTGTAGTTGTACGACGTGATTTTGATTTCTGAGACAATCCACAAAAACCAAAACAGGAGTGAGAGCAACACCATGACGGCAAACAGCGCATAGTCAAGCCATTGCAGCCTACGACCGCTCTTCACCTCATATACGCAGGCGGCGATAACAATCAAAAACAAGACGAGCGCGACAATAGCCGGAGAGGGGACGAAACTCGCCGTTTGCCCCAGCTCTTGACGCTCTAAAAGGACAATTGGCTCGCCCAACAGCCTATCTTTCAGCAGGAGAGCCTCCAGATGGTCAGGGAGCATGGCTTTGTCGTAGTCGGATACCGGCTTATCAGCCCTGACGCCGAGGATTAGGTCAATCCCCGTGCCATACCATTTTTCCGTGCCTACATACTCGTGTAGGCAAGAGCGGAACGTCTCCCCGGGGTTTATTCTTTTGCAAGAATCTGTCTTTACGTCGGCAATCTTTAAGGCGAAATCCCTGATTCGCGTTGCGCAATTGTCAAAAAAGAAGTCGTAGCGGTAGAACCTGTTTTGCGGTTTCAGGTTTTCTAATAGAAACAGCTCGACCTCGTTCTTCTGCGCGGTTGACATAATCAATTCACGCTCAGTGACCCCACGACCTTCTCTCTCGTAGATGTACATGAAACGGGAAAAGCTGGAAGTGGACAACATATAGTCGAGCGTCCCGCTGAGAAACTTAGGGACGAAGAATGGCGTCCCGAAGTCAAAGGTCCCGTAATTAAAGACAACGTCGAAACCGTTGCGCAAATCCCTTACACGGACGGCACTATGCCCATAGGCACTGTAAATCTCATCGCCGGCTGAACACGTCAGTAATGATATGTAAAGCGAGTCGTTATCGCAATTTACACGGTTTACAGCTTGTGTAAATTGTGATAGATTTACAAGAACTAAAAGCGTGAGTAAATATTTACAATATCGTGTAATGCGCATCGTGTAAATATTTACAACACAAGCCCTCCAATAAGCTCTTTTACATTGTTTACATTATGCCTCGTCATGTAATCCTCAATACCTTTTACAACCTTGATAGGAGTTGTAGGGTCGAGGAAATTGGCCGTGCCAATTTGGATGGCACTTGCTCCGGCGAGTAGGAACTCAATGGCATCCGTAGCATTCGTTATGCCTCCAAGTCCGACAATAGGAATCTTTACGACTTTGCTCACCTGCCATACCATCCTCAGTGCCACTGGTTTAAGAGCTGGGCCGGACAGACCTGCGGTTACTGTTGAAATGACGGGTCTGCGCTTTTCAGCATCGATGGCCATTCCAAGCATGGTGTTGATGAGAGAGACCGAATCGGCACCAGCATCCTCGACCGACTTAGCAATTGACGCGATGTCTGTAACGTTGGGCGTGAGCTTGACCATCAGGTGCTTAGGGTAGACGCTTCGGACGGCGGACACAACCTTTGCGGCTTGTGCGCAATCGGTGCCAAAAGCCATTCCGCCCTGTTTTACGTTAGGGCATGAAATGTTCAATTCGATTGCGGGGATGTGTTCTAACGACGCGATTCGCTCGGCCGTCTTGACATAGTCGTCGGTGGAAGAGCCTGAGACATTGACGATTACGTTATTAGTGTACTTCGTCAACTTTGGATAGATGTGGTCGCAGAAATACTCCACGCCCTTATTTTGAAGGCCAACGGCGTTGAGCATACCCGATGGGGTCTCGGCCAATCGGGGGTATGGGTTTCCCTCTCGTGGCATAAGGGTTGTGCCTTTGACAATGAAGCCTCCGAGAGCGGAAACGTCGAAGAAGTCATCGTATTCGAGCCCGTAGCCAAAAGTGCCTGAGGCCGTGAGTACGGGATTCTTAAGCTCAAGGCCATTGCCTAAGCTTATATGCGTATTTACCATTTTAAGTCGTTTACATTGAATACAGGGCCATCTGCGCAGACCCTTTTATTCCCATTTACAGTGTCCGTTACGCAGCATAGGCAGACGCCAAAGCCGCAAGCCATCATGTTTTCGAGCGATGCGTAGCATTCAACGCCAGCGGCTTTAGCCCTTTGGGCGACGGCTTTCATCATTGGCGTAGGGCCACATTGGTAGATTGATGTAAAATTCTTCAGGCCTTCGGCGGATAAGTCCGGGTGGTCGGTCACGAAGCCCTTGACACCCTCAGAACCGTCTTCGGTGGCGACGTCGATCTGACCATACTCTTTAAACTTCTCCCTGCGCAATATTGCGGACGAAGTGCGGGCGCCGAAGAGGAAAACGGGCTTGGCTCCAGCCTTACGCAACTCGGCGGCAAGCATGAGCAGCGGAGCCACACCGACGCCTCCACCAACCAATAGGGGACGCTCGCCGGCCGCAGCCACGTCAAAGCCATTTCCTAACGGATAGACGATGTCAATCTTGTCGCCGGCTTGGCATCGAGAGAGACATTTCGTGCCGTTACCGGCCTTACGCACAAGGAGTTCCATGACTTTGGAATCCTCGTTGAAATTGTGGATGGAGATAGGGCGGCGCAGCATCACGTTTTCTGCGCCGGAAATACGAATTTCTACAAATTGTCCTGGCTTAATGGCAGGATGGCATTCGTCTGTTTTCAGCCTAAGCAGAAAGAAATCCTCACCTTGTACACTATTGGAGAGCACCGTGAGGTTGGAAAGTTTCTTTTGGGGCATGTTTTGCGGATATATACTACCGCAAAAGTACGAAAAAAACGTCCCTTAAATGTTATTTCGTCCGCCCTTTACTTTTGAGGCAGGTATTCAACAAACGTTCCGTCGGAATAGAACATCACAATCCGTTCTAATTTACGCTCGCTGTCCTTTGGAAAGTGCTCATTCTCAGGGATATTCTTAAGAACATCGGTGACGTGATGTGGCTCAGGGGCATTGTTTTTCTCGCTTTCTGCCGGTTTTACTTGTTCAGCAGTTTGATAGTTGCCATCCGCTACGGGCTCGCTCACTTCGGTTTGTTGCGAGACTGAGGGCTTATAGGCGGTATGCTCATCTGCGTCTGGGGAATTAGGTTTCTCGTGGGCGTCGAAGAGCGTTGGCTGGTGGGGCGAAGCGGGCGCGTTGTGCATATCGCCCGTGCCGTTCATTAGCCAATCGTACGAAAGGTTGAGGTTTGGAAAACGCTGAATTATGCGGCTGGCGATGTTTTCTGTCATCTCCGCCTGGCGACCCGTAGGGGACGTGATGTGCGATATTGTCCCGCTGCTAACGCCAATCTCTTGGGCGAACTCGTACCGCTTCATCCCGGACAACTTGATGACCGTCTCAAGCCGCTCACGTGCACTGTTATTGTTTTCCATAGTAAATCACCATTTCATTACAAATTTACAAAAACCACACATCATGTAAAAGAGAACCGAAGGAAAATTTTAACCTGAGTTTGCGGCGAGTTTTACTTACACTACCTGAGATTTACTCGTAAGTTTTACACCAATTGGAAAAGCAAGTAAAACGCATAGGTTTACAGATAAGTAACAAAATAAGGCACAATTGATTACAACAGCTTACCTGCATGACAATGATATGTTTACGCACCTTTACCCATGTGTTCTATTACTACAACTTTAACAAGATACATCTAAGTATATTGAAATTCAGTACTTTAGAGTGTTATTCGTAAAGTCAAAATTATAGTAAGAATTTGGGTAAAAACCGATTTGGGGGCAGAAATGGAGAGTAAAAACGACAAGCGGGCCGAGTAGGTGTTTTTACAATACCCTTATTGGTGTGTAAAATGAGACGCAACGTGTCAAAAGGCACATTGCGTCTGTAAAAACAATTGATTTACTTGCTATTTTACCGAAACTCTCGTGTAAACCCAATTGTAAAGGGCTTCCTCCCCCACCCCACGCTCCTCAATTTTAGAATCGGCGCACACGATGATGAAGAAAGGCATTGTCTGAACGCCGTAGAGGCTTGCGAACTTAGAATTGGGGTCGGCTAACATTGGCCAATCGATGGCAAAACGACCAATAATCTTATTTACAATATCTTCGCCCGCATACTCGCACAGACTTATTATATTCACATCGGGGGAAAGACCATGTTGCGCATGATAGGCGTTGACGTGGCTCTTAATCTTTTTGAGAAGGGCGAGCGTCTGCGGCGTGGCGGGATTATAAGGATCGAAGATGTGGAAAATGTTGACGGCGTCTTCGTGGACGAAATTGGAAAGTTTGGCGGGTGAGCCGTCTGGCGCAATCAAATCGACGTCGCGGAAACGGCATCCGGCGCTTGTGGCGATGGCATTACTGTTGGCCTCGGAAATTATCTTTATGGGCGGGAAGTTTGCGACGTTGGGAGTTGTTGCCGTGACAAGTTTCCCATAATCGTCGGCTTTTACAAGTCGGTTCTTAGCGATGCCGAAAAGGAAAGCGTATTGGCCGAGCGCATTGTCGCCGTTTTGCTTTACGACATCCATGGCGTAATCGACAATGCGTTTCGTCTCTCTTTTAGACAATTGCGCCAGTTCTGCTTTTCGGTCGTCGGATGTCAAGGCCGCATTTGTGGTTATGGAATCGTATTTCTCGGAGGCTGCCAGCCGCATCTTGTTTACCGTCTCCTCAAACTCTCGCTTTGCTTCGTTTAGAGGAGTGCCATTGGCCGTAAGGGATTGACAATCAATGTCAATAGCCCCTTGCTCGGCAATAAAAAAGAGTGGCGTTTGGTTTACAGCAACGGCTAAAAGACTATTGAGTAAACCGGGATTTAGGGCGTGGAGGGAGTCGGACGGAAAAATGGTATCGACAGGGACGAGACGCCCCGAAGAGTCGTAGCTCAAAATCGGCATCGCGTCGGACGGACGGCTTTTTATCGCGAGGAGACACCCCTTGTCCACTTCCGTCGTGCACCCTGTGGACAAGAGAAAACAAAAAGAGGCTAATGCCGCATTTGCGACGCTTAGCCCCCTCTTATTGTTGAAAAACAGCTTATTAAAAACCATTTACCACTTTCCTTATGGCGATGAGCCTTTCCATGAGCGGCTCGAACAGGTCGAGCTTAAGCATATTGGCACCGTCGGACTTTGCGACAGACGGGTCGAAATGGGTCTCGAGGAATAGTCCGTCTACGCCAACAGCGACGCCTGCCCGGGCTATGGTCTCGATAAGGGCTGGCTTTCCGCCCGTGACGCCAGAGGCTTGGTTGGGCTGCTGGAGCGAGTGCGTAATGTCGAGAACTACGGGTGCGAACTTCTTCATGACGGGGAGGCCGCGGTAGTCGACGACCAAATCGTAGTAGCCCATCATTGTGCCACGGTCCGTGATGAAAATGTTTGAGTTGCCGCTGTCGACGACCTTCTTGACGACGTGCTCCATGGCCTCGGGGGCGAGGAATTGGCCTTTCTTGATGTTGACCACCTTGCCTGTCTGCGCAGCTGCGATGAGGATGTCGGTTTGGCGGCAAAGGAAAGCCGGGACCTGAAGGACATCGACGTACTCGGCGGCCATTGCGGCCTCTGAGGCGGAATGGAAATCCGTGACGACAGGGATTCCGAACTCGGCCCTTACTTTTGCCAACACTTTGAGGGCCTTCTCGTCGCCAATGCCGGAGAAAGAATCGATACGTGAGCGGTTGGCCTTTCGGTATGAGCCTTTGAAGATGAGGGGAAGCCTTAGGCGGTCGCAAGTCTCGCTTAGTCGTTCAGCAATTCTCATTGCCATATCCTCGCCCTCAATGACGCAAGGGCCGGCCATGACGAAGAAGTTTCCGCTATCGGTATTCCTTATTAATGGTATTGTCTTCAAATTCATGGTTAGATAGTATTTGTGTTACAAAATTACAACTAATCGCGTAATAAAGGGGGGCGCGAGAGGGGGTGTTCTTGAAGTAGTTGTTTTCAAGTTGTAAGCGCAATTAATATTTTTTGTATATTTGGGAAATCATAATATTAGTTGCCGTTTCTAATCGGCAACAAAAAGCAAGAAATCAGATAAAAAACGTAATTACTAATTATGGAGAGTACACTATTCGAAGCCTTCAAACTGATGGTGGTGGGAATGTGTACGGTTTTTACCGTGCTACTGGTCATCATTGGTGGAGGCAAGCTGCTGATAAAGGCAGTGAACAGGTTCGCGCCAGAGGAGGAGCCTGTTGAGAAAAAGGCGGCTCAGCCGCAGAATACGGTGTCGCCATCAGTCGCAAAGGCGATAGAGAAGGCGGTGGCCCAATTGACAGGCGACCAGGCGCAAGTCATCGAAATCAAGAAATTGTAAGTAATCACATAATCAAAACTATGGACATTGCCATAGCATGGCGGTGTTAAGCAACGAATCAAGAATAATGGCGAGAGAGATAAAATTCAGCCTCGTGTTTCGCGACATGTGGCAATCGTCAGGCAAATATGTGCCGCGCGTAGACCAACTTGTAAAAGTTGCCCCCTACATTGTAAAGATGGGCTGTTTCGCACGCGTAGAGACCAATGGCGGCGGATTTGAGCAAGTAAACCTTCTTTACGGAGAGAACCCTAACCGTGCAGTGAGAGAATGGACAAAGCCTTTCCACGAGGCTGGAATCCAGACCCACATGTTGGACCGCGCCCTTAATGGATTGCGAATGAGCCCGGTTCCTGCCGACGTACGTAAGCTGTTTTACAAGGTGAAGAAAAAGCAGGGCACGGACATTGCCCGCACGTTCTGCGGACTGAACGACTCTCGCAATATCATCCCCTCGATTGGCTATGCGCACGATGGCGGCATGATTTCGCAGTGCTGCCTATGCGTCACCTACTCTCCGATCCACACTGTAGACTACTACACCGATTTGGCGTTTAAACTCATTGAGGCTGGCGCGGACGAGATATGCATCAAGGACATGGCGGGAATTGGTCGCCCGGTATCGCTGGGCAAGATTGTTGCCGCCATCAAGGCCAAGTATCCCGACATCACGATCCAGTACCACAGCCATGCAGGCCCAGGTTTCAACATGGCGTCAATCTTGGAGGTTTGCCAAGCCGGTTGCGACATTATCGACGTGGGCATGGAGCCGCTCTCTTGGGGTACGGGTCATGCCGACGTGTTGGCCGTTCAGGCGATGCTGAAAGACGCAGGCTTCTCGGTTCCTGAGATCAACATGGAGGCGTATATGGAGGTTCGTTCCCTCGTGCAGGGCATGATGGACGACTTCTTGGGTTACTACATCCCGAGCCGCAACCGTCTGATGAACTCTTTGCTTATTGGCCCAGGTCTGCCTGGCGGCATGATGGGTTCGCTCATGACGGACTTGGAGACGAACCTCGCCTCGCTGAACACGTGGAAAGAGAAGCACGGGCAGCCTACCCTCACTCAGGATCAGCTGCTAATCAAGCTGTTCAACGAGGTGTCGTACGTATGGCCTATGATGGGCTACCCTTGCCTCGTGACGCCATTCAGCCAATACGTCAAGAACATGGCCCTGATGAACGTCATCCAGATGGAGAAGGGCAAAGAGCGTTGGAGCATGATTGCCGACGACATCTGGGACATGATGCTCGGCAAGAGTGGCAAACTGCCTGGCGAATTGGCTCCAGAGCTCGTAGAAAAGGCAAAAGAGCAGGGTCGCCAGTTCCACGATGAGGACCCGCAAAGCAACTATCCTGACGCTCTTGACGAGTTCCGCAAGGAGATGCAAGAGAACAATTGGGACCTGGGCGAGGACGACGAAGAGCTGTTTGAACTGGCTATGCACCCGCAGCAGTATCGCGCATACAAGAGCGGCAAGGCAAAAGAGGACTTCAACGCCGACCTCGCAAAGCGCAAGGCGGAGAAGAACAAGGGCGCAGCCCTGACTGCACCTCAGTCCATCGTTGTTGAAGTTGACGGGCAGAAATATGAGGTCACCATTGGACCTAAAGACTCCAAGGCTCCGGCACAGGCTCAAGGCGCAGCAGCCCCCGCAGCATCGGCTTCGGCTGGTGAGGGCGAGCCATTGACCGCTCCGCTGGAGGGTAAGTTCTACCTTGTCAAGAACAGCGGCGACACGGCTGTCAAGGTTGGCGACAGCGTGACAAAGGGTCAGACCGTCTGCTACATCGAGGCGATGAAGACCTTCAATGCCATTGCGGCCGAGAAGGACGGCATTGTCACTGAGATTTGCCTCACGAGCGGCTCTTCCGTTGCTGAGGATGATGTATTGATGAAAATCAAATAACAGGCTCAGACATGCAAGATATAATCACCAAAATATACGAGATGACGGCTATCGGCGCAATTATCGATAGTCCGCAATTCTTGATAATGTACGCTTTAGCGTTTCTGCTGCTCTATTTGGGCATCAAGAAAGAGTTCGAGCCTCTGCTTCTGGTTCCGATTGCGTTCGGTGTACTGATTGCAAACTTCCCCAATGGCGGCATGGGTGTCCTTGCGGCTGACGGCGAGGGACTTGTGCATTACATGAAGGACGGGCAGGAAGTGGCGAAGAACATCTACGAGATGCCGCTTCCTGAGATTGCTCATGATTTGGGCTTAATGAACTTCCTCTATTACGCTCTGATCAAGACTGGCTTCCTGCCCCCCATTATCTTCATGGGTGTCGGTGCGTTGACGGACTTCGGCCCAATGCTTCGCAACTTGAAGCTCGCCGTGTTTGGCGCAGGCGCACAGTTTGGCATTTTTGCTGTTCTTCTCGTGGCTTGCAACTTCTTCACGTTGCCCGAGGCCGCATCTTTGGCCATCATTGGTGGAGCTGACGGACCTACGGCAATTTTCACGACAATCAAGTTGGCTCCCCACTTGCTCGGCCCGATTGCGATTGCGGCGTACTCGTACATGGCTCTCGTGCCTGTCATCGTGCCTCTTGTCGTCAAGTTGACTTGCTCGGAGAAAGAGTTGAAAATCAACATGAAAGAGCAGGATAAGCTCTATCCCAATAAGACCGAGGTTAAGAACATGAAGGCGTTGAAGATTATCTTCCCGATTGCCACGACCACAGTTGTCGCCATCATTGTTCCGGCAGCCGTATCGCTTGTTGGTATGTTGATGTTTGGCAACCTCTTGAAAGAGATTGGCTCCAACACGTCGCGTATCTACGACGCGGCATCTAACGCCATAATGAACTCAGCCACAATCTTCTTGGGTCTCTGTGTGGGCGCAACGATGACCGTTGACGCGTTCTTGAACTGGACCACCATTGGTATTGTGGCTGGTGGCTTCTTGGCGTTTGGCTTCTCAATCTTTGGCGGCATCTGCCTCGTCAAGCTGATGAACCTCTTCTCGAAGAAGAAGATTAATCCGCTTATTGGCGCGACGGGTTTGAGCGCAGTGCCTATGGCATCGCGTGTTGCCAACGACATCGCCCTTAAGTATGACTCTCGAAATCACGTACTTAATTATTGCATGTCTTCCAACGTCTCGGGTGTCATTGGTTCAGCCGTTGCGGCTGGCATCTTGATCTCGTTCCTCGGGTAGAAGAAGGAAATTTAATTGTAAAGGAAGGCTCGCAGCATCGTTAAGACGGTGTCTGCGAGCCTTTTTTTCTTGTGTGCTTTTGGGGAATTGACCCTTGATTGCGGCGGTTAGTCTGCGGGGTATTTTGCCCTTACGGCTTTGGGTAACTTGTTGAAAACTATGGTGTATGACTCCCTGATTAAGTCCTGAATCATTGCGTCGGGGAGTGTGTTCTCGATGACGACATCGCTCCAGTGCGTCTTGTTCATGTGGAAGGCGGGGGTGATGCAATCGTGTTTTTCGCGAAGCTCCGTCCCTTTATCTGGATTGTGCTTTATGGCGATTGTTGGCTGTTCGCGTTCGAGCCCAATGTGCATGAAAATCTTGCCCTCAATTCGGAAAACGAGTACATCGGGGCCGTAGGGCATATCTTCGGTGACACCCGGCAATGCGAGGCAAAAGGTCCTCACTTCTTCAATATTCATATACGTTGTCTTTCAATTTCTTGTTAATCAGCGTCATAACTTGTCTTCTTGCCGATTTTAGCCCTGGCGATAGCTCACCGTTGGACAACACGTCGATTGCCATTTTGAGCTCAGCGAGGAGCTCGGGAAAGTGGTGCATCTGCTTATAGGCCAACTTCATACACAAAGCCCTGACGGCATACGGTTGTGCGCACGACACCATCTGCTCCAGACAAAAGTCGATAAACTCCGCGCGTATGGTGTCCTTGTCGAAAGGTTGCCTGAGGAGGAGTTGTAGGGTTATTCGCAGCTTTGGCGTAAAGGTCTCGGCCAAAGCCTTGTCGACCAAGTCGTCGTGCTTCATGAAGAGCCATGCGTCCTCTTCTTTGCCGAAGTGCGTCAGAATCCACAACGCATTAACAGCCACCCGTTTGTCGGTGTCGGAGACGAGTTGATAGAGTTCCTCTTTGCAGTCCGTTTCTGATTTGCAAAGAAGGCAAAGGGCGTTTACGTCCTCCATCTTTATTCTGCCGATCAGATTGGCTCTTAAGTTATTGCTTGGCATGGGTGAAAATCAGAGATTCACGTAAAAGTAGCTGAATATTTTGTATTATTTAAAACAGTTCGTCGCGAAGCCCTTGTATCAGGGTGTTCAAAAGCGTATATATTTGCGTTCACTACCCTAACCTACCCTATAAATGAAGCGAACCTCTGTATTGATAATTTACACGGGCGGCACTATCGGAATGATACAAAACCATGAGACCGGTGCTTTGGAGAGTTTTAATTTTGAGCACCTGCTGTCTCACGTTCCGGAGATTCGGCAGTTTAATTTGGCGATAGAGGCCATAGCGTTTGAAACGCCCATCGACTCGTCGGACATGACACCGACGGAGTGGCAAAAGTTGGTGAGGATAATAAGCGAAAACTACTCAAAATATGACGGTTTCGTAATCTTGCACGGCACGGACACGATGGCCTTCACGTCGTCGGCATTGAGCTTTATGCTTGAGGGGCTGAACAAGCCCGTAATCCTCACGGGAAGTCAATTGCCGATAGGAGCGTTGCGTACGGACGGCAAGTCGAACCTTATCACCGCGATAGAGATTGCAGCCGCCAAACGGCCTGACGGCAGCCCTATGGTATCGGAGGTTTGCGTCGTCTTTCACGACAAGCTGTTTCGCGGAAACCGGGTTACGAAGATTGACTCGGACAATTTCTCTGCTTTCGACTCGCCAAACTACCCTCCCCTTGCGACCTTGGGGACAGAGATTAAATACAATCCGGCGAGCATTGGCGAGTATCGGAAAGACGCCGTCCTTACGCCTCATGAGGAAATGGACACGCGCATCATAATCTTCTCGCTATTCCCAGGGCTTAGGCCTGAGATTGTGGACAACGTCCTCTCCTCGCCCGACTTGAAAGGCATCCTTTTCCGGACCTTTGGCTCGGGCAACGCGCCGAAGAATATGCGCCTTATTGAGACGTTGAAATCGGCTATGGCAGATGGTAAGGTGATTGTCAACATCTCGCAATGTATGTCGGGCTATGTACATCAGGAGCGGTATGGAGCAGGGCTTCAACTGGCGGACTCGGGGATTGTCAGCGGAAGGGACATGACCCTTGAGGCGGCATTGACAAAGCTGATGTTCCTTTTCGGACGGGGGCTTACTTCGGAAAGGGTGCTTGAGCTAATGGACGTGTCGTTGGCTGGCGAGGTGACGATTTAGGCATATAAGTCAAGAACTTAAAAAGGCGTCGCAATGGAAATGTTGCGACGCCTTTCATGTCCTTGGGCTATTGGTTTATTTCAGACTATCCTCGATTGCCTGGACGGACTCGGCGAACTTGGGGTCGGTCTCAATAAGCCCCTCGACAGCGCGGCAGGCGTAGACAACGGTCGAGTGGTTGCGGTTGCCGAGGAATTTGCCGATGGTAGAGAGGCTGTCGTTGGTAAGTTTTTTGCAGAGGTACATGGAGATTTGGCGTGCGACGACAATCTCTCGTTTTTTAGTGTTTTTTTGGATGCTAACCGGCTCAATCTTGAAATAGTCGCACACCACGTCGACGATACCCTCTTTGGTTATCATCTCCTTTTTGGGGCGTGAGACGTGTTCGGAGACAATCTTTTGGGCGAGGTCGAGCGTCAGCTCTGTCCTTGTCACGGTGGAATAGGCCAAGAGTGAGACGAGCGTCCCTTGCAGCTCGCGGGCGTTGCCGCTCACGTTGGCGGCCACGTATTGAGCCACGTCGTCGGGCAGGTCGAGACCGTCGGCATCGGCTTTGGCTTTGACAATCCCGAGCCTCATGTTCTTGTCGGGCTGTTGCACGTCGACGACAAGTCCGGACTTGAAGCGCGAAAGGAGCCTCTCCTCGAAACCCGTGAGGTCGGCAGGCCTCTTGTCTGAGGCCAGGACCACCTGTCGGCCGTTTTGAAGCAAATGGTTGAATATCTGAAAGAAAGCGTCGCACGTGCCGACCTTTCCGGCGAGGCCTTGGACATCGTCGAGAATCAACAGCTCGATGCGTTGGTAGAAGTGCATGAAGCCGTTGATATTCTTGCCGACATTGGCATCCATATATTGCCTCATGAAGCGGTCGGCCGAGAGGTAGGCGACGTTCATGTCCCTATTATTGGCCTTGGCCTCGGCACCGATGGCCTGGATGAGGTGCGTCTTGCCGACACCTGGGCCGCCCCATACGAAAAGGGGATTGAAAGATGTCTTGCCGGGTGCTTTGGCAACTTGTTCGGCCACGGAAACGGCCATCTTGTTGCTCTCGCCGACAACGTAGGAGTCGAAAGTATAGGCACTATTGAGCTGAGGGTCAACCACAAAGTCCCTCAACGGGACGATTTTGAAGGGGTCGTAAGTGGGGAGGTCGGTCTCGAAACCGCCGTTAATCTTAGGGCCTTGTGCCTTGTGCGAGGAAGTGTTGGGGATGCCAGCCGTCTTGCACATATACTTTAGCTGTGCCTTCTCGCCCAACACTTTACGGATGGCGAGGGTAAGCTGGTCTAAATACCTTTTTTCGAGAATCTCGGTGAAATATGCCGATGGCACTTCGATGGTGAGGGCGCTTCCTTGCAAGTCAAAAGCCTTGATGGGCTCGAACCACTTGAAGAAATCATCCTCACTGACGTTTTTCTGAATCTCGTCCAGACAAGCGTTCCATGCCGCCTGAGGTGCCAACATCGTCTCCATTTATTAGTATTTTGGCCACAAATTTAGGCAAAAAAAAGCCAATCTTGTCTGTGACAATGAGGCAGAGAATGCGTAAAACACTCATTTGCAACATGGTCGGCTGCGCAAAAATGTCATAAAAGGAGAATGGGCGAAAAACTGAGGCACGATTCTTGCGCCCAAGGCAATTATAGTTTCAAGCTGATTTATAAATGCTTACCTTTGTGGAAAGTCTAAGCGCATTGCGCACAACATTCTCGAAGTAGGAAGACTAAGAATCCAACACAATAGCTGCGATGGAACAAATAACACTTTCAGACGGCGTTCGCGACGCTCTGAATCGTAGTCGAGAAGACGCTAAAAGATTAGGACACAACTTCATATCTCCAGAACACATTGTCTTGAGCCTTACGGAAGACTCCGCCTGTTCGGCCTCGCGGGTGCTAACATCGCTTGGCCTCGAACCGCGGGAGGTGGCGACAGCAATGCGTAATATATTGTCGTCGTCGGCTGCGGGCAGCGCCAGCGACGCCATCAACTCAATAATGCCTACCAAGGCGACCGAGAGGGTCATGAGGGCGGTGAAGCTCGAAGCCCAATCGATGAATTGCAACATGGTCCGGACAGCCCATCTTCTCCTTGCCGCAATACGGGAGGACGAGACGCATTTGAAGAGTTATTTTGAAGACAAGGGCGTGAACTACAACAACGTACGTGAGCAAGTGGAGCGCATCCTCGACGTCATGAACGACGACGAGGACGACGGGCCATTTGCCAGCCGAAACAACGACAGCCAGCAGTCGACACCATCACAACAGGCTAAGAAACAATCTCCCAACGCGGCGGCGGACACGCCCATTCTTGACAGCTTTGGCACAGACCTTACGAAGGCGGCGAGCGAAGGAAAGCTCGACCCCGTTGTAGGTCGTGAGAAAGAGATTGAGCGCATGGCTCAGATATTGAGCCGTCGGAAAAAGAACAACCCTATCCTCATAGGCGAGCCTGGCGTTGGCAAGTCGGCCCTTGTTGAGGGTTTGGCTTTGCGGATTATTGCTAAGAACGTCTCTCGCGTATTGTTTGACAAGCGGGTCGTGGCGTTAGACATTGCCGCCATGGTGGCCGGGACAAAGTATCGCGGTCAGTTTGAGGAGAGGCTCAAAGGGCTTCTCAACGAGCTTAGTCAGCACAAGGAGATTATCCTCTTCATTGACGAAATCCACACGATAATTGGTGCTGGTGGCGGCAGTGGCGTTACACTTGACGCCGCGAATATGCTAAAACCGGCATTGGCACGTGGCGAAATACAGTGCATTGGCGCGACGACAATTGACGAGTATCGGAAGTTTTTCGAGAAAGATGGCGCCCTTGAGCGTAGATTCCAGAAGATTATGGTCGGGCCAACGAGCCACGACGAGACAATCCTCATACTGAAGAACATAAAGGACCGTTACGAGGCTCACCACAACGTCACATATACCGACGACGCCATAGAGGCTTGCGTAAGCCTTACGGAGCGGTATATGAGCGACCGTCAGCTGCCCGACAAAGCGATTGACGCGCTTGACGAGGCTGGCTCACGCGTGCACATTGCCAATATTGTTGTCCCCAAAAAGATTACAGACCTTGAGCATAAGGTCAACGAGTTGAATAACAACAAACTCGACGCCGTGCGTTCGCAGAACTATGAGCTTGCGGCAAGTTTCCGAGACAAGGTGAAAGAGGCCGAGACGGAGCTTGAAGTGGCCAAGAACGAGTGGCAAGAGGAGGTGAGCCTTCATCGCGAGACAGTGGACGAGACCAGGATTGCGGAAGTTGTCGCGATGATGACGGGCGTACCTGTCCAACGCGTGGCGCAGGCGGAGGGTCAACGTCTGATGAAGATGGGCGACGAGCTGCGTGGCTCGGTTGTTGGTCAAGATGAGGCCATTAACAGAGTTGTGAAGGCGATTCTTCGCAACCGTGCAGGCCTTAAAGACCCCAATCGCCCGATAGGGTCGTTCATATTCCTTGGCCCTACGGGCGTTGGTAAGACCCATTTGGCACAGGTCTTGGCTCAGTACCTGTTCGACACGGCAGACGCCCTCGTGAGGGTGGACATGAGCGAGTATATGGAGAAATTCTCCGTCTCGCGTCTTGTGGGCGCCCCTCCGGGATACGTGGGGTATGACGAGGGCGGACAGCTGACTGAGAAGGTTCGCAACAAGCCTTATTCGGTCGTCTTGCTCGACGAGATTGAGAAGGCGCATCACGACGTGTTCAACACCTTGTTGCAAGTGCTTGACGAGGGACACTTGACCGACAGCCTTGGCCGCACCGTTGACTTCAAGAACACGATAATCATCATGACCTCGAACGTTGGCAGCCGCGAGATTAGCGAGTTTGGGCGTGGGCTTGGCTTCAGCCAATCGGGCGGCCAGACGGAAGAGGAGCGCACAAACTCAATCTTGCAAAAAGCCTTGCGGAAGTCCTTTGCGCCTGAGTTCCTGAACAGAATTGACGACGTCATAATCTTCAATGAGTTGAAAAAGAACGACATAAAGAAGATTGTGGACATTGAGCTTAGCGGCTTATTGAAGCGCGTCGAGGCGATGGGATTTGGAGTTGAAGTGACGGAGGCCGCAAAGGACTTCCTTGCGGAGAAGAGCTACGACTCGAAATATGGAGCCCGTCCGTTGAGGCGTTCAATCCAAAAGTACGTGGAGGATGACCTTGCGGAGCGAATTGTCGAAGCGAGCCTCGCGAAGGGTCAAGACATCGTGATTGACCATGTGGAGGGCGAAGACAAACTGGCATTTAGAGGTCGATAGGAATTGACCGTGAAGATAAAAGCGTCGCCCCGTGGCTTGATATGAGCTGCGGGGCGACTTTTTATTCTTGCGTGTGGTAATCATAAGGACAAAAATCCACCCGAAGGGGATTGTAGTTGGTTACTTTTGTTCACAAAAGATAAAAACTAAGTAGGAAATGAAAACAAGCAAAGTATTGAAACTGTCATTGGTCGCAATAGCTGCACTTGGTATGGCAACCGACCTCATGGCGCAAGACACCACATTTGTGGCCAAAGGCAATCCTCTCGTCAGATACAAATACACGGCAGACCCGGGCGCACTGGTGGACAAAGACGGCACGATGTACATATACGTAGGACATGACGAGTGCCCAGCCCCGCACAACTTCTACAAGATTGACGAGTGGGCGGTCTTCAGCTCGAAAGACATGAAGACATGGCACGAGCACCCCACCCCTCTTCGTGCAAAGGACTTCGCATGGGCATCGGGCGAAGCGTGGGCGAGCCAAGTAATCAGGAAGGGCGACAAATACTACTGGTACGTCACCGTGGAGCATAAGGACGTGGACGGGAAAATGGGCAAAGGAATAGGCGTGGCCGTGAGCGACAGCCCCGTTGGTCCGTTCAAGGACGCCCGCGGCTCGGCACTCGTCACGAACAACATGACCACAGCCTACACCGGCATTAGGTGGGACGACATAGACCCGACGGTCTGGATTGACAAAGACGGCTGCGCGTACTTGATTTGGGGCAACACACAGTGTTACATTGCCAAACTAAAGGACAACATGACGGAGCTTGATGGCGACATCAAGACCATAAGAATCAACGGGATAAACACGCCAGCAGACCCACAGCCCGGCACGTCGCAATATACCGAAGCACCGTGGATTCATGTGTACAATGGCAAATATTACCTGTCGTTTGCTATGGAATTCCCCGAGAAAATTGGCTACGCCACGGCGGACAATATCTACGGGCCGTACACGTTCAAAGGGATAATTAACGAGCTGGCTGGCAATTGCAATACGAATCATCAAGCTATTGTGGAGAAAGACGGCAAATGGTACTTCGTCTATCACAATGGCGGCGCAGACGGCAACGGCGGCAGCTTCCGCAGGTCGGTATGCATTGAGGAGATGAAGTATGACAAGAAGGGCAATATCATCCCCATTGTCATGACGACCAAGGGAATTTGGGAATAAGGCGGAGTGCGCATCCTGATAGAAAAAGCGTCGGAAGAAGTCTTATCTTCTTCCGACGCTTAGTTTTTATGAGGGGAAGTCTGTTATTGCGGTATGCCGTCTTGGAAAACCTCGATTTGGGCATCGGGGAATGAGGCCTTTACGTTTTGAGCTGCGAGGAACGCCTGGGCGTCGGACTCGGAGGCGAAAGGCACTACAATGTATTGGTATCGACCGTTGTAGCAATATTCGAGGACCTTCTTATCGGCAATTGAGACGGGCGCATCGATTGGCTCCTTGGACTTGGAGAGGCAGATGGCGGCGACACGACCACGCATGACATTTGAGGCGGAGTTCATGTCGGAGAAATATATCTGCTTGCCGCCGAATTTGAAGGCAGAGACGTTGATATACCTTGACGGATTGAGGCGGATGTCGACAAGGAGGCGGTTGAGGTTCTCCGTGATAGTCAGGATGTTATCGTAGAGCTTGGTATCGTTGGCCACCCTTGCAATGTTGCCGTTTGCGGTGAGGAGGGAGGACGTGGCGGAGATTAGGGTATCGAGGTGCTCGACGGTGCCTCCGAGACCTGCGTGGGCGAGTTCGGACGAGATGGCGGCCATGTTGTACATGAGCGTGTCGATGCGTCCGTTTTGGTTACTGAGAGCCGTCATGAACTTATCGGCGGAGCTGAGCGTGGCGTTGACAGAGCCTTGGGCGGAAGTCATGGCCGCAAGGTTGCGGCTCATTTTTTCGATATTCTCCATGGCGATGGCCATTCGTTGGATGGCATCGTCGATGTAGGCCCTGTTTTGGTCGGCGAGGATGGTGTCGATGCTCCTCATGACGTTGTCGGCACTCCTCATGAGCGCGGTGGCATCGTCTTTGACGGGGACAAGCTCGTCGAGGAGGCCGCCCTTGACGGCGGAAGAGATGGAGTCTCCCGAGCTGGCCATTTGGGTACTCTTGCCGAGAATCAGCTCTATGCCTTTTCCGCCGAGGAGGTCCGTGCTGATGATGACAGCTCGGCTATCGACGGGGACATCGATGGACTTCTCGAGCGAGAACGTCACGGCAAAGAGCTTATTTGTGCCAATGGCGGACTGGTCGATGTCGATGTCCTTAACGGAGCCGACTTTAAGGCCGCAATACATGACCGGGCTGGAATCGGTCAAGCCGTCGACATTAGCATAGTACGCCTTGAGAGTCGCCCCGGACAAGAACAGATTTTTTCCTTTCAAGTAGTTAAGTCCGACGTAGAAAATGGCGAAAGCAACTAAGGCGAAGACACCAATTTTTACGTTTCGTTTTTGCTCAGAGTTCATCGTAGTGTCGTTTACTTCTTAATCTTCTTTTTAGCGGAACGCAGAGAGATTCTCTCCTTGCCCTCGAAAGCGACGATGAAGCAGTCGGGATATTTCTTTTGGAGCTCCTCTTTGATAGATTTCGCTTCTTCGAGGGTTGGGCAAATGCCAATCATGTAGCGAGTTACACCGTCTTCAGTTTGCGTGGAGAGCGGGGAGAAATTGAGAGTGTCGATTTGCTGAGGTTTGGAGGCAGCAGCGACTTGGATTCGGAAGTTGACGGATGCGGGCCAGAGATTGCGTTTAGGGGCCTTTGGTTTGGGCTTATACGTCTTGACGATGGCTTGGCGGTCGTCGTAGGTGGTCTTGAATTGTTTGATGGACTGGAAGATGGCCGCTGCGAGTTCCATAGCCCCCTCGGTGCTGGCCATGTAGGCCTCCTCCTCCTTGTTGCTGATGAATCCCAGCTCGATG
This sequence comes from Bacteroidales bacterium, assembly GCA_022768325.1. Taxonomy (GTDB): domain Bacteria; phylum Bacteroidota; class Bacteroidia; order Bacteroidales; family Marinilabiliaceae; genus W3P20-009. Next base: position 45,375 of record JALEMI010000095.1, read on the forward strand.
AGTACACTTGGCATTGGCACTTGGCGGAGGACGAGGAAGCCGGCCTGCTTGACGCCCCTGTCAGCCCTATTGTGGCTCTTGAAGGCGTTTTGGATAAGCACGGCCATATCGATGCTCTTGTTGATGTAGTCGGACTGCATCCCGGCGAACGTGATTACGGACTCGGGCTGCGAGGGGTCGAAGCCTTCGTATTTGCTGGTGTAGTCGTCTTCGAGGGTGATGACAGCGTTCTCCTTTTGCGCCACTTCGAGATTCTCCTTGGAGCGGTGTTGTCCGAGGAGGAAAGTCTCGGCACCGAAGACGCTCTTATTGCTTGAAGAATTAGCATGAATGGAGATAAAGAGGTTCGCGGCGTTTTTTGTGGCGGCGGCGGCTCTCTCGTCAAGAGGGACGAATGTGTCTTTATCTCTTGTGTAGACGACTTTTAGCTCGGGGATGCTGTCGTTGATGATTTTGCCGAGCTTGAGGGCGATGTCGAGGACGATGTTCTTCTCTTTGTATTTGGAGCCGATTGCGCCGGGGTCCTTGCCGCCGTGACCTGGGTCGAGAATAATGGTCGTGAGCTTCTTACCTTCGTTCGGCGCATTGTTTTGAGCGCAAGCGATGAAGGGGAATGCCAAGAGAAAAGGGACTATAGCGAAGCACTTATGACACGAAAAAGAAGCCATCGTCACTGTCGAGGAATTGGTGAAAACTCATCTTTATATACGCAAAAATAGGCAAAAACACGAAGAAAGTCGATTTTGCGAAATGGAATAAGGAGTAAGTATAAATAAAGTCGCCCGCAAAGGAAATTGCGAGCGACATTTGGGCATCAATGAAGATGCGAAAGATTTTGAGGTTGAATTACTTCTTAGCGAAGAAGTCCTTGACGGCCTCGTTAACTACCATCTCCTCTTCGAAGACGTAAGCACCCGTCTTTGGGGAACGGACCATCTTGATAACCTTGGAATAACCTTTGCCTTCGCCCTTTTGGAGGGTAGCGACAACTTTCTTTGCCATAGTATCAAGTATTATTTAATCTCCCTGTGGAGAGTCATTTTGTGGAGATAGGGATTGTACTTCATTCGCTCGAGGCGGTCTGGAGTATTCTTGCGGTTCTTGGTGGTGATGTAGCGAGACATACCAGGGACACCGGATGCCTTCTGCTCTGTGCACTCCAAGATAACCTGGACGCGATTGCCCTTAGCTTTCTTTGCCATTGTCTTGGATTATATTATTTGTTCAAGAAACCTTTTGCTTCTGCGCGACGGAGAGCGGCTTGGAGGCCGATCTTGTCGATGAGGCGGAGACCTGCGCTGGTGACCTTGAGGGTAACGAAGCGGTCTTCCTCGGGGATGTAGAACTTCTTCTTTGCGACGTTCGGGAGGAAGCGGCGCTTGGTCTTCCTATTAGAGTGGGAAACGTTGTTTCCATTCTGATAGTGAATGCCCGTTATCTGACAAACTTTAGACATTTCTGTTAATTCTTGAGATACACTTTCAAAACACGGCGCAAATTAAGCACTTTTTTTCGGAGTAAGCAAGAGTTGGGAAAGGAAAAGAGATAAAAAAATCAGCGAAAAGCTGCGGGGATGTGCATGATGTCGAAACTACCGGCTTTCTTGGTGAGGAGTACGACGTCGAAACGGGCTTCGCCTTGGAAATTGTATTGGCGGATGTAGGCTTCGGCGGCCTCTTCGAGGAAGCGGACCTTGCTGTATGAGATGACATCGTTAGGGGAGGAGAAGGCGGACCTTGTCTTGACCTCGACAAAGACGAGGACACCGGCGTCGAGTGCGACGATGTCGACCTCCTTGTGGCGGAAGTGCCAATTTCGGCAGAGGATTTTGAAGCCCTTGGCCGACAAGAACTCCACGGCACGGTCTTCGCCTTTTTGTCCGAGTTCGTTGTGAGCAGCCATTTTATTGGGCGTTTTGGTTGTTTTGAGAATCGTGGTGTCCCCCACCCTTTTTGAGTTCCTTTTGCTCGCGGCGCACCTTAAGCTCGTCCATATATCCGGCAGTGATTATGCCTGAGGGCAGCGCGATGATGGCGACACCGACGATTGCGGAGACCATGCTGATGAGCCTGCCTGTTGCGGAGACTGGGTAAATGTCGCCATAGCCGACAGTGGTGAGCGTACAAGCGGCCCAATAGATAGCGTCGAAAATGTTGTTGAACATGGCTTTCTCTCCGGCAAGCTCGTTCTCAAACTCGACATTGAACATGATGAGCGCAGTGATGAAAATGTAGCTTATGGCGAGACTGACGACGGCCATGAGCGTACGGCCCTCCTTGCGCATGACGGAGATAACGATTCGGAGCGGCTCGTAGTACTTGAAAATGCGGACAAAGCGCAGAATCTTGAGGAGTCGCGAGAGACGGAAGAGCTTGAGCGAGGGGTTGAGGACTTTGAGAAACGAGGGGAGAATGGAGAGCAGGTCGACGATGGCGGCGAGGGTGAAAGGATAGGTCAGGAAAGCCTTCCAGCCGCGACGCTTGCCACGGAGGTCGGCAGTCATCCATCGGAAGAAATAATCGATAAGGAAGCAGACGAGCGAGATGAAGTCGAGAGTGTTGAGGAAGTCGTTCTGACTCTTGAACATCAGAGGTGTGATGCCGAAAGCGATGGCTGTAATCATGATGACATCGTAGACGTAGGATGCGACATCTTTCGTGCCGTCGGCGGAGGGCTCGATAATCCGGTAGAGACTTTTTCGGAATTTGTGGAAGTCCATTCTTGAATGAATGTATTGGGTAAAAAAAGACGCCACCAGGTATTGTTGTTAGTCTCCGGGTGGCGTCGTAGTGTTGGGTGTTTACTTTTGCTGTGAGGGGTTCGCGTAGATTGTCATATCGGGTTTTGACAAGAACGCGTAGGCGAGGCTTGCTATTCCGATAATGACGTAGGGGATGCTTAGAATCTGGCCCATGTTGAGAATCATGTCGTTCTCGAAAGCCTCTTGGTTTTCCTTAAGGCCTTCGATTAGAATGCGGAAACCGAAGACACAGACCATGAAGATTCCGAACAAAGCGCCGTGTCGGACGATGAGCTTTTTCTTCCAATAGAGGAACATAAGAAGCCCGAAAACGGCGAGGTAGAAGAGGGCCTCGTAGATTTGCGTCGGATGGCGCGGGATTAGCGCATCGTCGGGGTGGAGACGGAGGAAGCGGAAAGCCCAGGGGACATCTGTCGGCAGGCCGATTATCTCGGAGTTCATGAGATTGCCCATCCTGATAAAGAAGGCCGCCAATGCGATTGGGACGGCAACACAATCGACAAGCCAGAGGAAATTCTTCTTGTACTTCTTGCAGAAAATGAGCAGAGCGATGATGATTCCGAGCGTTCCGCCGTGGCTTGCAAGGCCGCCTTTCCATACTTGAAGAATCTCAAGGGGGTGTTGCGAATAGTAGTCCCATGCGTAGAATAAGCAGTGACCGAGGCGCGAGCCGATGACCGTAGCTACGATGATGTAGAGGAAAACCTTGTCGACAAGATTGTCGGGGAGTTTTTGGTCCTGGAACATCTTGGCCGTGATGACATAGCCCAACCAAAACGCGATGGCGAAGAAGAGGCTATAGTAGCGAATGGCAAGGTCTCCTATGTGGAAGAAAACCGGGTCGACGTTCCAATCGATGAAGCCTAAAGTGGTCAGCATGAGCGACAAGGATTAATCGGCCAAACCTTTGCCGCAGCAGTTTTTGTACTTCTTGCCGCTGCCGCAAGGGCAAGGGTCGTTTCGGCCAACCTTCTTTTCGGCGACGATGGGCTGTGTCTTCTGCTGCTTTTGGGGAGCATCGGGCATACGCGTGGGACCTGTGACGACCTCCTTCTCGTGTTGGAGACGGAGACGCTCGATTTCGAGGCGTCGTTTGGCTTCGAGGGCCTGCATCTCGCGTTGCCTGCGGGCTTGGAGGGCGGCCTCCTCCTCTGGAGAGCGTTGCTGCTGCTGTTGCACAGGGATGGAGAGGCGGGAGAGAGCGCGGACTATGGACGAATTGATGGACTCAATCATGCTCTTGAAAAGGTTGAAGGACTCGAACTTGTAGATGAGGAGCGGGTCCTTTTGCTCGTAAGACGCGTTTTGAACGGACTTACGGAGTTCGTCGATTTGGCGGAGATGCTCTCTCCAAGCGTCGTCGATGGTGAGGAGCATGATGATCTTCTCGAACGACCTGATGAGATCCTTGCCTTCGGTCTCGTAGGCCTTCTTGAGGTTGGTGGGGATTTGGAAAATGCGTCGTCCGTCAGTGACGGGTATGACGATATTCTTGAACCTGTCGCCTTGATTCTCGAAGACATCCTTGATGACGGGCTTTGCCTGCTCGATGATGGCCTCGCAGTGTTTGGAGAATGAATCGTAGGCGACGGTGTAGAGCTTCATTGCCAAATCGTCGGCTTTGCCTTTCTCGAACTCCTCTTGCGTGAATGGCGGAATGATGGCGAAATTCTTGAGGATGTCGAGACGGAGGGCTTCGAAATCGACCTCGGGAGTTTGCTTGGCCTCGGAGATGAGAGCGAAAGCGGCATCTTGCATCATGTTGACAATCTCGATGTCGAGACGTTCGCCGAAGAGAGCGTGACGACGCTTGGTGTAGATGACCTCGCGCTGAGAGTTCATGACATCGTCGTACTCCAGGAGGCGCTTACGGATGCCGAAGTTGTTCTCCTCGACCTTACGTTGCGCCCTCTCGATACTCTTTGTCATCCACGGGTGTTCGATAGGCTCGTTCTCTTGGAGACCGGCACGGTCGACAATCTTGATCATCCTTTCGCTGCCGAAGAGGCGCATGAGATTGTCTTCGAGCGAGACGAAGAACCTTGACGAACCCGGGTCTCCTTGACGGCCTGCACGACCACGGAGCTGACGGTCGACGCGTCGGCTTTCGTGCCTTTCTGTACCGATGATGGCGAGACCGCCGGCGGCCTTGACCTCGTCGGAGAGCTTGATGTCGGTACCACGACCGGCCATGTTGGTGGCGATGGTGACAGCACCCTTTTGGCCTGCGAGGGCGACGACCTCGGCCTCCTTCTGGTGGAGCTTGGCGTTGAGGACATTGTGCTTGATGCCTCGGAGTTTGAGCATACGGCTCAGGAGCTCAGAGATTTCGACGGACGTTGTGCCGACGAGGACGGGGCGGCCTGCCTCGGTCATCTTCACGATTTCCTCGATTACGGCGGTATACTTCTCCTTTGTCGTCTTGTAGATTACATCGTCGTAGTCGATACGCGCGATGGGCCTATTGGTTGGAATTACGACGACATCGAGCTTGTAGATGTTCCAGAACTCGCCGGCCTCTGTTTCTGCAGTACCAGTCATGCCCGCGAGCTTGTGGTACATACGGAAATAGTTTTGGAGGGTGATGGTGGCGTAGGTTTGCGTCGGGTCCTCAATCTTAACGTTCTCCTTGGCTTCGAGAGCTTGGTGGAGACCGTCGGAATAGCGACGACCGTCCATGATGCGGCCAGTCTGCTCGTCGACGATGAGGACCTTATTGTCGATGACGACGTACTCCTTATCTTTTTCGAAGAGCGTGTAGGCCTTGAGGAGCTGAGTGATGGTGTGGACACGTTCGCTCTTGGTGGCGAAGCTCTGCATCAGCTCGTTTTTCTTTGAAATCTTCTCCTCGTCGGGGAGGTCGGACTTCTCGATATTGGCGACTTCGGTGCCGACATCGGGGAGGACGAAGAACTGGGGGTCTTGGGAAGAAGAGGAGAGCACATCGATGCCCTTATCAGTCAGCTCGATAGTGTTGTTCTTCTCGTCGATGACGAAATAGAGCGGGTCGGTGGCTATATGCATATTCTTGTTGTTCTCCTGCATATAGAAGTTCTCGACCTTTAGCATTTGCGACTTTACGCCCGGCTCGCTGAGGAACTTGATGAGTGGGCGGTTCTTTGGGAGGCCCTTGTAGGCACGGAAGAGAGCGAGGACACCCTCTTCGACCTCTTTCTCACGCGCCTTGGGGTCGGGGTTTTCGCTCTTCATCTTGCTCTTGGCCTCGGCGAGGAGCTTGGTGACGAAAGAGCGTTGCGCCTCAACGAGACGTTCCACTTGTGGCTTAAGCTCGTTGAACTGCTGCTCTTGGTTTTTCTTGACGGGGCCGGAGATGATGAGCGGCGTACGGGCGTCGTCGATGAGGACGGAGTCGACCTCGTCGACGATGGCGTAGTTGTGTTTACGCTGCACGAGTTCTTCGGGCTGAGAAGCGCCGTTGTCACGGAGGTAATCGAAGCCGAACTCGTTGTTCGTACCGAACGTGATGTCAGCGGCGTAGGCTTTGCGGCGTTCGGGGGAGTTGGGGCGGTGCTTATCGATGCAATCGACGCGGAGGCCGTGGAACTCGTAGAGGGGGCCCATCCATTCGGAGTCACGGCGTGCGAGATAGTCGTTGACAGTGACGACGTGCACGCCTCGTCCTGGGAGGGCGTTGAGGAAGACGGGGAGCGTCGCGACGAGCGTCTTGCCTTCGCCTGTTGCCATCTCGGCAATCTTGCCTTGGTGGAGTACGACGCCGCCGATGAGCTGGACATCGTAGTGGACCATCTCCCACTTGATTGGGGAGCCGCCGGCCATCCAGGTGTTCTTGTAGATGGCCTTATCGCCGTTGATGGAGACGAAATCGGTGTGGAGCGCGAGCTCGCGGTCGAAATCGGAGGCTGTGACCTCGATTGTCTCGTTTTGTGCGAAACGTCGGGCGGTATCCTTCATGATTGCGAAGGCCTCGGGGAGCATCTCTGTGAGTTGCTCCTCGACGATCTTGTCGACCTCTTTTTCGAGCTCGTCGACCTTTTTGTAGTTGGCCTCCTTAGTGTCGATTGGGCAATCGACGGCCTCGGCCTCGGCTTTGAGTTTTTCGATTAGCTCGAGATTGCCTTTTATTGCGTCTTGAATCTTTGCGCGGAGGGCTTGCGTCTTGGCACGGAGTTCGTCGTTGGAAAGAGCTTCGAGCGTTGGGTAGACAGCCTTAATTTGGGATATGATGGGAGCGATTTCCTTCATATCCTTCTGTGATTTGCTTCCGAAAATCTTGGTCAGAAGCGAGTTGAGTATGGACATTGAATAATTAAGTTTTCTGAAATGGAAAGCCCTGGGAATGCGGGCTTTACGAATGTTGACCTAAAGTGATTATTAAAGGGGCAAAAGCTCAGGCGAGGGCATCAGGGCCGGCTCGGCACTTTAGGGCAAGGGGTTGCCAAACGGAACGCAGCGACAGTGGTGGGAAAACGCTGCATATAATTGAGTATTGCGGAAAGAGCCCATTGATGGGGTCAGCATTGCCGCAAAGGGCAAGGGTGGCAGGTAGGGAGTTGGCGAGATTAGTATCGGCGCATGGGCATCTCCATTGCCTCGTTGCCCCCTCGACGTTCACCTTTCTCCATGAAGAGAGACGGTCGGTGAGACCTGAGAAAATGGAGCGTAGGCGTGAGAGGGGCGACTTGCGTGCGGAAGTTGAAGACGTGGCGGTCTCTTCAGCCTTAGGGAAAATGGCTCTTATGCACTTCCCGCTATTGGAATCGCCTTCGGAGAGAGCCTCAAAGATGGCGGCGGAGACGTCGGTGCACGTCATCGAAACCCCTGCCCCGCAGAGGGAGAGGAGAATAGAGACGCTCAGAAGTTTGGCGTAGACCTTATCCATCAAATTGTTATGAGGCTGTTGAGATTTGTGGGCATTGGGCATGGTCGTTGTTCAGGACTGCGCACAATGCATAAAGTTGTGCGAATTTAATGAAAAAGGCAATGTTATGGGAAGGAATGTAGGGCAAATTAGCTTAACATGAGGAGCCGCTTGGTTTGACTTTATGCGGGCGCGTGGCTATGTGGCAGCCATACGTGGAAAAAATGAAGAGTCAGTGGGTTAAGGAATTGGAGAGTAAGGGACAGGGGAGAACCCGTGGCTTATGGCGCAATGGCCGAAACGGCAACGGAGGCAATCATTTTTGTCGCAATAGTTCTTTTTGAGGTGGATGAGCGCTTGGGCATCGGCCTCATTTTGTGGTGAGACTCCAGCCCTCTCCCACCCTTCGATTATTGCGTTGCTCTCCATGGGGATTGCCCGAAGGAGTTCGAACGCCGCATCTTTCTTGCTCTCGTTGGCGTAGCGGTTGGCCTCGGCAATGGCAAAAGGGATGACGCAATTAATCATGACGAGCCTTCGAGTGGACGAGCCGAGTTGTTTTGATCGTGGTTGAGGGGAAGAGACGCCAAGTCGGAAATGGGAATCCCAGTAATCGGAGGGTCGCACGGCGAGAATCTTATCGAGCGGGAGGAAGAGAGCACTTTGGAAATTGCCCGGCAAGGCGCGTATTATGGCGGCGAGCTGCACAATGCGGATGTCGGGGAAGTTTTGCGGCCGCATACGGGCGTACTTCCATGCTGTTGGCGGAATGGGTTCGAGATTGAACTTCTCTTTGAGGAAAGAATACTCCCTTTGGAGAGTGCGGACGTAGTCGTCGGATGGGGATTGGCTAAGAAGTCCAGACTGCCCGAGGAGAATGGCCTCGGTCTGCATGGGGTTATTGTGTTTGAGCAGCACCTTAAGGGGCGTTTGGCGAGCCAGGAGTTCCATTGGCTCGGCATTGACCTTTGAGCCGAGGGCGCGTGCGAGGAGGCAGAAAAACGCCTGATCCATGTCGCCATTGAAGAGTTGGAAGAACTCTGTTGCCTTGGCACTCTTCTGCCCCATGCGTTCGACGAGGAGGGCATCTAGCCATGCCGTGCGCTGTACGCTTGACACGAGAGGCAACGAATCGGCGCATCGGACGAAGGAGAGGTCGCCAGAGCGGACGAGGTGGTCGTATCTTTGGGAGAGCTTATCGTCGAAGAGAAGCGTGGCTTCGGGGATGGTGTCGCCTTTGGCGGAGCGAATCTCTCGGCCAGTGGAATTGGCGACGACGTGGAGGATGACGTTATTGTAGGCTGGGTCGGAATCGTGGCCGTGGCGATACCAATCGTCGGAAGAGATATGAATCTCGACATTGCCAGCCCACGTCATGCCATCGATGCGCAATTGGGCATTGAAGAAATCGGGGCCAGCATCGGTATTGTGGCGGCCAGGATTAAGAATCTCGACGACCTTGCCTGTGGACGTGAGGAACGAGGCGGACTTATAGAGGCGATGCGCCCAAATGTATTGAAGAAAAGCCTCGTTCATAGTGTCAGCCTTTCGACGATGGACTGAATGTTAGCCTTATAGCCGTCGCCAACAGGGAGACGCATTGTCCCGACAAACAGACCGCCTTTCTCTACGCCCGTAATCATCTTGACATTGACAATGTAGGAGCGATGAATGCGGACAAAAGAAAAACGCTCGAGCCGAGCCTCGATTTGCTTAAGCGTGGAGAGCGTCAGAATTGGTTTGGCGTTGTCGGTCATGAAGATTTTGACGTAGTCCTTAAGGCCCTCGACGTATCGGATGTTTGCGACCTCGATCTTGACGAGCTTGTAGTCGCTCTTGACGAAAAAGAAATCGTCTGACGCGGCATCGCACTGTGGAGACTGAGGCTCGGTGGCGGACGACGCCTCCAACTCTATTTGCCTCTTGGTCTTTGTCGCGGCGCGGAGGAACTCGTCGAAGTCGAAGGGTTTGAGGAGATAGTCGGTGGCATCGCACTTGAAGCCGTCGACGGCGTATTCGCTGTATGCTGTGGTGAAGATGATTTTTGGCCTCTTGTCCGCGGGAAGGGACTTGGAGAAAGAGAGGCCCGAAATGCCGGGCATCTGTATGTCAATAAAGAGGACGTCGACACTTTCGGAATTGATTACTTCGGCGGCTTCGGAAGCCGTAGAGCAGCATCCGACGAGCGTGAGGAAGGGGACTCT
>JALEMI010000098.1 GCA_022768325.1 Bacteroidales bacterium
TCAAAGGTCGTGCGCATCTGATAGGTAAAAATGCTGTATTCATTATTGCGCTCAATCTCTTCCTGTGACTCGTGCAAAGGGAGGTCTCTGATATAGTTCGCCTGACCAGCCGACACTTTCAGTTTAATGTCCTTCACCTTCTTGTTCAAACCCGCTATGATGCCATAACAGCCAGCGAAGTATTCCTTCGCATCCCAGTCTTTAGGCATGACAAACGTTTCATCCTTCACATGAACATGCCTGAGTCGGTCAAGTGAATAGATTCTTGGTCCTTGCTCACGAAAATACGTGTAGGTACTGAGTCCAATAAGATACCACCTCTGGCGGAAAAGTTTTACACAATAAGGCTGTACATCAAAGTTATACTCCTGGTCTTTCCAATAGTTGTAGTGGGTGATGTTCAATACACGGTTTTCCTTCATGGCCTCGATGATGGTCTGGAGATATTCTTGTCCTGATGGCACATACTCCAGTATGATACGGTCTTTGATGCTTTGACTGTTTGCCAAGGCATTACTGACACAGAACGTATTGTAAAGCCAAGAGCGCAGTCCATTCTTGCTAATGTCCTCTTCGTTCTCAATGAAATAGCGGTATTCGCCACGGTTTTCATTAGAGATAATGATGCCAAACATATCCTGTATGGCATATCGCCAGTTGTCAAAGGTTCGTTTGGGAATATCCACACCTCTGCTGATGTCTATGTTATCAACCCACCTTTCATTCAGTTCCTTGAATGAAATGCGCTTCCGGCGGTAGATGGTTTCTATCACCCAAACATATTTGCTTATCAGACCTTGTCCTCTATCGTTGTTAGCCATATCCTACTGTATTAAACGTTCCAATTGTCATCTGCGATATTTTCCAAAACTGTGTCAAGGAGGTATTCCTGCACCGTAAAAACGACAAAGAGTTTCTTTATCATGCTTCATAAAAAGTTGTTCATGATAAGTATTAAGTACATCTGCATCACTCTGAAGATAATTGTAGTACATATTTATTAAAGGATCTAACTTGACTATCCTTTCAAGCACAGAAGTAACCAATCTAGATGTGACAAAATCATACGTCTGTTCGGCAAAGACTTTCTTTGCAATGCTGTTGACATATCCCATATTATAATAGGTGTCTATAAGCGTTGGGGACAATGTACTTGTTACGCTGTAATAGACTTCGGCCTGGTATGCGCTGGTTTCCAAAAAGTACCAGCACCTCCTTGTCGTCTTCGGCTTCTTGGAAACGAAACGACAACACGGCAAAATGTCCAGGCTCATGTGATATGATTCCTGTTGACGTAACTTTTCGTTTAGTGTCTTCTTTCTTTAAGACAATACCTTCAAGAAAAATCTGCGTGTACTCTTTGTCCTTTTCATTAGAACCAAGAAGATTGACGAGCCAGACAAAGAATGCTTCCGAAGAAATCACTTTCGGAATGTACGAGAAAATGCTTGTTATGTTCTCCTTGCAATCGGCCATATTTTATGATTTTTCTGCAAAGTTACGTCAAGGGTGCGCAATATTATGGCAGAGGTTTGAAAAAATCAATTTAGTGCGAAAACAGCACTACAAATGTGACTCATCTGAAGAATCGATGTCTCTGAAGAGTTTTTGCAGAGCTTCCATCCGTTCCATTAAGTTAGAAAAAGCAAGTGACTGGCCATAGATGAAACTTTCCTTCATCTCGTTATAATCAGCCTCGTAAGCGAATATCAATTCTTCGCTTGGCACAATCTGAATGTTGCCGGGTAGTTCCTTGTCGTAATCTACATAGCCGACGTGATAGAACTTGCGCCGGTGTTCTACAATCTCATGATAGAGAACTGAGTCTTTGAGAGCTATGTCGGCATATGGAGTATGCATCAGTTTCTCCAAATCATAGAAATGGCGTGTCATTCTGCGCGTCCTCGGTTTTATAAATGTAAGAGACTGACGAGGGTGAACATCCCCAAAAATCTTACTGATATTTTTCCATGGGCGTTTGACAAATGCACGGGGCTGCAAAACATCGATGTCGCCAAGAATAATACGCAATACAGCTCCATAAACGGCGTCTTGTATGATAAGAGCGGAAAGAAGCTTATTCATTGTCCTTGTGGTAAACAAGGCATCCTGACTGTCCCGGCGGGAGTGACCGAAATATCCCTTTGGGCGTTCTACGGCTGCGCCAAGCTGACGAAAGTTGTCATCCCCAAGAGCGTGAAGTTGATAGATGACACTGACGTTTTTATCGGTTGCTCAAGATTGAAGCAGATCAGCGTCGACGCGAATAATGCGGACTATTGTTCCTCCGAAGGCATCTTGTACGACAAAAAGAAAAAGAAGCTCTTCTTCTGCCCTGGAGGAAAAGCAGGTCGCGTCACAATTCCCAAGAGTGTTACCGAAATTAATATTAGAGCCTTTGTGGAGTGTAAAGACCTGACAATCATATCCTGCTTAAGCACAACGCCCCCAAATGCCGACGGGGCTTTTGATGAGGATGTCTGTGCGAGAGTCAAGCTCTGCGTCCCCAAAGACGCGGTGGCGGCGTATAAGAGTGCTGAGGGATGGCGCGATTTCAAGACAATAGTCCCCGATGCCGCAGGGCGTTGAAGGGCGAAGAGCCGACGGACTAAAAAAATTTAGGAACGAGCCGACCATTGGGTAGTATGGTCGGCTCGTGCTATATTTTTGAGTTGCGGTAGGGGGGAGATTTTCATGACCATCGCAACATGAAGGCGCAAAAAACGTTATAAAAAATGACCTGTGTACAAATCTGCTCCTTTTTACCTAACAACATTTCTTTTATGAAGCAAAGCTACATTGTTTTTAATTGCAGGGCTTGGCTTGTCGCCATGCTGCTCTGTTTTGTGTCGCTCCCTTGCTGGGCGGAAGAGGCGGACGGTCTCGTCTATGAAGTGGATTCGGAGAAAAAAACGGCTACCGTGACGGGCGTTACGAGCCGTGACTTGACAGAGACTGCCATCCCGGCGAAAGTGACGTTTGGCGAGACGACGTATAACGTGACCGCTATTGGCGCCTATGCTTTCTCATGGTGCTCGAAGCTAAAGAGCGTAACAATTGCTGAGGGTGTCGCCTCTATTGGCGAAAAGGCTTTTAGCGGCTGCTCAGAGTTGAGGGGCATAAGCCTGCCGGAGAGTGTGACTTCGATTGGTGGCAGTGCTTTTGCGTGGTGTTACAGGCTGGAGACGGCAAACATCCCTTCGGGCGTGACGATAATCAGCGACAATGTCTTCAACAGCTGCATAGACTTGACGAGCATAACCATCCCTGCGGGTGTGACGTCCATTGGCGAAATGGCATTTTGGGGATGCTCGAAACTGGCGAGCGTAACCATCCCCGCAAGCGTCTCCGCAATAGGCGATAAGGCACTATCTAACTGCCGCAAGTTGACAAGCATCAGTGTCAACGAGAGTAACGAGAACTACTGCTCCGTCGACGGCATCCTTTATAATAAGGCGAAAACGGAAATCATCTGTTTCCCTGGTGGCAAGACGGGCAACATCCTCATTCCCAAGGAGGTGACGTCTGTTGACGGTTCGGCGTTCGAGGGGTGCTATGAGCTGACGAGCATTGAAGTGGAGGCGGATAATGCGAATTACAGCTCCATGGATGGCGTTCTGTATAACAAAAACAAAACGGAGCTTGTTTGTTTCCCCTGTGGCAAGACGGGTACCATCACCGTCCCCGATGGCGTGGTGACCATTGGCACTTCCGCTTTCAACGGTTGCTCCGGACTGTCGGGAATAACCCTCCCCGAGAGTGTGACAACGATTAGCGATTGGGCGTTTTACAACTGTTTCGGACTGACGAGCTTAACTCTTCCGAGCAATGTGAGCTCAATAGGCGCCGTGGCATTTTGCGGATGTTCTGAACTGACGAGCATAAACATCCCCAAGGGCGTCGTGACGATTGGCGAAAGCACATTCGGCTTCTGCTCTAAACTGACAGAAGTGACGCTCCCCGATGGTGTTACGTCAATCGGCAAAGGTGCTTTCACGTGCTGCGACGGGCTGACGAGCATAACAATTCCCGAGGGTGTCCTGGCGATTGGCGATGCGGCATTCTTGAGCTGTTTTTCTCTCGAAAGCATCACCATCCCCAAGAGCGTGACTTCGATAGGCTCGTGGGCGTTCAATGGCGGTACGCCGCTGAATAGCGTCACGTGCTTAGGCTCTACGCCCCCCGCAGCTTTCTCAGACACTTTTGGCGATGATGTCTATTCAAACGCCACGCTCTACGTGTCTGGAGACGCAAGAGACGCATACAAGGAGGCGGATGTGTGGAAGAAGTTCCAAAAAATCGCTACCGGCATCGAGGATTTGAATGTCGACGCCATAATTGAAAACGGTCAGATTGTGACGGGCGGCTCCCAAAGTGTCGAGGTCTACGACCTGGCGGGAAGAGTGATAAGCCGCGGCAATGTCGGTCAGCTCCCCAAGGGCATCTACATCGTCGTTGTGGACGGCAAGGCCTCGAAAGTGGTCATCATATAGTCCCGTCGCGCAACGCATAAGTCCTTAAACAAAACGAATCCGAGCCTACCGTCTTCTGATGGTAGGCTCGGATTGCGTTTGTACGCTCGGCATGAGCATTGTCTAAAGGGTGCAATTCCCGAAGCTACTGACCGCGGGTAAGGACGTGAGCCAAAACAAAAGCCCTTTTGCTATTCGGGAACGGTCGGTTTTGAAGCAGGCGTAAGATGGAAAGACGACAAAAAGAAGCAAATCGCACCCTTACAGTGCCACAATCTTCTTAAATCTCCGCCAACCTATAGCCATCTTGTAAGCCTCTACTGCCTCTTTCGGCACAAAGAGGGTGGCTCTTTTATAAATGTAGTCGTCGAATTTGGTGTCGTATGTGGAGGGCGGCGGAGTTTTGCTTAAACAAGTGATGCTTGCCAAAGCCTTGCAGCGGGAGAATGCGGCGTGTCCGATAGAACCGATGCCCTCGGGTAAGTCAATGCTTGCCAGAGCTGAGCAATCGCAGAATGCGCAAAACCCGATAGAGGTGACGCCCTCGGGGATGCTGATGCTTGTCAGTGCTGTGCAATCAGCGAATGGATAAGTCGTTGTTTATCAGTTGTTTTTGGTTAATGTGGTAGAAATGTGGATTGTGTTTCTGTTGAAGGCAAAAAAAGAAAGTGAAAGTTTAACGATTTTAACCTTATTAAGGTTGAAAATGCAAGGAGATGATGGCAATTTGAGCGGAAAAGAGAGTCAAGGCGATTCAGTGAAGGGAAAAGGTAAAGGAATATGGGGTAGGTACAAACCACCCCATCCTTTTTCAGATTGTATCTCTTTACTGATAGGTAGTCCAAAGAGGCTCATCCTGCCAGTTCTGAGGAAAGCCCATAGCGGTCACATCTACTGAAGGGTATGCAACAAGGAGATTTTTTAACTTGGTTTTGAATGCATCGCCTCTTCCCATAGAATCTAACCAATATGCGATACAGCACGTGATGGCATACAGTTTGTTGCCATCGATGCCGGCGGCATTTATCCAAGCACCTCTCATGGTTACGCCAATCTGGGGGGCATTGGCAAGGCGGCGGTTCCATATTCGGGAATGATGTGCACAACAATTACGAAGAACAGTTAGGCTGCGCATCCAACTCTCCAAGACTTCATGCTGAGGAAGGTTGAACTGGCGGGCAATACGCTTCTTGCTCTTGATGTCATTGCAGTTGTAATAAAGTTTCGACAATGTTCCGAATGAAGCCAGTTCCATTGATTTCCATGAAGGTGGGAATACGGGTCTGTCGTATTTTTGTTTATGCTCTTTGATGAAGTCTTCCTTGCTGCGCTGAAGTTCCTTGTCTACAGCGTTCATGTTCTCAATGAACTTATGTTCATCGTCTGCCAGGCTGGTATCGTAGAACCAGAACGCACCATGACGCATGGAAAATTCATGATTGACTTTTGTGCGAAGCGCTATCTCTATTCTTTGTATGGCTTCAAACATCAGACTACGCAGTTGGGTGTCGAAATCATATAAAGCTAAAGCATCCTCAAACTTGCTGTTAGGCTTGAAGGTGTGTACTATCTTGTCTGCCTCCATAGGGCGGAGATACTGAACGAAACGGAAATAGCCGATTTCACTAAGGTGTTTTGCAGCTGCTACTTCATCCTTAAACTGTAACCCTCTGCTTTTTGAGTAGGGCTACCTGATCTGTGATAGATAGCGGAAGTTTTGTGTATGTTCGAACCAAGGTCATAAAAGCAAAAGACCCGCCCTGGTTCGCTAATCTTACGGGAAGCGTGGCGGATTCTGTTATTGTAAATATACGACAATAATTCGAGTTGTGCAAGGATTTTGGCGGAAAGCGATGGAGAACAGGTTGTTTTAACACTTGTTGGGTGTTTTGAGAACCTTAAATCCGCAGAAAAAATCTCAATAAGTCAAAAACCACATAGTGGGCGAACAGTATGTCGTAAACGATGTGTTATTGTGCTTCTCGCATACTAAAATTGAGTTTTTGGGGTATAAATCCCCCTTTCCTCCATAAGATGGCAAGGCATTTTTCAGCAAAAGAGATTCGTCAGGTGGCGAAAACTTGACTGTACGGACGGTCGGTGTACAGGTGGACGAGGTCCCGCCCATGGCGTACCCATTTACTCGGGACAGATTCTTGTACGACATCTTCGCGTCGTATTTTTCCGTCGCGATGATCTGATGGTCGAAGTTGACATATGGTGTCGTATGTTGAGGGCTGCGGAGTTTTGCTTAAACAAGTGATGCTTGCCAAAGCCTTGCAGCCGGAGAAAGCGGCGAGTCCCGATAGAGCCGATGCCCTCGGGTAAGTCAATGCTTGCCAGAGCTGAGCACACATCCTACTCGATTTGTATTTGCTGCCGCTCCTTATCGGGAGGCCTCGCCAATGGCAAAGCCGTCTTGCAAGAAGTGGATGTTTAAAAGGCTTTTGAGCGATGTTTGAACGGTGTTTGAAGAGGGGGTGTCCCCAAATGCTTTGCGGACACCAAAAGTTCGTATTACGAATTCCTCTTCCCCACCCACGCCTCAATATTGCGCGTCGACGACGAGAAGTTTACGCCAATCAGCATCACCGTGCGGGTGTCGTGGCTGTAACGCAAGGCGTAGTCTTGCGTCTCAATCTGGCGCAAGGCATCTTCGGGCGTACTGTCGACTTTGAACTCGAAAATGTAGATTGTCCTCTTGGTGAAAAGCTCCAAGTCGCTCACGCCGTGCGATGACGGGGTCTCTGCCCTCACCTCGAAGCCCATTGCGCCGCACGCGGCCATGAAGACGTCGTGATAATGAGCCTCGTTCTTGCCCGCCAAGACGGACGGAAATTGCGAGTAGAAGCTCCGCATACGCTCCATCAGCCCGTCCACATCCTCGTCCTCGATGGCGTCCCTCATTCCCGCCATGAGGGAGTAACGCCCACCCATGTCGCTATGGGTCAGGACGTCGAGAAGGTTGTTCATGAACCCAATCCGCACCTCCTCATTAGGAAACCCGAGAACGACGCTCTTGTTGCGGCGGTCGTATCGTGTTATGGTCAGATAGCCCGTGTAATATAGGGTGTTGACAATGTTGTCCCGTGTCACGTCGGCAAAGCTCAGCGAGTCGAGGCTCCGCTCCTGGTTCTCGAACATATCCACCGAGAGGCGTTGGCCGGACAACGCTTTCAGGAGGTACGACGGCGTTCCCGTCTGGTACCAGTAGCTCTGAATCTCGGGGGCTTTAAGGGCCAGGATTAGGCTGTATGGGTTGTATACGTCCGTGAGGTCCTTGGCGAAGTGGTAGCCGTCGTAATAGCGTTTCAACTCGGCGTACGCCTCCTCCACCGTCCATCCCTCCTCCTCGGCCAGTGCCACCACCCCGGGGTGGTACACGTCGTGCAGCTCCTGCTCCGTAATCCCGCACATTGTGGAGAACTTCGTGCTGAACGTGATGTCCTCAATATTGTTGAACCCGCTGAACACGTTGACGTTGCCCAGCTTACCCACGCCCGTGAGCATGAAGAAGCGGATGTGTCGGTCGTTGCTCTTCACAGTGCCGTAGAACGCCTTTAGGATGGTGCGGTTCTTCTCTTCGAGAGCCTCGTCGCCCATCGCGTCAAGTATCGGCTTGTCGTATTCGTCAATAAGGATAACAACCCTTTTGCCGGTCTTTTCGTGGCAGGTCCGTATTAACGTGTCAAACCTTCGCGCCAATGATTTATCGCTGGGCGGGATGCCGTATTTCGTCTCGTAGTGTTCAACAACGTCGCCTAATCGCCCCTCAATCTCATTCTCGCCATTCACATAGTCGGCAGGGTTCATGTCAAAATGGAGCACAGGGTGCTCCTCCCAAGGCTCGGGCGCAAGGCTGTCTATGGCAAGCCCCCTGAAAAGAGCGCGGTTTCCGCGGAAAAACTCCTCAATGGTGGAGAGCAGCAACGATTTGCCAAAACGCCGCGGGCGGCTCAGGAAGTAGTAGCTTCCCGACGTGACGAGCCTGTATATGTCGGCCGTCTTGTCAACGTATGCGTACCCGCCAGTCCTCATCTTCTCAAAGGACTGGATTCCGTTGGCATATTTCAGTGGTGCGCCCATGGGAATGCGGAGTTTTTGATGTGTAAATATAACGTTCTGAGGGCAATTTTCAAGACGGGGGATGGCTGTTCACCAATCGCAAATATTGCGGACAACCCACCACACCATTGCCCCAATGCCGAACGCCAATATCGCGTAACGATTGTTGACGCGCCGATAGAATCCGTTCCACTTCAGGCGCGTCATGGCAGCCACAATGACTACGGCCGTGTAGGGCAACGTGATGACGAGGAAAGCGTTGTGGCGAAATGCCCCGACAATGTCAAGGTGAAGCAGGGAGTGAATAGCCCTCTGAGAGCCGCACCCGGGGCAGGCATAATCCGTCAGGAGCCGAAAAGGGCACTTCGGGAAGAGGTGCGACGACGCGGGGTCGAAGACGTAATAAACGGCAATGGCGACCACGAGAGCCGCCATGCCGAGAATGATGAAAACTGTCCGTTTCAACACGTGTTGCGCCACTAATAGCTACCGTCTGATGCTGAGCCAGCCGTTACGGCAAGCAAAAAGGCGATGAAAATGATATAGAGGAGGATGCCAAAAAATCCAGTAACGGCGGCTATGATGCTCCACATCTTCGCCTTGTTGCTGGCCTCTTGCGCCTCTTCGTACAGCTCGTTATAATAGAGGTTGTCAACCTTGAACGCGTAGACAATGGCCGGTATCCCAAACGGCAGGCAGCAAAAGGCGGTCGACAATATTGCCCAAATAAAGTATGATGGGGGCATGGGCCGCTTTTTTACTTCGTTTTCCATAAATGTCAGTTTATGATATGCGTGAAGACGTGAGGCGAATTTCTATTTTGCCAAAGCTCCAGTAAACGCTACGATTATGATAAATGTGAAGTACAGCAAATAGAAGCCAAGCCCGGCAATAAAGGCGCCTATGCTCCAATTCTTGGCCTTGTTGCTGGCGTACAGGGCCTCGTCGTACATCTCATTCCAATACAGATTCTCCACTCGTGAGGCGTAGACGATGGCAACTACTCCCACGGGAAGGCAACACAAGAAAGTCGACAAGATTGCCCAAATTAAGTATGATTGAGGCATTAGGGGTCTCTTTGTGGGAGTGACAATCCTATCCCTATCGCCGCCCTCGGCATCCAGCATGTCCATTCCCTTAAACATATATCGTGGAGTTTTTTTATTAGAGGCTTCAATTCCGCACGTAGGCGCACAACTGTAAACTCTACAATTATAACAAAATAAATTGAAACGCCCAAAGGGTGCTATCTCAGCTCTCGCCGGCTAATCCGCCAATAAGCCCCAAAGACAAGAGCCCCCGTAACAAGCCACGAGACGGGATAGACAGCCACGAGGAATGAAAACGTGGGGTGGAGAGGGACGGCAAAATAGACCCAGGCGAGGCGGAGAAGGCACGTGCCAAAAATGACCATCACGGCCGGCAAGGCGGAATGCCCCATGCCACGAAGCGCGGCCCCGCTAACCTCATAACTGCAAGCCACCCACTGGAAGAGCAGGGCTATGAGGATTCGCTCGTAGCCAAAAGAGGCCACCTCGGGGTCGGTCGTGAAGAGCGAGACGAAGAACTCCCGCGCCACGGCTATCCCGATGTTGAGGGCCAGAGCCGTCATGACGGCCATGAGCATACAGAGGCGGAAGATTCGCCGACATCGCTCCTTGGCCCCCGCGCCATAGTTCTGCCCGATAAACGTCACCGCAGCCCCACAATAGGCCGACATGAAGAAATAGCAGAACTGCTCATAGGTCAGGGCTGCCGCCGAGCCGCCCATGGCCGCCGAGCCGAAGCTGTTGATTGAGGACTGGATGACGACGTTCGAGAAGGAGAACACCATCCCCTGGACACCGGCGGGAACGCCTATCTTGAGCATCTTGCGCAGCTCGGGCCATGCGATGCGGATGTTGTGAAGGTCGAGGCGGACAGGGCCCGTCTCGTTCTTCAGCATGTGGACGACCATGACGGCGTTGACGACATTGGCGACAACCGTGGCTATGGCCACGCCATCTACGCCGCGGTCAAAGCCGATTACGAGGATGAGGTTCAAGACGGTATTGACAACGCCCGAGACGCCGAGGCAGATGAGCGGCCGGCGCGTGTCCCCCATGCTGCGCAAGATTGCCGAGCCAAAGTTGAAGACGAGGATGAACGGCATCCCGAGGAAGTAGATGCGGAGGTAGAGGGCCGCCAACTCTATGACATTGTCGGGCGCACCCATCAGCTCCAAGATAGGCCTCGTGACGGTCAGCCCGAGCAACATCAAGAAGAAGCCCCCCACAAGGGCGACCACGGCGGCCGTAGCCACCGAGCGGCGGACACCCTCGTCGTTCTTCTGCCCGATGTAGTTGGCAATGACGACGTTGGCGCCCATGGAGATGCCGACAAAGAGGTTGACAAGGAGGTTAATGACGGGCGAGTTGCTGCCCACGGCGGCAAGGGCCTCGCTGCTGGCGAAGCGGCCTACAACAGCCACGTCGATGGCGTTGAACATCTGTTGCAAGACGCTGCTGGCGGCCAAGGGCAGGGCGAAAAGGATAATCTTCCGGCCTATGGAGCCATGGAGCATGTCAATCTGCGCCATCTGTAAAAAAAGCGGGTGAATCTGTCTGAGTGTCTCTATTTGTCCGCCTTGACGACAAACGCGCCGTCGAAGCCTGCCGCGTGGACCATGTCGAGGTCGGCTTTGGCTGCCGCTTGAGAGGCGTATGCCCCGTAATAATAGCGGGTCAGGTCACGCTCTTCGAGGTAGAGCGACGTGACGGCGGAAGGGTCGGGGAGAGCCTGGAGGGCGGTGGGGGTCTTGCGGAATACGCCGAGCTGGATGCGGAAGTTGGCTGCTTGGGCTGTCTGAGTGGCTTCCGGGGTCGGGGGGGCAACGGGTTGCGGCTCTGCCGCGGGGGCTTTGGCTGTTGCGGCAGGGGTCTCGGGTGCTGATTGTGGCTCTGCCTTGGTCTCCTCTTTTTCGGGTTCTGCGGCGGGTGCTGGCTCAGGCTCAGGTTGTGCGGCGGGCTGTGGCTCTGTGGCTTGTGGGGCGGGTGTCTCGGCAGGCTTTACTTCGCATTCGGGGGCGGGTTCGGGTGTTGAGATGATTTGTGGGACAACGTCGCCGAGAATGGGCATTACCGTGTCGGGTGTGGAGTCGGGTAGGGGAAATACGCCCGACGCGTGGGCGGCATATCGCGACAGGCATCGCTCTAAGGCGACTGAGGCGCGTCGGCGCGGAGCCACGGGGTCGTCTGTCGGGGTCTGCGCGGCAATAGCTATCCTGAGCGCATGCGCCTTGTCATACAGCTCTTTAAGCTCGCCCGTGTCGTAGCCCTTGATTGTCGGGAAGAGGCGCGCGGCGGCCGATTCGTAGGCTTGGCACTTGGTGTCGTATGCCCCTACGGCGAGTGTCGTGGCTCTCTTGCGAAGCTTCGTGGCGACGTCGGGCTCCGACTTGTCGGCCTCCATGTTCACAATCTGCACCCACGCCAAGAGGCTGTCTTGCCGGGTCACTGTCGTGCGCTCGGCGCCCGAGAGTATGTCCATTACGTCCTCGTCGGCATTGGCCCGCGCCTCGGAGAAGAATACGGGCGAGAACGACGAGAAGGCCTCGGGCGTGAGCCATGCGTCGGGCGACGACGATTTCTCCGCCTCTTCGGTGGACTTGATTTTTATGGCGCAAAGGGGTGTGTATTTGTGCGAGGCTATGAGTTCGGAGATGGTCTTAATCTCCTCATTTCGGGCAAATTCGGACTTTTCGGTCACTTCGTCGTCGAGCGCGTAGATGCTGCGCTCGGTCTGGAGCAGGTCTTGCAGTTTGGCGTTGCGCTCTATGGTCGATGTCAGCCCCATGAACTCTTTGCGCTGCGCCGCCATGATTCGGATTGTGCTGTCCTTCTCGGCCGCTGCGGCCATGGCGAGGCGATAGGCGCTCTCGGCCTGCGGGTTGCGGAAGTGCTCCCACTGGGTGTACGTCAGTGTGTCGCATATCACGAAGCGGAAAGCATCCTTGTTTTTGGCTTTTTTCTTGCCGCTCTGTGTGTTGGCGGCGGCTGTGGTCGTCTTACGCGCTGCGACGGGTGCGCCGGCCGATGCGTCGAGAGGTAGGGCCAGGGCTTGGCGTATCTCGTCGGTTGTCTGTGCCATGGTGCGGAGCACCGTGTCGTCCCACACGATTTGGTAGACGGTCACAGTGTCAGGATTGTGCGTCTCGCGATTGGAGGCGAACCATGTGCGCATGGCAAACTCGTCGGGAACGAAGAGGAAGTCGTCAAACGGCGAGTTGAACGGCACGCCCATGTTGATGGGCTGTGAGAATGTGCGCGTCTCGTGGTCGTACGTCGCGCGGTATATGTCGTAGCCGCCCATTCCGCCAGGCCTGTTGGAGGCGAAGAAGAGGGTCTGCCCGTCGGTAAGGAGAACGGGGGCAATGTCGTCGGCGGGGTCGTCGGAGTCAAGCCCTTGCAGGCGCACCATGTCGCCCCATCCGCCAATTAGCTTCTCCATCTTCATGAGCTTGTCGCGCCCCGTGTCGTCGGGCATGGAGAAGTAGGCGGCATCGGCCCGCTCGGTGGTGTACATCAGGCCTTTGGGATCTATGTCGCTCTGGAAGAAATCGGCATTGTGGCACAGCGAGCCAACCTCTCGCGAGATTCCGTAGGCGTTGAGGATGTCGTCTTTCGCGAGGGTGGTCTTGGCTACGACTTTTATGTTGAAAATCTTGCTCGCGATGTTGATGGCTGCGGCGCATTCGGCGTCATATTGCCGCGCCAGGGCGGCCTTCTCGGGCGACGATGGTTGAGCGAGGAATTTCTCAAGGGCGGCGCGGGCCTGCTCGTAATCGCACGTGAACTGATATGCTCGCCCAATGTAGAGATTGGCCTCGTTCTTCATGAAAGCCCGGGCTTGCGCAATGCGGAGGCGGCGTATGGCGTCGTCGGGGTTTGTGGCCGTCATGGCCTGTGCCGCGCCCAGGTAGAAGTTCACCTTAGGGTCTCTCTCGGGCTCTGTGGCAATGGCGGCAAGTGCCACCCTGGCCTGCTCATACTTGGCGTTGTTGAAGAGAGCAATGGCATCGGCGAGGCGTTCCGCGCGCGTCTGCGCATGGGTGAGGTGGCAAAGTGAGGTAAGAAACAGTATGGCGAGGATTTGATGTCTCATTTTACTCGTATGACATGTGCGTAAGGACGCGTCGGTAGACAGTGAGAATCTTTGATTTGGAGACAAAGCCAACGTATTTGCGGTGGTCGACAACGGGGAGATTCCACGCCCCAGAGGCCTCGAATTTGTTCATTACGCTCTCCATGTTCTCGTCTGTCGCAATGAAGGCGGGCGGGATGACCATAATCTCCCTGACGCACGTGGAGGCGTATTTTTCGCGGTCGAACATGATGGGGCGTATGTCGTTGAGTAGCACGACGCCAATGAGTTCGTCGCGGGCGTTGACTACGGGGAAGATGTTTCTGTCGGACTTGGCTATTAGCTTAATGAGGTCGCCAAGCGTGGCATCGCCCCTTACGGGCGCAAAGTCGGTCTCGATGACGCGGTCCAGGTGCATGAGCGTCAAGACGGTCTTGTCCTTCTTGTGGGTGAGCAGCTCGCCCTTGTCGGCAAGGGGCTTGGTGTAGACGCTTTGCGGCTCGAAGCAAGCCATGGTGACGTGGGAGAGGGTCGCGACAATCATGAGGGGGAGGAGGAGCGAATAGCCGTTCGTTATCTCGGCAATGAGGAATATCGACGTCATTGGGGCGTGCATCACGCCCGCCATCACGCCCGCCATCCCCACAAGGGTGAAATTCGTGACGGGCAAGTCGAGCCCGAAGGCCGTGTTAAGCCCATGAGAGAAGAAAAAGCCCGTGAATGCGCCCATGAAAAGCGACGGCGCAAAGGTGCCGCCAACGCCTCCCGCGCCTGTCGTGGCGGCCGTGGCAAAGGTCTTGAGCAGAAGAATCACGCCGGCATAGCCGAGAACGGCGGCGGGCGATGTCCCGAAGAGAATCTCAAGAGGCGACCCCGCCATGGACGACGAGGCGTTGCCCTGGAGCAACTGGCTGATGGAGGCATAGCCTTCGCCATAGAGCGGCGGGAGGAGGAAGATTAGGATGCCAAGGAGCGAACTGCCTACGAGCCACTTGACCCACGGGTTCTTAATCATGCCCATCTTCTTCTCGGTGAACCACATGGAGCGGACAAAAAGCAGAGCAATTATCCCCGCAAAAAAGCCAAGAAGGCAATAGAACGGAATGTTTCCGAGTACGAAATCGCTGATTCGGCTCATTGGGAACTCAACGTCGCGCCCCATGAACCAATAGGTGACCGACGTGGCGACGACAGCCGAAATCATGAGCGGCACCATCGACGCCATGGTCAAGTTGAGCATCAGAATCTCAAGCGTGAAGACGACTCCCGCAATGGGCGCCTTGAATACGCCGGCAAGGCCTCCCGCCGCGCCGCAGGCCATGAGCAGCGTGACAGTCTTATAGTCGAGCTTGAAGAGCTTCGCTATGTTGCTGCCTATGCCCGCGCCCGTGAGGGCAATAGGGGCCTCAGCTCCCACCGAACCTCCGAATCCAATGGTGAAAGAGCTGGTCAAGATTGACGAGTAGACATGATGAGGCGGCAACGAGCTGCCCGTCTGCGAAATGGCGTAGAGAATCTGCGTGATGCCGTGACCCAGTTTGGCTCGGATGACGTACTTGACGAGTAGCCAAGAGATGAGAATTCCGAGCGCAGGGCTTATGAGCAGCAGCAGGTTGTAGTTGATGCTGGCGAATCCATCGACAAAAGACTTAACGAAGGAGATGGTGTGTTTGAGAGTCACAGCGGCAATGCCACTGGCTACGCCCACAACCAAACTGAGCAGAATGACGAAATATCTTTGTCCGATTCTGTCGACAATCCAGCGACTTGCGTTTCCTGCCGCGAGCTGTATGAGATTGAGTATCCTGGACATTATCCCATTTTTCAAGAATCATCGAAAGCGGGAGGCCGCGTTGCGCCCCATCGGGCGAATGGCTTGAGCTACGGCTCTTCCACCCCCACTTTTTAAAGGTTACAAAGATAGGTCTTGAAAATGAGAAATAAAAATGTAAGGAGATGAACCCGGGCAAGCGGCATAAGGGGTAAGAACTAAAGCCATAGGCGGGCGGAAATGGTTAAATTCGCGGAAAGAGACCATGCAAGAGAACAACGAACGCCTTGCCAATTGCGGCGCCACGTGGCGTCTGCCAGGCGAGGCGACATATTGCGCCCTGCGGGGCAATCCCGTGACTTTGGCGCACCTGGGCGACGCCGGAGACCGCGAGGGCTTCATCTTTGCGCCTTTCGATATGGAAGGCCCGACCCCTACCATGTTTTTTTGCGGCACCGCCGAGCGTCACGCCCTCCCGGCGGTGATGCCCTCCGCCCCCGTCGCGTCGGCTGCCGACATCGTCACCGGGGGCGACGATTTCCGTGGCGAGTTTGTGAAGGCGCACGCCCTGTTGCGCAGTGGCGGGCTTGCCAAGATTGTGCTGTCGGGGCATGAGGACATGGTCATCGATTTGCGCGGAGCGGCCGAGAGCCTCTTCTTCCGCGCATGCCTGATGTATCGTGACGCGTTCGTGGCCATGGTCAGCCTGCCCAATGGCGACACGTGGCTTATGGCGACGCCCGAGATGTTGCTGCGCGGGCGTGGGCGGACTGTCGAGACGATGTCGCTCGCCGGAACACGCATTGCGGGCGATACGTCGGAATGGGACGCCAAGAATCTGCGCGAGCATGGCGTGGTCTCCCAATTCATCGAGGAGAGGCTTGGCGGCTTGGCGGACAATGTCCGCAGCGAAGGGCCGCTGACGCTCAACGCCGGGGCGGTGTCCCACCTCATGACACGTTTCAACGCCCGACTGCGCGAGGGCAAGACAACGTGGGACGCGGCACAACTTCTGCATCCCACCCCAGCCATGTGCGGAATGCCGCAGCATGAGGCAAAGGCCGCGATATTGCGGATTGAGAAGACGGCGCGCGAATACTTCAGCGGCGTGGCGGGCGTGGCGCATGGCGGCGGCGATGTCGACCTCTATGTCGTGATTCGATGCATGAGGCTGGGCAAAGGGCTCGTGCGCCTCTTTTCGGGCGTGGGGCTGATGCCCGACAGCGAGGAGGAGAGCGAGGTGCGCGAGGTGACCGCCAAGCGCGAGACAATGAAAAACGTGATTTTTGAAAAGGAATAGACCCCAAAAATGTTCTCTGACAACGCCACGATAAACGAACTTACGGCCTTGCTGATTGCCCACGGCGTGCACCATGCCGTGACGTGCCCAGGCAGTCGCAATGCGCCGATATGCCACAATCTGAACGAGGCGGGTGTCCATTGCCATGCCGTGACGGACGAGCGTTCGGCGACCTTCTTCGGGCTTGGGCTTAGCCAAGCTACGGGCGAGGCCGTGGCAGTGTGCGTCACGAGCGGCTCGGCAATTTTGGACACCGCGGCGGGCGTGGCAGAGGCCTTTTACCACGCCATCCCACTAATCATCATAGCGGCCGACAGGCCACGGGCGTGGATTGGCCAATTGGACGGACAGACCATGCCGCAAGCCTCGGCTCTTGGCGCTATGGTTCGCAAGGCCGTGACGCTGCCCGAGGGCGACGATGCCGTGGACCGTTGGCACGTCAACCGCCTGATAAACGAGGCCTTGATGGCCGCCACGGCTACGGCACGAGGCCCCGTCTTGATTAACGTCCCCCTCAGGGAGCCTCTCTATGAGTTTCACACCCGCGAGTTGCCCAACGCCCGCATTTGCCGAATGATGCACAGCGCGGGAATGGACACTGCCGCCCGCGTGGCGCGAGAGATGGGCAATGCCCGCAGGCCGCTTATCGTGATTGGGCAAACAACGGGGGCGGAAGCCATTGCGCAGATGCGCCCCAAATGGCCTACGCTCTACGAACCGCTGGCTGCCGACGGCGGCGAGGGGCTGAACGAAGCCCTCCACATCTTGCGGAACAGTGGCAGAGTGAGGGCGGAAGAGTACCAGCCCGACAAGATTCTCTACATCGGCGGGCACATTGTCAGCAAAAACCTAAAACAATTTCTCCGCTCGGCAACCGACGCGGAGACCATCTTAATCTCCGACGACGGCGAGCTTCACGACGTGTTTCAGAATACAACCCTCGTCGGGACGTGCGACACGTCGGCCCTGATTGGGCGAATGGCGGAGGCGGAAACAAAGGGCGACCCCGATTTCGTAAGCCGATGGAACGCGCTGTTGTCCACAACCAAGGAGCTGTGCGCCCATCGCACTGAGGCGTTCTCCCAATTGCAAGTGGTTCAGACGCTTATGGAGAAGTCGGGCGACGCCGTCCTCCACTTTGCCAACAGCTCCGCCGTGCGGTTGGGATGCCTTGCGAGCCGCCGCCATTTCTATTGCAACCGCGGGATAAACGGAATTGACGGCTCGGTGTCCACCGCCGCCGGTCACGCCGCCGGGCGCCAGGACGAAATCCACCTCTGCGTCACGGGTGACCTGAGTTTCTTCTACGACGGCAACGCCTTGTGGAACGGCGAGAACGGTGGCAACATGCGAATCCTCGTCATGAACAACGGCGGCGGAGGTATCTTCTGCCGATTTGGTGGCCTGAGGGGCAGCGATGCCCGCGAGAGAATCGTGATGGCGGAGCACTCCGCCTCGGCCCTCGGCCTCTGCATCCAAAACGGAGTGGAATACGCCGAGGCGAGAAACATTGGCGACGTAGAGAACCGCCTCCAGTGGCTGACACGGCATGACGATGCGGCCTGTCGCCCCAGGCTGTTGGAGGTCTTCACCAATAGCGAGAGCGACCAGAATGCGCTGAACGAATACTACGATTATTTAGTAAACGAATATGACAAGAGAGTGGAAAAAAATTGAGGGATTCGACTTCAAGGAGATCCTTTTTGAGCAGTATAACCACATTGCCAAGATAACCATCAACCGCGAGCGATGGCGCAACGCTTTCACCCCGCTGACAACGTGGGAGATGAGCCAAGCCTTCAGCTATTGCCGCGAGGCGCAAGACGTCCGGGTGGTCATCTTGACGGGTGCTGGCGACGTGGCCTTCTGCGCGGGCGGCGACATGAACGTCAAGGGGCGCGGCGGATACGTGGGCACCGACGGCATCCCACGCCTCAACGTCCTCGATGTGCAGATGCAGATTCGCCGTCTGCCTAAGCCCGTCATTGCCATGGTCAACGGCTTCGCCATTGGCGGCGGCCATGTCCTCCACGTCATGTGCGACCTCTCCATTGCGTCAGAGAACGCCATATTTGGCCAGACTGGCCCTCGCGTAGGCAGCTTCGACGCCGGTTTTGGGGCTTCGTACCTGGCACGTATTGTCGGGCAGAAGAAAGCCAGGGAGATATGGTTTCTCTGCGAGAAATATTCGGCGCAAGAGGCCTTGGAGATGGGGCTTGTCAACAAAGTCGTACCCTTGGAAAAGCTGGAGGACACCTGCGTAGAATGGGCTGAGCGCATGATGGAACACTCGCCTTTGGCCCTCCGCATGATAAAAGCGGGCCTGAACGCCGAGCTTGACGGTCAGGCGGGAATCCAAGAGTTGGCCGGCGACGCCACCATGCTCTACTACACCATGGACGAGGCACAAGAGGGCGGACACGCATTCCTCGAAAAACGAAAGCCAGACTTCGACAAATATCCCCACTTCCCATAAAAAAGTAAGGAGACGATGCTACGCACCAATGTTGAACGCCGTGTCTTGAAGTTCAAGCGTCCTGCCACGACAAGCCGAGGCTCGTACACCACGCGCACAATACGCCTCGTGACGATTAGTGACGACGCCCGCCCGGGCGTCGTCGGTACGGGTGAGTGCTCGCCACTGCCCGACCTCTCCATCGACGCGATGAACGAAGACCAGTACGACCTGCTGCTGCTAACCGTCTTGGAGGACCTGCGCCAGACGGGCGAGATTGACCGTGAGGCCCTGAGGCCATTCCCCTCAATTCTCTTCGGGCTTGAAACCGCAATGTGGCAATTGGAACGCGGCGGCTCAACGGCTCTGAGCGACACGCCCTTCGGGCGCGGCGAAGAGGGCATCAGGATAAACGGCCTCGTATGGATGGGCTCGTTTGAAGAGATGATGAGCCGGATGGAAGAGAAAGTGGCGGCGGGTTTCTCTTGCATCAAAATAAAAATTGGCGGGATAGACTTCGCCCACGAGGTCGAGATGATTGAGGCTTTGCGCCGCCGATTTGGCAAAAACGAGATAGAGATACGCCTCGATGCCAATGGCTCATTCTCCGCCGAAAACGCCATGGAACGCCTCGAACGCCTCGCCGCGTACGACATCCACTCCATTGAGCAACCCGTGGCCGCCGGGCAATGGGACGTGATGGCGGACCTCTGCAAAGAGTCGCCCATTGCCATAGCCCTCGACGAGGAGCTGATAAGGCTGACGGGGACGGAGGAGAAAGAGCAGATGCTGGACCGCGTACGCCCCCAATACCTCGTCATCAAGCCTACCCTCCACGGCGGCATGGCTGGAGCGAGGGAGTGGGTCGAAATGGGGCGGCGGCGCGGAATAGGCTCGTGGATGACAAGCGCCTTGGAGAGCAACATTGGCCTCAACGCCGTGGCCCACTTGGCCGCATCGACCTACTCTGCCGCCGAGGGAGAGATGATGCCTCAAGGCCTCGGCACGGGTCAACTATTTGAGGAGAACATAGCCATGCCCTTGGAAATCAGGGGCGAACGCCTCTACTACTTACCCTAAGAAACGATGACCGTTGAGGAGTTCATTGCCGAATGGCGCAACAGCAGCCCCACCGTAACCGTCAAGACCAGCGGCTCGACGGGTGCGCCAAAGCCAATGGAGGCGGAGAAATGCCGAATGGCGGCCAGCGCGCGAATAACGTGCCGATTCTTGGGGCTGCGAGAGGGCGACACGGCGCTGTTGTGCCTTCCCATGGACTACATAGCGGGGAAGATGATGGTTGTCCGCGCATTGACGTGCGGCCTTCAGCTCGTCAGCGTTGCCCCCAGCTCCCACCCCTTGGCCGATTTGGACACTGCCCCCGCCTTTGCGGCCATGACGCCCATGCAAGTGTGGGAGACATTGCGCAACGAGCGCGAGCGTAGTCTCTTCGAGCGGATAAAGAACGTCATAATTGGCGGAGGGGCTATAAGCAGCCCCTTGGCTGCCGGGCTGAGGCAAATGCCCGAGGCCGTATGGAGCACCTACGGAATGACGGAGACCCTGTCGCACATTGCCCTGCGGCGGCTTAGCGGCTGTGGCGCAAGCGAATGGTACACGCCATTTGAGGGCGTAGGGCTGAGCCTTGACGCGCGAGGATGCCTCGTGATTGACGCGCCTGCCGTATGCGCCACGACGTTGACCACCAACGATATGGCGGAGCTTCGCAAGTCGGACGGCGTGACCCGTTTCCGTATTACGGGACGGGCGGACAACGTCATCTGCTCGGGCGGCATAAAGATTCAGGCCGAAGAGGTCGAGCGACTTCTCGAGGGGCGGATAAACGTCCCCTACGTCATAACATGGCGAGCCGACGAGCGGCTTGGTCAGGCCGTGGCCCTCGTAATGGAGGCCGGCGACGTTGAGGCGGCGCGGAAGACCTGCGACGAAATCCTGCCTCGCTATTGGCGACCCAAGACAATAGAGAGCGTGACCCAACTGCCTCGGACGGAGACAGGAAAACTGAAAAGGAACATCTTCACCAAATAGAAATGGAAGAACTACAACTTCACGTCAAGCGTTTTTATGAGCTTAGCCTTGACGAACTATATGCATTGCTTCGCATCCGCTCGGAAGTCTTCATTGTCGAGCAAGATTGTGTCTATCAAGATGTTGACGGCGACGACAAGATAGCCATCCACGCCTGGCTCACCCGTGGCGAGAAGATTGTGGCAATGTTGCGAATCTTGCCCGCCGGGTATCATAAAATGGACAGCGTATCGCTTGGGCGCGTCATAACAACCGAGCGCGGTAAAGGCTATGGCGAGGTGATGGTGCGCCACGGCCTGCGCCTCGCAGTGGAGATGCTCGGGGCTACGTGCGTCAAAATCCAATCGCAAGAACAGGCGAAAGGCTTCTACGCGAAGGTGGGATTCCGCCCGACATCGGAGCCGTATATGTTCGAGGGGCTGCCCCACCGCGACATGATTTGGGAGGCAAACTTAGCTTAGCGGAAAAGAAAAAAGGGGGCTCAACGCCCCCCTTAATGCCTTTTGTTACTTATTGACGATCTCCTCAAGATAGGTGCGCACGTCCGCCCAGTGGTAGAAGGGGAAGATGTCCGTCGCTATGGGGATATGCACCTCGCGCTCGTTGTGGAGGAACTTCACGAGAATGTCGCCCCTGTTATTGCGGAAAAAAATCATTTGGAGATTGGCGGCCATGGGCGAGGCCTTGAAGTCGGACCATACTTTGAAACACTCCTCGGGACGGGAGACGGCCGCATCGAACGACTCGATGCGCATAAGGGCGAGGAGGGGGATTATGTTGCCGTCGTGTCCAAAGCGGAGTGTTGCGGCAATGGAGTTGTCGGCTATGGCCTCATCGGCGGACTGGAGGATATTCTGAACCAGGGACTTGGAGCTGGCCACGACTTGCCCCTTTGAGTCGGCGTGATTGGCGTTGCCGGCATAGAATCGGAAATTATTCACCTGCCATACATTGAAAAGCTCGTCGGGCGTGAAGAGGTCGTGAAAGGAGATGTCCGAATCGATGTCTTGCATATCGGCGGCCACCCAGTAGAAGCCCCACATCAGGCGAGCGGGGTCGACGTGTTGGGCAACATAGTCCAAGTCGGTAAAGAGCGACTTGATGAGACGGTCGGGCTGGACGAGGGCGGCCTCAAACCGCTGGGCGTCAGATGCCCATGGTGCCGTGTTGTGGCTCGTGAAATGGTTGGACTCGGGCGTGCGGTAGCAGAGGTACGACATATACTTTTGCGAAGCCTCGGAGCGTATGTTAAGCGTCGGCACGAGCGTCTTGAGGCTCTCGGTGAAAGCGGCCATGCTCATGGCGCATCGGGGGACGAGGGTGGAGCGGGCCGACACCTTGCGTCCTGAGGTGAAGACGTCGGGGTAGGCGTTGTAGAGGCGGAGGGCGATGTCGTGGTGCTGCCTCTCGCCGAGGGGAGACAGGTCGCCGCCACGCCCTTCAACGAGTGGCCAAATGCGGTTGAGGCGGTCGAGGGCGTCGAGCCCGAGGGGCGTGAGGACGTTGGCCTCCTTGGCCTGGTCGAGGACGTCGGCAACCCACTTGTAGTCTTTGTCGGAGAGGAGGTATCGGGAGCCGTGGCGGGCGTAGAGGCTCACGTAGAATGGCTTATAGCCCTTGGGCGCGGGGGTGGGCTGAGCGGTCGGTGCGGGATAGGCAAGGTATACGCCCCCGGCTTTGTTGAGGTCGGCGAGAACCTCTTCGCGCGATGTCTGGGCGAGGGTAGGGAGGAGGGTCGCCGACGCGAGGCTCAGCAAGAGAGTAAGACGGATGGTGTTCATGAAAAAATGTGGTATTATGTGTTTTCATGGGGGGCTTGAACAAAGATAGGAATATTCTGAAAAATTAACTTTGCCGATAATGATTATCCGCAATACACCCAAATTTTGTATATTTGTGTGATTTAAAGGCAGTTACAATGAAGTTGTTAGAGTTCGCAAAGCAATTTGAAACCGAAGAGGATTGCGAGAGTTTTCTTAAAAGTGCCCGCGAGAATGAAGGGGTTACCTGTAGCAATTGTGGGTGCACGAAGCAATACTGGAACCGTAGCAGAAAACGCTGGGTTTGTGCAGAATGTGGACATGAGACAACGCTCACTTCGGGAACTGTGATGCATGGGAGCAAGTTGCCGCTAATGTATTGGTTCACAGCCATCCATCTACTGACGTCAACCAAGAAGACTTTCTCAGCGAAAGAAATGCAGCGTCAACTTGAGCATAAGCGCTACCAGCCCATATGGGAGATGATGCACAAGATTCGTAGCGTAATGGGCAAGAGGGATGCGAAATACAAGCTGGAGGGGACAATAGAACTCGACGAGGGGTATTTTACCAAGGAAAACGACAAGTCGGACGACGAGCCGCAAAAGAGGGGCGTGGGCAGCCAGCAAAAAGCCAAAGTGCTTGTGATGGTCGAAAGCGAAGAGGCTGAGACTCCTAAGAAAGGCCAAAAAAGCCGGAAATGTGGACATATGAAGATGTTGGTTATCCAAGACCTCAAGGCTGGGACTTTCAAATCGGCCGCGCAGGAGAATATAGACGGCTCAGCCACGGTCATAATGGACAATCTGCGCTCACATTCTGGCGTTGAGGAAGTTGTGGCGAAGTCAAAGCTGCAAACAGTACCAGGCAAAGAGGCTCCAAAGGTCCTTCCGTGGGTTCACGTAGCCATATCCAATGCCAAATCGTTGTTCACGGATATGTATCACGGGATAAAGGAAGAATTTCTTCAAGAATATCTAAACGAGTTCTGCTACAAGTTCAACCGTAAGAATTTTGGTGACGCGCTGTTTGATAGGTTGATAGTGGCATCGATTTCGTATAGACCGGTGTTTGAACACAGAATCTACTGCTCCAAGAAGGCTAATTGCGGATAATCATA
>JALEMI010000114.1 GCA_022768325.1 Bacteroidales bacterium
CGGAGTGGCAAATAGTCGCACCCTCTGACAATTTTTCCCCAACACTTCAGCTCCAACACGCCAGCCACACCCCTCTTTTCTGTCAAAATGGCACACCAACCGTTTTGGCACGCATTATGATAATATGTCCGCGGCTTCGCCAAAAAACAAGGCTAAGCCCGCAAACCAAGAATAGAAGAACAAAACATACAGCAATGGCAGAATTGAAAGGCAAAGTGCTGGCCGGCAAAGTGCTGGTCAAGCCCGTAGCAGCAGAGACTAAGACCCAAAGTGGCATCATCATCCCCGATTCCGCTAAAGAGAAACCTCTCAAAGGAACCGTCGTCCTCGTAGGCGCAGCCAAGAAGGACGAGGCCGTCGAGGTTAACGTCGGCGACACCGTCCTCTACGGCAAGTACTCCGGCACAGAGCTCCAAATCGACGGCGAGGACTACCTCCTCATCAACCAGAGCGATGTCCTCTACGTGGCCTAATCCCACATCCTCCCCACACACATTCCCAACCCCTAAAAAAGAAAGTTCATCATGGCAAAGACTATAAAGTTCAATACCGAAGCCCGCGAGCTTCTCAAACAAGGTGTCGACCAACTCGCCGATGCCGTCAAGGTAACCCTCGGACCCAAAGGCCGTAATGTCGTCATCGAGCGCAAGTTCGGCGCTCCACACATCACCAAGGACGGCGTCTCCGTTGCCAAGGAGGTCGAACTCTCCGACCCCTACGCTAACCTCGGCGCTCAAATGGTAAAAGAGGTCGCCTCCAAGACCGGCGACGATGCCGGCGACGGCACAACCACCGCAACTGTCCTCGCACAGGCCATCATCACCACGGGCATCAAGAATGTCACCGCTGGCGCAAACCCCATGGACCTCAAGCGAGGCATCGACAAGGCTGTCGCCAAGGTCGTCGAGAGCATCAAGGCTCAGGCTCAGGAAATCGACAACTCCAACGAGAAGATTGAGCAAGTAGCTACCGTCTCCGCCAACAACGACAACGAGATCGGCAAGCTCATCGCCGAGGCCATGAAGAAGGTCGGCAAGGAGGGTGTCATCACCGTCGAGGAGGCCAAAGGCACCGAGACTCACGTCGATGTCGTCGAGGGTATGCAGTTCGACCGCGGCTACATCTCCCCTTACTTCGTCACCAACACCGAGAAGATGGAGGCCGCCCTCGATTCCCCATTCATCCTCATCTACGACAAGAAGATCTCAACAATGAAGGATCTTCTCCCAATCCTCGAGAAGGCCGCTCAAACTGGCCGCCCTCTCCTCATCATCGCCGAGGATGTCGATGGCGAGGCCCTCGCAACTCTCGTCGTCAACCGCCTCCGCGGCTCTCTCAAAGTCGCTGCCGTCAAGGCTCCTGGCTTCGGCGACCGCCGCAAGGAGATGCTCCAAGACATCGCTATCCTCACCGGTGGCACCGTCATCTCCGAGGAGACTGGCCTCAAGCTCGAGAACGCTGAGCTCCAAATGCTTGGCGTCGCCGAGAAGGTCACCATCACCAAGGAGAACACAACCATCGTCAACGGCAAGGGCGACAAGGAGGCCATCAAGGAACGCGCTGCCCAAATCAAGGCTCAAATCGCCAACACCAAGAGCGACTACGACCGCGAGAAGCTCCAAGAGCGTCTTGCCAAGCTCGCCGGCGGCGTGGCTGTCCTCTACGTCGGTGCTCCTACCGAGGTCGAGATGAAGGAGAAGAAAGACCGCGTCGACGACGCTCTCTGCGCAACACGAGCTGCCGTCGAGGAAGGCATCGTCCCAGGCGGCGGCGTCACCTACATCCGCGCTTCCGAGGCTCTCGACAACTTCAAGGGCGTTAACGACGACGAGACCACTGGTATCGAGATCGTCCGCCGCGCCATCGAGGAGCCCCTCCGCCAAATCGTCTTCAACGGTGGCAAAGAGGGTGCTGTCGTAGTCCAGAAGATCAAGGAAGGCAAGGGCGACTTCGGCTACAACGCCCGCACCGATTCCTACGAGAATCTCCTCGCTGCCGGTGTCATCGACCCCGCCAAGGTCACCCGCGTAGCTCTCGAGAACGCTGCTTCCATCGCCGGCATGTTCCTCACCACCGAGTGCATCCTCGTCGAGGAGAAGGAGAATAAGCCCGAGATGCCTGCTGGCGCAGCCGGTATGGGCGGCATGGGCGGCGGCATGATGTAAACCCTCGCACCATCATCACAACAGCCAATTATCAACAATTAGGCTTATATAAAAAGCACCGTGCGGACTATTCTTTTTCGCACGGTGCTTTTTCTGTCAATATCCGCCTCTTAGTCTCGACTATACGGCATTTCCTATTCTCGATAAATTAATATAATTTTGCAGAATAGCTCTTTAAAAATATTTACCTAATATATCAAGACGACATAATGGGATACAAAATCATTGTCCTCGCCAAGCAAGTCCCCGACACTCGCAACGTCGGGTCCGACGCGATGACACCCGAAGGTACCGTCAACCGTGCGGCTCTGCCCGCCGTGTTCAACCCTGAGGATCTCAACGCCCTTGAGCAAGCTCTCCGCATCAAGGACGCCAACCCAGGCTCCACTATCACCATGCTCACCATGGGTCTCCCAAAAGCCACCGAGGTGCTCCGCGAAGGCCTCTTCCGCGGCGTGGACAGCACTGTCCTCCTCACCGACCGCGCTCTCGGTGGTGCCGATACGCTCGCCACGAGCTACTCCCTCGCGCAAGCCATCAAGAAGATTGGCGCCTACGATATCATCCTCTGCGGCCGCCAAGCCATCGACGGCGACACTGCGCAAGTAGGCCCACAGGTCGCCGAGAAACTCGGTCTCCCTCAGGTCACCTACACCGAGGAGATTCTCAGCATCAGCAACGGCAAGGTTGTCGCAAAACGACACATCGACGGCGGTGTCGAGACCGTCGAGGCCCCTATGCCTCTCGTCCTCACCGTCAACGGCTCTGCTGCTCCTTGCCGCACGCGCAACGCTAAGCTCGTCATGAAGTTCAAGGGTGCCAAGACAACAACCGAGATCGCTGCTCTAACCGACGAGGCCGAGAAGGCGTTCTACGCGCAACGCCCCTACCTCGCCATCAGCCAATACGGTGCCGCCGACATCGATGCCGACCCCGCACAAATCGGTAAAGCCGGCTCTCCAACAAACGTCAAGGCCGTCAAGAGCATCGTCTTCACTGCCAAAGAGAGCAAGACTTTCTCAAGCTCCGATGACGACATCGACAGCCTCATGGCTGAACTCATCGCCAGCAACACCATCGGCTAATCACCAACCACACCCGTAAAGACAAAATGAACAACGTATTCGTATACTGCGAGCTCGAAGGCGCCAAGGTCGCCGACGTCAGCCTCGAGCTCCTCACCAAAGGCCGCAAACTGGCCGACGAACTCGGAGTGAAGCTCGAATGCCTCTGCATCGGCCACAAGCTCGACGGCGTAGAAAAACAAGTCCTCCCCTACGGTGTCGACAAGGTACACGTCTTCGATGCCGAGGGCCTCTTCCCCTACACCACTCTCCCCCACACCTCCGCCGTTGTCAATCTCTTCAAGGAGGAACAACCCCAGATCTGCCTCATGGGCGCTACCGTCATCGGCCGCGACCTCGGTCCACGCGTCTCTTCTGCTCTCCACTCCGGCCTCACAGCCGACTGCACCCAGCTCGAGATCGGAGACTTCGACATGAAGGTCAAAGAGGGCGACAAGATGGTCGATAAGCACTACGAGAAGCAGCTCTACCAAATCCGCCCAGCTTTCGGCGGCTCCATCATCGCCACCATCGTCAACCCCGACCACCGTCCGCAAATGGCAACAGTCCGCGACGGTGTCATGAAAAAAGAAATTCTCGACGAGAACTATAAGGGCGAAGTCGTTCGCCACGACGTAGCAAAATACGTCCCCACAACCGACTACGTGGTCAAGGTCATCGACCGCCATGTCGAGGCTGCCAAGAACAACCTCAAGGGCGCCCCCATCGTCGTCGCTGGCGGCTACGGCGTTGGCTCCAAGGAAGGCTTCGACAAGCTCTTCGAACTCGCCAAGGAGCTCCACGCCGAGGTAGGCGCAAGCCGAGCTGCCGTCGATGCCGGATGGGTCGACCACGACAGGCAAATCGGACAAACGGGCGTCACAGTCCGCCCCAAGCTCTACATCGCCTGCGGCATTTCCGGTCAAATCCAACACATCGCCGGTATGCAAGACAGCTCCATGATCATCTCCATCAACTCCGACCCCGAGGCTCCCATCAACAAGATTGCCGACTACGTCATCACCGGCACCGTCGAGGAGGTCGTCCCCAAGATGATTAAGTATTACAAGAAAAACAGCAAGTAGTAGACAATGGCCAACTATTATAGCGAGACGCCCGAGCTCAAATTCCACCTCGGACACCCCCTCATGAAGCGAATCATCGAGCTCAAAGAGCGAGACTTCGCCGACAAGGACAATTTCGACTACGCCCCTCAAAACGTCGAAGACGCTCTCGACAACTACGACCGTGTCCTCGACATCGTCGGAGAGATTTGTGGTGAAATCATCGGCCCCAACGCCGAAGGTGTCGACCACGATGGCCCTAAATGCGAAAACGGACGCGTAGCCTACGCCCCAGGCACCGATGTCAACCTCGATGCCACCCGCAAAGCCGGCCTCATGGGCATGGCCATGCCACGCCGCTTCGGTGGCCTCAACTTCCCTATCGTGCCCTACATCATGGCCGCCGATATGGTCAGCAGCGCCGATGCCGGATTTGAGAACCTCTGGGGCCTCCAAGATTGCGCCGAGACGCTCTACGAGTTCGGCAACGAGGACCAAAAGCAACGCTTCCTCACCCGCGTCTGCGCCGGCGAGACCATGTCCATGGACCTCACCGAACCCGACGCAGGCTCCGACCTCCAGAGCGTAATGCTCAAAGCCACATACAGCGAGGCCGACGGATGCTGGCTCCTCAATGGCGTAAAACGATTCATCACCAACGGCGACGCCGACATCCACCTCGTCCTCGCCCGTTCCGAAGAGGGCACTCGCGACGGTCGTGGCCTCTCCATGTTCATCTACGATAAGCGACAGGGCGGCGTCGATGTCCGCCGCATCGAGAACAAGATGGGCATCAAGGGCTCGCCAACCTGCGAACTCGTCTACAAGAACGCCAAGGCCGAACTCTGCGGCGACCGCAAGATGGGCCTCATCAAGTATGTCATGGCTCTCATGAACGGCGCACGCCTCGGCATCGCCGCCCAAGGTGTCGGCATCAGCCAAGCCGCCTACAACGAGGCCCTCGCCTACGCCAAGGACCGCAAGCAGTTCGGCAAGGCCATCATCGAGTTCCCCGCCGTTGCCGATATGCTCTCCACCATCAAGGCTAAGCTCGACGCCAGCCGCGCCCTCCTCTACGAGACCGCACGCTTCGTCGATGTCTACAAGGCTCTCGACGACATCAGCAAAGAGCGCAAGCTCACTCCCGAAGAGCGCAAGGAGCAAAAACTCTTCTCCAAACTCGCCGACGCCTTCACCCCTCTCGCAAAGGGCATGGGCAGCGAGTTCGCAAACCAAAACACATACGATTGCATCCAGATCCACGGCGGCTCAGGCTTCATGAAGGAGTACAAGTGCGAACGCATCTACCGCGACGCGCGCATCACCTCCATCTATGAGGGCACCACACAACTCCAAGTCGTCGCCGCAATCCGCTACATCACCAGCGGTGCCTACGCAGCCAAGATCTCCGAGTACGACCAAATGCCCGTAGCTCCCGAGTTCGAGGACTTCAAGGTCAAGCTCAAAGCCATGGCCGACAAGACCCAAATGGCCGTCAACCAGGTCAACGACTCCAAGAACCAAGAGTTCCACGACCTCGTCGCCCGCCGTCTCTACGAGATGACAGCATACACCGTCATGGGCTACCTCATCCTCCAAGACGCCAACAAGGCTCCCGAGATGTTCGCCACCTCCGCGCGCGTCTTCATCCGCTACGCCGAGGCCGAGGTCGAGAAGCACATCACCTTCATCCGCAAATTCCAAGAGGAGAGCCTCGCTGACTACCGCAAGGCATAACCGACAGGACTATACACCACTACCGCCCCCGCCCGTCACAACCGACGAGCGGGGGCTTCCTCTTTTCACCTCCTACCCATCACACTCTCCGCCAACAGATACACCCGCGTCCCAAGCGTTTGCGGCCAACGGTCTGCCGTGTTCTTGTCCAACAACTTCGCCCTCCTTAACACACCAACACAATATCTCGCACAACCCGTCCTCACCCTACCCCCCACTCACCCCTCCCCCTAAAACAAAAGTGTTAAAAAGTTTGGATATATATATATTAGCACCGCAATAAAACCTCCCCATCCAAGCAACTTTTTATTCATCTCAATCAAACAAGTGCAAAATGAAGACACTACGACTTATCGGAATGGCTCTCGTGGCCGTAATGATCTCAGCCGCCACCACCGCGTGCGACGACGACGATGATGACGACGACACCCAAAACTCGCAGACATCGACATCCAACAACGGCATCATCGTCGACGGAAAGAAGCT
>JALEMI010000020.1 GCA_022768325.1 Bacteroidales bacterium
GACACCGAGCTTCTGATAGAGGCGCGTGCAAGAGATGGCTGCGGCACCGGCACCGTTGACGACGACGCGGACATCTTCAATCTTCTTGCCGACGATTTGGAGCGCGTTGATGAGGCCTGCGGCGGAGATGATTGCCGTTCCGTGCTGGTCGTCGTGCATGACGGGGATGTCGAGCACGGCCTTGAGGCGCGTCTCGATCTCGAAACACTCGGGGGCCTTGATGTCCTCGAGATTTATGCCACCGAACGTTGGGGAGATGGCCTTGACGGCCTGAATGAACTTCTCGGGATCCTTCTCGTCGACCTCGATGTCGAAGACATCGATACCGGCGAAAATCTTGAAGAGCAGTCCTTTGCCCTCCATGACGGGCTTACCGCTTACGGCACCGATGTTGCCGAGACCGAGGACGGCAGTGCCGTTGGAGATTACGGCAACGAGATTGCCCTTGTCGGTGTATTCGTAGGCGAGTTCGGGGTCTTTCTGTATTTCGAGGCATGGCTCGGCCACGCCGGGGGAATAGGCGAGAGAGAGGTCGCGTTGCGAGCTGTAGGGTTTTGTGGGGATGACTTCAATCTTTCCCGGGCGTCCTTCGGCATGATAGCGGAGGGCGTCTTCCTTATTTATCTTTGGCATTGCTGTTATGGTTTTGGCAGTGTGTGTTTAGAGGCAAAGATAGAATAAAGCGTGACAAGGGGAGCGGCGACGACGTTTTTACGTGTTGCGCTTAAAGGGCCGGGGCGTGGGTGGAGTCTACCCCACCCTCGACGATGCCGATGGAGAAGAGCGCGAAATCGTAGCGCACGGGGTCGGATGGGGAGAAAAGGCGGAGGGCATCGGTGAGCAACGCGGCGGCCTTCCAATCGTCTTGCGAGCG
Organism: Bacteroidales bacterium; assembly: GCA_022768325.1. Classification (GTDB taxonomy): domain Bacteria; phylum Bacteroidota; class Bacteroidia; order Bacteroidales; family Marinilabiliaceae; genus W3P20-009. The sequence continues at coordinate 875 of JALEMI010000020.1, forward strand.
GTCGAGAAGACCGAGGGCACGGGCGGTGCGTCCGCTATGGACATCGAGGGGAATGACGAGTTGAGCGGGCGAGATGTTTTTCCAAAGACCGAAATCGACACCACGCGTGGCGGGGCGCACCATCCAGCGGAGAAACATACAGATACGCTTGGCCGCCGCGCCACGGGCGGGGTCGGCAATATGCTTTAGGGAGCGGGACGCCATGGAGGGAACCATGGCGGAGCGGAAACGGGCTACGGAATCGCGCAGCGTCTCGCCCGGCGCGGGGATGAAGAGATCTTCGAGCGTCTGATTTTGGGAAGAGCGGAACACACTGCGGAGGCCTCGAACCATGGAGGGGAGATCCTCGCGTTGGAAAGTGCGGTAGACGAACGACGCGAGAGAATCGATCTGCTCCTCGGAGGCTGACATGACGAAATCGTAGGGGTCGGCACCGAGGCGGTCGAGCATCTGGCGGCCTTTGGCCACGATGGCCTTACGGTTTCCCCAGGCAATGGTAGCAGCGAGGAAGCCCGCCACCTCAATATCTTGGCGGCGGGAATAGAGGTGGGGAATGGAGATGGGATCCGGGGCTATGAACTCGGGGCGTTCGTAGAGGTCTACCTTGCTGTCTAACAGCTCTTTGAGATGCTCAATCGGCATAGACGGCACCGTCTTTTATGACGACCATACGATCGCACCTCTCGGCAAGTCGGGCATCGTGGGTCACGATGACGAAAGTCTGCCCGAAGCGTTCGCGGAGCGAGGAAAAGAGGGACTGAAGCTCATCGGCATTGTGGCTGTCGAGATTTCCTGACGGCTCGTCGGCAAAGACGACGGCGGGATTATTGACCAGCGCACGGGCTATGGCTGCGCGTTGCTTCTCGCCGCCGCTCAGCTCGGAGGGCTTATGGTCGGTGCGGTTGGAGAGGTTGAGGAAATCGAGAAGCTCGGCGGCTCGTTGCTCGGCCTGATGGCGCGGGACGCCGCCAATGAGCGCGGGAAGCATGACGTTCTCCAGAGCCGTGAACTCGGGCAGCAGCTGATGGAACTGGAAGACGAAGCCAATCTTTGAATTGCGGAACTGCGCCAGCTGCATATTTTTGAGCGCGAGGGTATCGACACCGTCGATGAAGACGGAGCCCGACGTAGGGCGGTCGAGCGTCCCGAGAATCTGGAGCAGAGTGGTCTTTCCGGCGCCACTCGCCCCCATGATGGAGACGACCTCCGCCTTCATGATTTGCAAGTCGATGCCACGCAGGACTTGTAGCGAGCCGAAGCTCTTGGTGAGGCCTGTGGCGACGACCATAGGTTGCTGAATATCGGCCATGAGTGTCATTCGATGGGTCTTGCCTCGTTGGCGATGTCGTAAATTGTTCGTGGAATCTCGGGACGCCCTCGGCGGGTTGAGATGATGAACTGCCGGATGGCCTCGGCAATGGCAGGGCCTACGTTCTCCGCGGGGCCTGGGGCTTGGGGAATTGCAACACAACCATCGGGGGCAATGAGGAAATAGGTTGGGAGGGCGGCCACCTGATAGTCGAGCATTATGCGTTGGTTGGAGATGTAGGAGACTGGTTTCCAATAATATCCGTTGCGGGACACGAGCTTGAAGAGTTCGGCCGGCTGGTCGTCGGTGAAGACGCAAAGCACGTCGAGATTCTCACGGTGGACCTGGGCGAGATTGTCGAGGGCTGGCATTGCCTTTATGCACTCGTAATTCTTGGAGTGCATGAAACAGAGATAGAGGAAACGACCACGGAAATCGCTGAGCTTCACCTCGTTGCCCTTATTGTCGGTGAGGGAGAAATCGGGAGCTGGGAGACCCGCGCGGAGGCGATTCTTCTTGGCGTAGACATTGGCGGCCATGAGGCGGACGGACTTAGTCTTCAGGGTGCGGGCGGCACTGATGAGGAGCGAATCGGCTCGTCCCTCGGAGATGTCGTTGGAAAAGAAAGCGTCGGTTATGGCCTTGACGATGAGAGCCTCGCGGAGGGGTTGTGAGCGTTGGAAAAGGGTATCGTGCGAGAGGATTTGTGAAATCTCGGCCACGCTTGGCGACGATTGCTCAAGAATCTTGCCGATGCTCTTGCGGATGTCGGGATATGGGGAATTCTTCAGGACATCGGGCGCGAGCATATCGATTGTCTGCCAATAGGCGGGGACATTGAGGGCGAGGGGCGAGCCGGAATAGAAACGCGCGAGGACTTGGCGCGAGGCATTGAGGCGTGGAGTGGCGAAGATACGCGCCCTGAGGAAATTGGCCTGTTGGCGGAAGAAGGGGAGACTGCAATTGATGGCCCGCACGGCGGAATCGAGTCGCGCGATTAGCTTATCGGCGAGAGCCTTGTCATGGCGACGTACGAGGCGGACAGCCGACGGGTAATAGATGTCGGCGAAAGCCTTGTTTAGGGAGGCGAGGGCCGTATTGAGCGGCGACGTGGCGGAATGGATGATTAGGCTGACCTGCCGCGGCTCGTAATAGGGATTGAAACGCTCGGCATCGGGGCGGAGGCGGAAGGGAGGGAGGGAGACATCGTAGCGGGCGCCAGGCTCAAGATAGATGTGGGCGAGGTAGAAACTGAGGTCGACTGAGACGCGCGTCACCTGGTTGATGTCCGCCGTAAGCGTGAAAGAGCCGTCGCCGTCCACCGTCACGGAGGCCAAATCGACTGGCAGACGGCTGACGGGGTCGGCGTAGGTCTGGAAGACGAGAGTCCGGCCCTCGTATCCCTTGGCGTGACCATTGACGACGGTCAGCGCGGCCGAGGCGAGGGGCGCGAAAGCGAGGAATAAAGCTATGAGCGTCAGGACTCTGCGCATTTTACCAACTCTCTAATACGTTCGGGAATGAAAAGGGAGGCATCGCCCCCGTGGCGGAGGATGTCTCGGACGATGGTGCTATTGACGGGCGTATGCTCGGGCGTCGTGAGGAGAAAGACGGTGTCGATACCCGTCATTTGCCTATTGACCTGGGCAATGGCCCTCTCGAACTCGAAATCGGCGGAGGTGCGAAGCCCGCGGATGATGTGGCCACAGCCGAGCTGACGGGCGAAATCGACAGTCAGGCCGTCGTAGGTCTTGACGGAGACGCGCGGCTCGTCGGCAAAGACGGCCTTGATGAAATCGACACGCTGCTGGGCAGTGAAGAGGCACCGCTTATCGGAATTGACACCGACAGCGACCACAATCTCGTCGAACACTTCAAGACCGCGCGTGACGATGCTCTCGTGACCGACAGTGAAGGGGTCGAAGGAACCGGGGAATATGGCCTTTCTGGGATTTGGCATCTTGGAGGGAATCTGGGGAGCGTGTGTTTTTTTATCGGAAACGAATCTTGAGCGCAGCGAAGACACTCATCTGCAAGAGGAGGAGGCCGTGGCGGAAGCGGGAGATATTCGTAGTCCCGTACTTGCGCTCGCGATAGCGGATGGGCAAATCGACGATGCGGAGATTGAGCTTATAGGCACCGAAAAGGAGGTCGAAATCGCCAAAGGGGTCGAAATCGCCGAAGAAATCGCGATTTCGTGCGAGGCGGACATAATCGTCGCGGAACATGACCTTGGTCCCGCAGAGCGTATCCTTGACGGGCGTCTCCAGAATCCACGAGAAGAGGGAGCTAAAGAAGTGGTTGCCAATGGTATTGAGCAGCCTCATGGAGCCCTTCTCCATTGGGTAGACGAGGCGGACGCCATTGATGAACTCGCCTCGCGACGTGGCGATGGCCTTATAGAACTTGGGGAGGTCTTCGGGCGGGACGGTGAGGTCGGCATCGAGAATCATGAGGATGTCGCCATTTGCGGCATCGTAGCCTTTCCTTACGGCGTCACCTTTTCCGCGTCCGTCTTGCTTCATCACCTTGATGTCGCGTTTCCCCTGGTAGACATCTCGGACGCGGCAAATCTCGTCCCACGTATCGTCGGTGGAATTGCCCTCGACGAAGATAATCTCGGTATGGCAGCCCATGTCGGGGATTCGCTGGACGGCTTGGCGGATATTGCCACTCTCATTGCGCGCCGGGATGACAACGGAGACGGAGTAACGCTTGCGCCAATCGTCGGAGGCCGTCTCGTCTTCGGGCATTGGGCGGGCGAAGATATAGTCGTTGAGGGAGAGAGCCCCCATGAGCGGGAGGTGTGAGACGAATCGGTTGAAGAGCGGCGCGACGATGGGGATATTGAAGGGGAGCAGCATATTGCTGTTCGTGCGGTATGTCTCGAAGCCCGTGAGATAGAGGAGATTGCGCATATCGGCCATGGAGAGCCAGTTTTGCTCGGGGCTCTTGCGCTTGATTCCGAGCCACTCGGCCACGTTGATGAGCGGCTCCCAGAGGCGGTTGTATGTGTTGATGATGACACGCGTCCGCTGGTGGCAGAGCTTCCTCACCTGATTGAGCACCAGCTCGATATCGTCGAGATAGCCCGTGAGATTGGACATGATGACGACATCGAACTTCTCGTTGAGGGTGATGTCCTCGGCGGGCATGGTGTGGAACTCAATTGAGGGATGCGCCTCGCGGGCCTGCTGGATAAGCTCGTCGCAGAAATCGATGCCGACACGGCGGCGTGCGGGGACCTGGGCGAGCGTCTCGCCCGTGGCACAGCCAATCTCGATGACACTTTGGGTGTCGGTCATGTAGAACGAGATGAACCGCGTTATTTGGTTCCAATAGTAGGAGCGGCTTTGGCGATAGCGTCTCCAGTTCTTGGCGGCGTTCTTGAAGTATTGAATCTTCTCTTCGTACATAGCGAGTAAAGGGTTGAGCTACTGTGGCTTTGCGTACTCGTAGTGGAGGACGAAAAGGGCTGCAGGCTCGGTATCTGTTGTGCCCTCGATAGCTACCTGCTCAATGAAGCGGGGGTATTTTTGGAGGATGAAATTGATGTAGCGATGGATAGTATTGATGACACCGAGGCCAGCCTTGGCGGGGTCGCGTCGGAGGCTGCCTACGATGATGTGTGTGACGCCGTGCTCTTTGAGATTGGCAACCAGCTCATCGGGGTCGGACGAGGGAATGGTGTAGATGCCGTAGAACTTGCGGCCGCCGGCGTAGATGCGGGCCATATTGGGCTTGCGGCAGGCGACGTAGGCATCTTGGGGGAGATTGGCGACGGACTTGCACATGGAGAGGTAGTGATACCAGTCGGGCGTATAGCCGGCGAGAGGGTCGGAGGTGAGATTCTTACGGAGCGACAGCAGATCCATCTGCGACGCGGAGCGTGAGAAGAGGATTGCGGAGGGGAGCAGCACGACGACGGCCATGAGCTTGACCTTGTGGCGGCGCGATATGCGTCGGACGATGTCTGCAATGGCGTAGAGAACGACAATGTGCATCAGGGCGACGTAGGGTAGAATGAGGCGGTATTGGTCCCAGAGCGTCTGGAGGGAGAAGAACGTGAGGCTGAGCATTGTCGCGGCGAGAATGGCCACGAAGAGGATTGCCCTATTGCGCTTAAAGGCCACGTAGGCACCCCAGAAGAAGAGGGCGTAGAGGACGACAGTCTGCGCAGAGGACGTCTCGCGGCTATCGGGGTCCTTAAATCCGAGCATCTTGACGTAGTGCTTGGAGAGGTAGAGCTTGGAATTGCCGACGAAACGCTTGACGAAGCCTTGCGGAGTTTCGAGACCATCGGCGGGGTCGTAGGGGTCGACTTGAAGGAGTGAATTGAGCTGCGCGTCATTATTCTTCACCTCGCCCCACACTGCAGTACGGACACCGAGCCACAAGCCGAAGAGAACCACGACAGAGGCGACAACGGAGACCACGCCCGCCCAATGGCGGCGGAGAAGCAAAAAGAGGACAGCAGCCACGCCGAAACCGAAGCCTGCAGTGCGGACAAGCATGGCAAGCACAACAGCCGCGCCGACGGCAAGACCCCAAAGGGCAGCGAAACGCCAATTGGAGGCGGAGACGGAATCGAGGCGCAAAAGCGAATAGACGAGAATCCACTGGAAAATGATGAACAGCGGCTCACTATACGTGAGGCTCCCGAACTGGACAAACCAGAGATTGACAGCCATGAGGAGCATGACGGAAAGCAGCAAGCGGGGCGAAGCGAAGCGCCGGAGGGCGAAATACATGGCGAGTTGCCCGAGGACGATTAGCACGTAGGACGTGAACTTTAGCCCAATGACATCGACACCGCCCGAGAAGACGATGAACGGCGCGAGGAAAAGGGGATAGAGAGGGCCCTGATAATTGGGGTAGCGGCCTTGGTCGATGAAATCGAGAGCTCGGCAAATATAGCTGCTGTCGTCACCCCCCTCGCTCATTCGCGCGTTGAAGAGGAGGAGCGCCATGAGGGCAGTCAGGGCGACGAGGACGTAGGCGATGAGATTGGCGTTGCGGTCGATGATGTTGCCGAGCCAAGTCTCGCCCTCGGGAGTAGGGGCAGTGGCTGATTTTTTTACTTTCGTGGTCATTTTTGCATATCCATGATGGAGCTCTTGTCTCGTTGCTCAATTTTGTCTTGCGCGCGATAGCAGTGGATTCCCCGTTGCTGCATGGCCTTATTGGCCCCGACATCTTCGGAGCGGAAAGTGCCGTTTTTCCGAAGGATGATATTGATGGCCAGGAGGGCAAGAGCTACCGCGAGGAGAGCGGCTACGATGAGGAACAGTTTAGCCATGAGAAAAGCCTAACAATGCTTGGTTGGCAAAGTTAGGCTTTTGGGGGAAGAAAATGCGGGGAAAGGGTACTAAATGTTGGGCGTCAGGTCTCCGTTGGAGGTGGGGATGACCGTCTCGACCTCCTTGAAAAGGAAAGTGCGGCGTTCGGCGTGGGCTGTCTCAAGGGTGAGCCGGCCATCGGGGGCCACACTGACGATGCGCGCGGAGAAACGGGAATCGGGCGTGGCGAAGAGATGGAAACAGCCATCGGCGCGGTAGAGAGCCGCCCAATAGTCGCTCATAACCTGGCTATCGAGCCCTTGCGAGACGGCATAGAGACGAAGGCGCAGCGCGAGGATGAGGCTATCGGCAAGCGGGGCGACAGGCGTGTCGGCACCCGTCAGGAGCTTCACGGAGACGGGATTTGGCGCATGGCGGAAGAGCGTCTGATTGACATTTAGCCCTACGCCGACAATGGAACTCGCGATGAGACGCCCGCTGAGCTGATTCTCGACAAGGATGCCGCAAATCTTGGAATCGCCCACGTAGATGTCGTTGGGCCACTTGACCTTCAGGACTTTGCGCGCGGAGTGGGGCAAGAGCGGGGCGAGAACGTCGCAGACAGCGAGCGCGACGGCCATGGAAATCATGAACTGGCGCGACACGTCGCATTGGCACGGGTGGAAGATTGTGGAGAAGAGCAAATTGGCACCCGCCTCACTCTCCCAATGATTGCCCACCTGCCCGCGGCCCGAAGTTTGGAAATCGGCTACGACGGACGTGAAATCGGCCTCGGCCTGCCCATTGAGGGCCATCTGCCTGAGGACATCGGACGTTGACGACGTCTCAGCCAGATGGACAATATTGGGGCGGAAGGTCATAGGGCGCCTTTGGTGGAGGGGAGTTGGAAATTCTCGATGTCTCGCGCCTTAGCCATCTTGATGGAGCGGGCGAGGGCCTTGAAAATTCCCTCAATCTTATGATGCTCGTTTTGGCCTTCGGCCTTGATGTTGAGATTCATCATTGCGGCATCGGAGAGGCTCTTGAAGAAATGGAGGAACATCTCGGTGGGCATATCGCCAATCTTCTCGCGGTTGAACTGCGCATCGAAGACGAGCCACGGGCGGCCACCGAAATCGATGGCCACTTGGCAGAGGCAATCGTCCATTGGGAGGCAATAGCCGTAGCGGGTTATTCCGCGCTTGTCGCCGAGGGCCTTTCGGAGAGCCTCTCCGAGGGCGAGAGCCGTATCCTCGATTGTGTGATGCTCGTCGACATTGAGGTCGCCGTGAACCGTTATGGAGAGGTCGGAGGCGGAGTGTTTGCCGATTTGCTCAAGCATGTGGTCGAAGAATCCGAGGCCAGTGTTGATTTGGCACTTGCCCGTGCCGTCGAGGTCGATTTTGACATCGATATCGGTCTCCTTGGTTGTGCGTCGCACTTGGGCGCAGCGTCGGCCGGCGTAGAGAATCTCGGCCACCTGGTCCCACGACTGGACGTATGAGACGCGATCGTCTGGGACATCGGGGACGCGTGCGGAGAAACTGTTATTGGGGTCGCGGCTCGTGACGGCGGGATTGGCGAGGATTATGGCTCGGCATCCGAGATTGCGGGCCAATTGGGCGTCGGTCTCACGGTCGCCGATGACGTAGGACTCGTCCATATTGACCGAGCCGTCGGTGTAGGCGGTGAGCATACCTGTTCCTGGCTTGCGGCAGGGGTGGTTGTCCTCGGGAGTGTGGCAATCGATGAACTGGGTATCGAACGTCACGCCCTGACCGGCGTAGGTATCCATGATGAACTTATGGAGACGGTCGAAGATGTCTTGGGGATAGGCAGGCGTCCCGAGGCCATCTTGATTGGACACGAGCGCGAACTCGAAATCGGTATGCGAGCGGATGAAAGCGAGATTTCGGATTGCTCCTGGGACGAACTCGATGTCGTCGTAGGAGCGGATCTCCTCGGATGGGGGCTCCTTGATGAGCGTCCCGTCACGGTCTATAAAAAGAACTCGTCTTGGCATTTTTTTCTGAATTGACTAAAGAGCCTGGAGAGCGTTGAAGACCTCGTCGTTCTCGGCGGGAGTGCCAATGGTGATGCGGATGCAATTGGCACAGAGCGTTACCCGATGACGGTTTCGGGTGACGATTCCCATTGCGAGAAGGTTCTTGTAGATACGCGTGGAATCGTTGAAATGGACGAGAATGAAATTGGCATCGGAGGGATAGATCCCTTGAACCGTGGGGAGGGAGGTGTAGGCTTGGGCCATACGCGCCCTCTCGGCAATGATTGTCCGGACGTGATCCTCCTTCTCGGCCACATTGTCAAGCGCCTCGACGACACGCGCCTGGGTGAGGCAATTGACGTTGTAGGGGTACTTGACATTTTGGAAAAGCTCGATGATTTGCTCGGACGCGAAAGCGAGACCGCATCGGACGCCAGCGAGGCCCCATGCCTTGGAGAAAGTCTGAAGGACAATCAGGTTGGGATAATTGGCGAGTTGCGTGAGCCAGGACGGCTCGGAGGCGAAATCGATGTAAGCCTCGTCGATTACGACAATGCCACGGAAAGACTCGATGACGCGTCGGACTTGCGCCCTGTTGAGGAGATTTCCCGTCGGGTTGTTTGGGGAACAGAGCCAGATGACCTTTGTCTGCGCATCGGCAACGGAGAGCAGCCTATCGGCGTTGAGCGCATAGCCGGGGTCGAGATTTACCGTACGGTACTCGACATCGTTGATGTCGGCCTGGACGCGGTACATACCGTAGGTAGGCTCGATGGCGACGACATTGTCGACACGCGGGCGGCAGAAGATGCGGTAGATGAGGTCGATAGGCTCGTCGGAGCCATTTCCGAGGACAATTTGGCTCTCGGAGACGCCCTTCATTACGGCGATCCGCTTCTTGATCTCGAGCTGAAGGGGATCGGGATAGCGGTTTACGCCGTTGTTGTAGGGACTCTCATTGGCATCGACAAACACCTTGGCTTTGCCCTTGAACTCGGAGCGAGCGCAGGAATATGGTTTGAGCGCGGCGATGTTGGGACGGACCAGGCGACGGGGATCGAAATCGGGCTTGACCTCCGTGGGGATGCGCTTCTCGACCTCTTGGCGGCGGAAACGCATGGCGGCCTCGTGCGCAGTGAGTTGCTCATTGCGGGCCATGACCTCGACCGTCTTGGCGAGATTGCGGACACCCTCGGGCGTAATCTCCTGGTAGGTCATCTTCTTGCGGAAGCTGTCGAGATTGACACCGTTGTAGGCGTGGGCATAGCCGCTGGTGGGGAGGGTGTGGTTGGTACCGCTGGCGTAGTCGCCGGCACTCTCGGGAGTGTAGTGGCCGAGGAAGAGAGAGCCGGCGTTACGGATTTGGTCGGCAATGGTGCGCGGGTCGGCAGTCTGGATGATGAGATGCTCAGGGGCGTACTCATTGGTGATGTCGATTACCTCGTTGAGGTCGCGCACGACGATGATTTTGGAGTGTTCGAGGCTCTTGGTTGTCAGCTCGCGGCGGCTCAGCTCATCGAGTTGACGCTCAACCTCGCTGTTGACATCTTGTGCGAGGTCGGGCGAGGAGGTGATGAGGAGCGCCTGGCTATCGGCACCGTGTTCGGCTTGGCTCAGCAAATCGGCGGCCACGAAGCGGGGATTTGCCGTCTCGTCGGCTATGACCTCGACCTCGGAGGGACCGGCGGGCATATCGATGGCCACCTGGCTGAGGCTGACAATCTGCTTGGCGGCCGTGACGTATTGATTGCCTGGGCCGAAAATCTTGTAGACGCGGGGCACGGACTCCGTTCCGTAGGCCATGGCGGCGATGGCTTGGACGCCGCCAATCTTATATAGTTTTGAGACGCCGGCCACCTTGGCAGCATAGGCCACGATGGGATTTACCGTGCCATCGGGGCGCGGGGGCGTACACATGACGACCTCGGGGCACCCTGCGAGCTTGGCGGGGAGGGCGAGCATCAGAACCGTGGAGAAGAGGGGGGCTGTTCCGCCCGGGATGTAGAGACCCACCTTGTCGATGGGGACAGCCCTTTGCCAACAGCGGACGCCTGGCGTTGTCTCGATGCTTGGGAGGGGGGTGTCTTGCGCCGAGTGGAAAGCGGCGATATTGTGTGCGGCTGTTACAATGGCACTGCGCAGCTCATCGTCGACCTGGGCATCGGCGGCGGCGAACTCGGCATCGGAGACGAGGAGGGAATCGAGATTGGCGTGGTCGAACTTGGCCTCATATTCGCGGACAGCGACATCGCCGCGTGCGCGGACATCGTCGATGACGGCGGAGACGGTGGACGTGAGAGAGGAATTGTCGAAGTGCGGTCGGGTGAGGATTTGCGCCCATCGCTCTTTATCGGGGAACTGGATTATTTCCATGAGGCGAGGGAATTAGGGTGTTAGAGAATCATCTTCTCGATAGGCATGACGAGGATGCCCTCGGCACCGAGCTGCTTAAGCTTGCCGATAATCTCCCAGAAGTGCTTCTCCTCGATAACAGAGGCTACGGAGCTCCAGCCGGACGTCTCCAGGGCCGTGACCGTGGGGGCTTTGAGACCGGGGAGGAGCTTGGCGACCTCGGGGAGCTTGTCGGTCATGATGTTGAGGACGATGTACTTCTTGCCCTCGGCGTTTTTGTAGGAATCGAAGCGGAAGATAATCTCGTCGAGAATATCCTTCTTCTCGGCGGAGAGGGCCTTATTGCCGATGAGGATGGCCTCGGAGCGCATGACGACCTCGACCTCGATGAGGTTATTGCTGACGAGCGTAGAGCCCGAGCTGACGATGTCGAAAATGGAATCGGCGAGGCCGATGCCTGGGGCGATTTCGACGGAACCCGTGATGACGTGGACATCGGCGGAGATGTTGTTGGCCTTGAGGAAGCGCTTGAGGATGCCCGGGTAGGAGGTTGCGATTCTCTTGCCGTCGAACCACTTGAGGCCTTGGGCTTGATAGTCGGCCTCGAAAGCCTTGGGGATGGCGAGGGAGAGGCGGCACTTGCTGAAATCGAGCCTCTTGACGATTACGGCATCCTCTTGCCTCTCCTCGAACTCATTCTCGCCGACAATGCCGACATCGGCGATGCCGCTTGCGACAGCCTGTGGAATATCGTCGTCGCGGAGATAGAGAATCTCGACGGGGAAGTTCTTGGCGGGGACGAGGAGTGTCCGTTTGCTTTGCTCGACCTTGATGGAGCTCTCGGCGAGCATGGTCATTGTTTCTTCGAAAAGTCGTCCTTTGGTTTGGACCGCGATGCGGAGTGTAGTCATTGTATGGATATGAGATTTTGTTTTATCGGAGAATAAGAAAAAGAGGCTCACCCAGCGCCTTAGCGGGGTGAGCCTCGTGAAGTTCTTGCTATTTGAAGTTTTTTGTCCTCGTTGCTTAAATCTTCCCGGTTTGGCATTAGAGCCGCTCCCCCGCCGTCATCTGGTGATGATGGAGGTAATGATGTGCGACGTGATGTACGGAAAGAGAGAGTTTCATTATGCCAATTTTACTGCTTGACGTTCAAAGGTAAACGGAATAATTTACTTATGCAAGAATTTTTGAAGTGGGGGGGATAGGGGGACGAACTGGCGATCTACGGACGAGGAGAGCCGCCGCGTGTGTGTGTGGTCGGGGGGGGAGATGAGGGGCGTGCGATCTACGGCCTGGCACACCCGCTGCTGCTCTTTCGGCCTGGCACAGCCGCTGCGCGTGTGTACCAGGTTACTGAAGGTATGGCCCTACGGGCCAGGCATGGGTTGGGACGGGGGGCTTGACGAAAGGTGCGTGTGTGTGTCGGGGGAGTGCTGGCGGGGGCATGAAAAAAATCACTTGGGCTTTGAACGGATCTTTGTCGGTTCAAAGCCCAAGTGATGGGTGGCTAAACATGGCGTTTAGCCTAAATGAGTGTCGCTATTGGCGAGTTACTTTCCGCTAAAGACCTCGTCGAGAGCCTGGAGGAAGATGTCGGCCTCGGTCTTGGTGAGGCAGAGGGGCGGGAGGATGCGGACCATGTTCTGCCCCGAGACACCCGTGAAGATGTGCTTCTCGAAGAGGAGTTTTTGGCGGATTGGCGAAACTGGCTCATTGAACTCGATGCCAATCATGAGGCCACGGCCGCGGGCGGTCTTAATCTTGTCGCTCTTGGGGAGATTCTCGAGGATGTATTGGCCGACAGAGGCGGCGTTTTGCTCAAGATTCTCATTGGCATAGACATCGGCGACGGCACTTGCGGCGGCCATGCCGAGGTAATTGCCTCCGAAAGTGGTGCCGAGCATACCCTTGACGGCCTGGAACTCAGGGCTGATGAGGACTGCACCGACGGGGAAGCCATTGGCGATGCCCTTGGCCATGGAGATGAGGTCGGGCTTGATGCCGGCGTACTGGTGGGCGAAGAAGCGGCCTGTACGGCCGTAGCCGCTCTGAATCTCGTCGAGGATGAGGACGGTGCCGTGGGCGTGGCAGAGAGCGAGGAGGTCTTGGAGGAACTTATCGTCGGGGATGTTGATGCCTCCGCAGCCTTGGATGCCCTCGATGATGACGGCGGCGATGTCGTTCTTTTCGACGTATTGAGCTACGGACTGGAGATTATTCAGCTCGGCCCAGCAGACTTGGTGCTGGAGGTTGAAGGGGGAGTTGATCTTAGGATTGTCGGTTACGGCGACAGCACCGCTTGTGCGGCCGTGGAAGCTCTTCTTGAAGGCGACAACCTTGGAGCGACCCGTGTGGAACGATGCGAGTTTGAGGCAATTCTCGTTGGCCTCGGCACCGCTGTTGCAGAAAAACGAGGAGTATTCGGGGAGGCCGCTGAGCTGCCCAATCTTCTGAGCGACAGTAGCCTGGAGAGGGTTGATGACGCTGTTGGAGTAGAAGGCGATATTGTTGAGCTGGTCGGTGATGGACTTGATGTAGTGTGGATGGCTGTGGCCAATGGAAATCACCGCGTGCCCGCCGTAGAGGTCGAGGTACTCAGTACCCTTATCGTCCCACACCTTGCAGCCTTTGGCCTTGGCGGGGATGACATCGAACAGGGAATATACGTCGAAAAGATTCATTGTGAAATCGGGATTGGTGGCCTTCTGAGGGATTAGAAGCCAGAGGGTTTAAGGTTTAGCCCCGTATTTTCGGGGAGACCGAAGAGGAGGTTCATATTTTCTACGGCCTGACCGGCGGCACCCTTGACGAGATTGTCGATGAAGGAGAGGACGTGGAGTTTGGAACCGTACTTCTTGACGTAGAGGACGCACTTGTTGGTGTTGACAACCATCTTGAGGTCGGGGTTGAAATCGACGACGTTGACAAAAGGCTCGTCCTTGTAGTACTTCTTGTAGATGTCGACAGCGTCGGCCTCGTCGAGGTCGCAATCGAAATATACGGAGGCCATGATGCCGCGGGTGTGGCATCCGCGCACGGGTACGAAGTTCATCTGTCCCTTGTAGTGTGGCGCGAGGCGCGAGAGCGTCTCGTTGACCTCGCCGAGGTGCTGGTGCGTGAAGGCCTTGTAGGCGGAGATGTTGCCGTCGCGCCAGCTGAAGTGCGTTGTCTCGGAAGGCTTTTGGCCTGCGCCAGTGGAGCCGGTGATTCCCGTGACGTGAATCTCGGAAATCTTGTCGAGCTTGGCCATGGGGAGCAGCGCGAGCTGGATAGACGTGGCGAAGCAGCCAGGGTTGGCTATTCTGTCGGCGCCCTTGATCTCTCGGCGGAAAGCCTCGGGGAGACCGTAGACGAAGCCGTCGGCGGAATCTTGGAGGCGGAAATCGTTGGAGAGGTCGATAATCTTGCCGTTGAAGTCTTTTGGGAGGTTATCGACGAAGCCTCGGCTCTTGCCGTGTCCCATGCAGAGGAAGATGACGTCGGCCGTATTGACTGGGGCTTCGGCGGAGAAGGTGAGGGTAGTCTCGCCGATGAGGTCATGATGGGCAGACCATACGGGTTCTCCGGCGTGGCTCTCGCTCTGTGCGAAAAGGATATTGGCCCAAGGGTGGTTGATGAGAATCCTCATGAGTTCGCCGCCTGTGTATCCGGCGGCGCCTATGATACCTACTTGAATCATTTCTTACTTGTTGGTTCTGAGCAGGTTAGAGTTCTTTTTCAATTTGTTCGGCCTCGTCCTTGTGGTTGGAGTAGTAGGCTCGGAGAGGAGTGGAGAGTACCTTGATGAAGCCCTTGGCGTCCTCGCTTGTCCAGCCTTTTTGCATCTCTCCGTACTCGCCGAACTTATTCTTAACGAGGTCGTTGACGGAATCGACACCGACGGTCTCGAAGCAGTGGGGGCGGAGCTTCATGATGGCGGTACCCGTGACGTTGCGTTGGCTGGTCTCGAGCATGGCCTCGATGTCGCGCATGACGGGCTCCAGGTATTGGCTCTCGTGGAGGAACATACCGTACCAGTTGGCGACTTGGTCCTTCCAGTATTGCTGCCACTTGGAGAGGGTGTACTTCTCGAGGAAACGGTGTGCGGCGATGATGAGCATTGGGGCAGCGGCCTCGAAGCCGACACGGCCCTTGATGCCGATGATGGTGTCGCCGACGTGCATATCGCGGCCTATGCCGTAGGGAGCGGCGATGGACTCGATTTTTTGGATGGCTTTAATCTTGTCGGTGAAGACCTCGCCGTTGACGGACTCGATCTCTCCGTTCTTGAAGCCGATTTTGATCTGCTCCTCGCCGTCCTTCTCAACCTGCTTGAGGTAGGCGGAATCGGGGAGACCCTGGGCACTGTCGAGAATCTCGCCGCCGCAGATGGAGGTGCCCCAGATGCCGACATTGTAGGAGTACTTGAGCTTGGCGAAATCGGCCTTGAAGCCGTGGTTGTTGAGGTAGTCGACCTCGAACTGGCGGGTGAGAGCCATGTCGCGGGTGAGGGTGATGATCTCAATCTCGGGCGCCATGACGAGGAACGTCATATCGAAGCGGACTTGGTCGTTGCCGGCGCCTGTTGAACCGTGGGCGATGGCTTGCGCTCCGATTTGCTTGGCGTAGCGGGCGATGGCCATGCCCTGGAAGATACGCTCGGAGCTGACGGAGATGGGGTAAGTATTGTTTCGGAGGACGTTGCCGAAAATCATGTATCGGATGCTCTTGTCGTAGTACTCGTGCGTGACATCGAGCGTGACGTACTCTTTCGCGCCGAGCTTGTAGGCGTTCTCCTCGTTTTGACGGAGTTGCTCGGGGCTGAAACCGCCGGTGTTGGCGCAGGCGGCGTAGACTTCGTAACCTTTTTCTTTGGCGAGGTACATTACGGTGAACGATGTGTCGAGGCCGCCGCTGAAGGCCACAACTACTTTCTTCTTAGCATCCATGATATGTAGGGTTGTGTTTTATCTTGTTTATTTACAAAAATAGCGAAATTGTTGCTGTTAGTCCTCTTTTGGGAAACCATTTGGGAAGGCCTCCATGATGCGGTCGACAACGCCGGGGTCCTTGGCCAGTTCCTCGTCGGCATCGCGGACGCTGCGCGCGCGGTCGGGATCGTAGAGCATACCCGTGCAGACGCAGTAACGTCGGCCTGTGCGGACGAGGATGTCGTGGTTGATGCAGCCTTCGCACCCGCGCCAGAAAGTCTCGTCGTCGGTGAGCTGCGCGAAGGTGACAGGCACGTAGCCGTGGTCGGTATTGAGCTTCATGACAGCCGCGCCCGAGGTGAGGCTGAAGATCTTGGCGTTGGGCCAACGGAGACGCGCGAGGGTGAACGTCATGTGTTTGATACGTCGCGAGAGGCCGCAGCCACGGTAATCGTCGCCGACGATGAGGCCGGACGTCGTGACATAATGCTTGCCGCCCCACGTCTCGATATAGCTGAAGCCGGCGAATTGCTCGCCGTCGAGAGCAATTACGGCCTTGCCCTCTCGCATTTTTTGCTTGACGTATCCCGGGTTTCTCTTGGCGATACCTGTGCCGCGGACTTTAGCGGCGGCGGTGATGGTCTGAAGAATCTCGTCGACGTATTTGAGGTGCTCCTCTGTCGCCACGACAACCTTAAGGTCGGGGTATTTATCTTCGTCAGACTTGCTCATTTTTTCTTTTGGTTAATGTATAAATATGCCCTAAGTGTATTTTTATATCTGCCTTTGCTTGACATCTGGCATGATTGTGGTCAGCTCGTTGATGAAAGCCTGCTTATCGGCATCCTCGCGGAGGATTACGAGAACCGTATCGTCGCCAGCCACCGTGCCCATGACATTTGCGAGGCGCGCGTCGTCGATATTGGCGGCGAGCACATTGGCGTAGCCCGGCCTTGTACGGATTACGGCCATCTGGCCAGAGACCTCGATGCTGACGAGTCCTGAGGAGGACTGGCGTCCCGTGTGGTCGTCGGGGTGCGGGACATAGCGGTAGCCGCCTTGGCTATCGGGGACTTTGACAATCTTGAGTTCGGCGAAATCGCGTGAGAGCGTAGCCTGCGTTACGGCGTAGCCTCTGTCGGAGAGGAGGCGCAGCATGGTCTCCTGGTTATCGACCTTGACGAAACGCACAATATTTAGAATGGTCTCGAGCCTTCTGCCCTTGGCCGTATTCCTTGCCTGTTGCATTTTTATTCAGTGAATATGCAAAATTATGCATTATGCACGATATGAGCCGCGATTGGTGAATAAAAATGTTGTGAAAATTTGATGATGGAGAGAAAACGGAGTGCGGCTATGGGCGGAGACGACCGTCGGGCGACAAATGGGGGACGAGATTGAAATCGGCATCGGGGTTGGCGCAGAAGAGTACATCGTCTTTATAGCCTTTGTCGACAAGCGTCTGATAATGGCGCGAGAGGGGGAAGAGGCGATAGGGGAAACCGTCGAGCTGAGCAAGGAGGCTGACGGAGGTGGCGTAGTCGGAAACGATATTGGGGGAAGAGACGCGCTGGAGGGTGGCGCAGAGCATTGCGGCGCAGAGGGAATCTTCGAGCGCTGGCACACCGTCGGTGCCGGAGCAGACGATGACGACATCGGCGACGGCATCAGTGACCAGAAGGGCGGCGACGTGTCGGTAATTGAGCATTGACGCGACGAGGACCTTGTCGGCGGAGCGGGCGGCATCGATGGCGAGAGTGCCGTTGGTGGTGGTGAGGATGATAGTCTTACGGGCCACGCGCTCGGGGAGATAGAGCTGAGGGGAGTTGCCCATATCGAAACCCGGGATGGGGTCGGCGTTGCGCTCGCCGCAGAGGAGGACCTCGGACCTGCCAAGGGAGTCGGCTCGGCTGAAAGCCTCATCGACCGTGGCGACGGGGATTACGGCACTGGCACCGGCATTGAGGGCAGTAGTGATGACGGACGTCGCACGGAAGACATCAATGACGACGGCAGTCTTGCCTTGGAAATCGTAGTTGCGGGCGGCTTGCGCCGTTGGGAGGATTTCGATATTCATTGGCTAAGAATCAGAAACGGAGTGCGAGGCGTGCGCCGACATGTCGGTTTTGGGGATTTAGCTCGGGTTGCCAACGGAAGGCGAGGTCGTCGGAGACATCGAAATTGAAGAAATGGGCATCGACACAGGCATCGACAATCTGCACGGCGTAGAGGCCTACCATTCCGAAGATTGAGAGGTCGCGATAGCGTCGGTAGTAATCCTTCTTGTTGCGGAGGGAGGTTTGGAACCATTGCTTGTAGGCGCCTTGGACCATATCCTCGGTAAGGTGCGCCTTCTCGGCGAACTCCATGTAGGTCTCCTTGTTGTTGGGGTCGCCGATGATGAAGTCGCGGTATGCGGCGCTGTATTTCTTGTAGTACTTGTTGTTGAAGTGTATGGCGTAGATGAGAGCCGCCGCGCCGCCGTAGAGGAGGGGTAGCTTCCAGTACTTGCGGTTGTAGATTTGTCCGAGGCCGGGGAGAATGGCGGCGTACATGGTGGCGGTGTGTGGCGAGTGACCGAGATGCCCGACGGGGACGGACTGGATGAATCGGACCGTCTCGCCGTCGACCATGATGAGCGTGTCGGAGATGACGGCCACGTAGGGTTCGACGGGCTTGATGAGGGAGTCGACCTGATGGCCAGTGTCGATGATATTGGGGTCGGTCTGAGCAGAGGCGACCCCGCCACTGGCCAAGAGTGTCAGAAGCGGGATCAGGAGAGAAGTTATGAGATTGGCGATGGTTTTAGGCATCGGCTTTGCGCTGTCGTGCGGAGTCGAGGATATCCATGATACGCTCGAGTTCCTCGTTGGTGTTATTTACTATTATTTTGATAGTCCTGGCGAAGCATGATTACTCATTTCTCTCAGAACTATCGGGCTGTCTGCGCTCGATGTTGTTGAGGAGGCGTATTAATGCGCGCCCTATTGCATAGGCGAGATTTACGGGGACGGCGTTGCCGATCTGCTTATACTGCGAGGCCATGTTTCCAGTGAACTGCCACTCATCGGGGAACGTCTGAATACGGGCGTACTCTCTCACTGTCAGTGGGCGCGTCTCAGTAGGATGGCACCTCTCGGTTTGCTTTTGAGCAGGGGCGCAGGTCAAGGTCAGACTGGGTTCAAAGAGAGAGAGCCTCCGCGCCATTCCCGTCTTACCGCCTTCGAGATGGAAGCTGTTACCCATATATTCTTTCTGCACATCGAGGGGCAAATCTTTCCAATAGCCACCCATTGGCACTTGCTCCATTACACGACGCTTCTTTTCGGGATACTGCTGACCTGCCCCCGGAACCACGTCAGTTGGGAACAACTCGCCAGCAAAAAGAGCGTCTTTGAGAGTCATGACCCGATGATAGGGGGAAGGCCATTGGAAATCGTTTTGGCAGAACAAGTCATTTCTGATGGCGACAAGAATGAGGCGTTCCCTCTTTTGAGGAACCTGATACTTGATGGCTTGCAGCACACGCGGGGGGATGAGCGTGTAACCGAGCTCGGCAATGGCATTGCGTATGACCTCTAAAGTACGCCCTCCATCGTGGGACGCAAGGCCTTTAACATTCTCGCCGAGAAATACTTTTGGACGAACCTCCTTTACAGCCCTTGCGAGTTCGAAGAAGAGCGTTCCGCGAGTATCCTCAAAACCACCCTTATTCCCAGCATAGCTGAAAGCTTGGCATGGGAAACCGCCCGTTATGAGATCTACTTTTCCTTTGTAAGCTCCGAAATTGAGCTTACGGACATCTCCCTCCGCGACGTGCCAATCGGGTCTGTTCTTCATCAATGTTTGGCAAGCGTCGTGGTCAACCTCATTGAGCATTACATGATGGAAACCAGCCTTGCTCATTCCGAGAGCCAAACCTCCCGCACCAGCGAACAATTCGATGCTCGTATAGGGGCGCAAGGGGGTAGTCTTCATTTCTTCATCCCAACAGGATTCTATCATTTCTTTGACCTCGGGAACGGCGAGGAGTTCCTTAGTATAAAAGAACTCAATACCGCACTCATCAACATGGGCAGTGAACTTACCGCTGCTCTTCCATTGCTGGAGAGTGCGTTTGGACACGCCCATTATGTCGGCGAAATTTGAGGTAGAGATGGTTGCTGGAATCATAGGTTAGAAATTGTCGAATCCCTCGTAAGAGTTGAAGGCCAAGAGGTAAAGGCTTTTGTAGAAATCGGTCTTGTCAAGCTCTTCGTACACCGTATTTTCCAGACGGGCCGACGCATCGTTAGAAGTCACATCGTCAAGAATATCAGGCAAAGCTCGGCAGAGTTTACAGAATGCTGTTGAATCTTTGAAAACGATCTCGTAGAATTTGTCGATTGACACCCTTCGAATCCGCTCATGCGAATAGTGTTGTTTTCTACCGTTCTCATTTACAGAGAGTGCCCAAGTGACATTCTGCGATTGTTTTGCGATTGTCTCAACGAGCATACAGGTGGCCTTATCGTCATGCAAGATTTTGTTTTGCATTTTCACGTATGTGTCCGAGCTACTGGCTGCATTCATCGTGTTGTGTTTATTCTTCATTTCCACGAAAATGTGCAGCTTCTCGTTCACGACATCGAAACCACCTTTGTCTCCATTCTCAGGCACTTCCCAACCACCGCCCGCATATTTGAAAACGTTTTGGTGAAAGTAGCCAATACGGTTGTTGTTTGTCTTGTCAATCTGGCGCAGGCACTCAGTCTCAATAGTTTGCGGGACAGTCTGACCGTATATTTTGGCATCGAAAGTCAGTTTTATCGGGTCGATAATGTTCTTGTTGAAGCTATCGAGATCGATGTGCCTCCGATATTGTAGCACAGTTGTTCTGACATGCTCATATATGTCTTCGTCGGAGATGAAGCCGAGATTGTAGTTGCGCATATTAGAGGGTTACGGGTGCTACTGGTTCTCTAAATTAGGAAGAACCCCGATGAGGAAAGCGAAAGATTGATGGTTTTAGGCATCGGCTTTGCGCTGTCGTGCGGAGTCGAGGATATCCATGATACGCTCGAGTTCCTCGTTGGTGGCGAATGGGATGGTAATCTTGCCTTTTCCGGCGGCGGTGCAGGCGAGTTTGACGGTAGTGCCGAAGTAGGAAGAGAGCTGGTTGCCGAGGGCTTTGTATTCTTCGGGGGTCTGGCTCTTCTTGGGCTTAGGCCTTTGGTCGTCGGGGGCGTCGGGGTTGGAGGGTTCGGCAGGTTGGTTGTCGTTGTACTCGCGGACCATCTCCTCGATGCGTCGGACGGAATAGCCTTGCTCGACTGTCTCGTTGAAGAGCATGAGCTGGGTCTCGCTGTCCTCGACGCCCATGATGGCGCGGGCGTGGCCCATGGAGATGAGCTTATCGCGGAGACCGTTGCGGATCTCCTCAGGGAGTTTGAGGAGGCGGAGGTAGTTTGTTACCGTGGAGCGTTTCTTGCCGACTTGGTCGGCGAGGGTCTCTTGGGTGAGGTTGCACTCGTCGATTAGCCGTTGGTAGCTTGTGGCCTCCTCGATGGGATTGAGGTCGGCGCGTTGGATGTTCTCGATGAGGGCGACGGCAAGCATCTTGTCGTCGGAGACCTCGCGGACGTAGGCCGGGACGGAGCTCAGCCCGATGCTCTTGGCGGCACGGAAGCGACGTTCGCCGGCGATGATTTGGTAACGACCTGTGGACTCGACCTTACGGAGCGTGAGCGGCTGAATGATGCCGAAAGAGCGGATTGACGCGGCCAGCTCGTCGAGGTCTTCTTGCTTAAAGTCGGAACGCGGTTGCCAGGGGTTGGCGTCGATGAGATCTATGCTTATTTCGGAGGATTGCGCATTTGCCGAGGAATCGTCGGAGGCTTCGGGGCCGAGGAGGGCCTCGATACCCCTTCCGAGGGCTAAACCTTTTGCCATGTTAGGGATGGAGTGAGAGGGTTAGTTATTGCTTGGCACCGTTACGCTCCAGGAGCTCGCGAGCGAGGTTGAGGTAGTTTTGCGCTCCTTTGCTTGTGGCGTCGTAGCTGATGGCGGCCTGACCGTGGCTTGGAGCTTCGGAGAGGCGGACGTTACGGGCGATGAGTGTATTGAAGACGAGGGACTGGAAGTGGCGCTTGACCTCGTCGAGGACCTGATTGGAGAGGCTTGTACGGGAGTCGTACATGGTGAGGAGGAAGCCTTCGATGGCGAGCTCGGTGTTGAGCCTCTTTTGGATGATCTTGATGGTGTTGAGGAGCTTTCCGAGGCCTTCGAGAGCGAAATACTCACACTGGACGGGGATGATTACGGAGTCGGAGGCTGTGAGGGCGTTGACCGTGATGAGACCGAGAGAGGGGCTGCAATCGATGAGGATGTAGTCGAACTGGTCGCGGAGCTTATCGATCATGCGCTTCATGGTCTTCTCGCGGTCGGACATATTGAGCATCTCGATTTCCGCACCGACGAGGTCGATGTGGGAAGGGAGGATGTAGAGGTTATCAATCTCGCATTTGAGTACGGCAGTGTTTGGGTCGACATCGTTGACCATGCACTCGTAGATGGTGTTCTTCATCTCTCGGACGTCGAAACCGAGGCCAGAGGTGGAATTGGCCTGTGCGTCGGCATCGACGATGAGGACCTTTTTCTCAAGAACAGCGAGGCTTGCGCCAAGGTTGATGGAAGTTGTCGTCTTTCCGACACCTCCTTTTTGGTTGGCTATCGATATGACTTTTGCCATATTTTATTCGTTATGTTGTTTTTTCTTGATGGACAAAGATAGTCTTTTTTATTTGATGGCTACGATGTTCCACGGCGGGGCGGAGAGAGAATTGTCTTTGTAACGACTTATTTATCAACGTGTTATATAGACAAAAGGCGAAAAACGGGGATGTTCCACGAATTATTGACAATTTACTACTAACAGATGTTGATAAGTAGGGAAGGGTGGGTGAACGTGTGTAAATCAGCGCGTTATGAGGAGTGAATGGCGTTGGCGGAGGGAGTATTTGACATGAGAAACTGACAGGGGTGTCAGTAAAAAAATAAGGCTCGCCAGGGCAGAAAAGCCCGACGAGCCGATAGGGTGTGCGTTAGAAAACGGGGTTATTCGGAGAAATAGCTCCCCGGGAAATTGCGGAGATTGTAGCGCGAGGCCATAATCTCGCCATAGGCGCCAGCGGAACGGATGGCGATAAGGTCGCCACGCGACGTCTCGGGCAGGACGACCTCCTTGCCGAAGCAGTCGGACGACTCGCAGACGGGACCTACGACATCGTACTTTTGGGTGGGCTTATCGCTGGAGATGTTCTCAATCTTGTGGTACGCGTGATAGAGGGCGGGGCGGATGAGGTCGTTCATGCCCGCATCGACGATTGCGAACTGCTTCTTCTGCCCTTTCTTGACATAGAGGACGCGGGTGATGAGCGAGCCACATTGGGCAACGAGGCTGCGGCCCAGCTCGAAGTGAACCTTTTGCCCCTCGCGGAGCTCAAGATGCTTTGCGAAGGTCTCGAAATAGGCCTCGAAATCGGGGATTGAGAGTTGGTCGGGATGCTCGTAGTCGATACCAAGACCGCCGCCGAGATTGATGACAGAGAGGTGAATCTTGTTGGCCTCGAACCACTTCTGCAGCTCGTTGATGCGCGTGGAGAGCGCAAGGAAAGCGCCCATGTCGGTTATTTGCGAACCGATGTGGAAGTGGATGCCTACGAGATTTATGTTGCTGAGGGACTGCGCTTTGAAGGCTGCGGCCTCGACCTCCCAGAGGCCAATACCGAACTTATTCTCTTCGAGACCCGTCGTGATGTACTGGTGGGTGTGGGCATCGACATTGGGATTGATGCGCAACGCGATGTCGGCCACTTTGCCCTTCTTGCAAGCCAGCTCATTGATGACCTCCATCTCGGGGATGGACTCGACATTGAAACACTCGATGTCGGCATCGAGAGCGAGGTTGATCTCCCAATCGGCCTTACCGACGCCGGCGTAGACAATCTTCTTGGCATCGAAACCATGCTCGAGCGCGGCACGAACCTCGTTACCGCTTACGCAGTCGACACCAAGACCAGCGGCACGGACCTCGTCGAGGATTCGGGGGTTAGCATTGGCCTTGACAGCGAAGTGGACTTGGTAATCGTGTTTCTTGGCGAGAGTTGTTACGGTGTTGAGAGTTTGTCGGAGCAGCTCGGTATCGTAGAAGTAGAAAGGCGTTTCCATCTTCTCGAAAGAGGCATTAGGGAACACGGTTGGCATGACGGATTGGGATTACTGGATTAGTTGGGCTTACTTGAAGAGACCTGCGGAGAGGCAGCGGAGTGCAGCCACCTTGTCTTGCGCATCGACGAGGATGGAGACATTGTGGGACGAGCCGCCGTAGGAAATCATGCGGATGGGCACCTCGGCGAGGGAGTCGAAGATGGCGGAAGCGTAGCCCTTCTTGTTGGCCGCGAAGTCGCCTGCGATGCAGATAATGCATTGGTTCTTATCGACTTCGACGGTGCCGAACTTCTTGAGGTCGTCGATGATGTCGTAGAGATGTCGATCGGTATCGATGGTGACCGACACGCCGACCTCGGACGTCGTGATCATGTCGATGGGCGTCTTGTAGCTCTCGAAGACCTCGAAGACCTTGCGCATGAATCCGTAGGCGAGGAACATACGGCTGCTCTTGATACGGAG
Source organism: Bacteroidales bacterium (assembly GCA_022768325.1). Classification (GTDB taxonomy): domain Bacteria; phylum Bacteroidota; class Bacteroidia; order Bacteroidales; family Marinilabiliaceae; genus W3P20-009. The sequence continues at coordinate 25,403 of JALEMI010000020.1, forward strand.
CGCGATGATGTTGTCCTTAGCGGCGATTGCTGCGACGCGGTCGGGGCATTGGTGTCCGCTGATGAGAGTTCCGTGGGCCTTGGGGTCCATGGTGTTGAGGAGACGGACGGGGATGTTGTTGACTTTGGCAGGGAGGACGCAGGTAGGGTGGAGAATCTTGGCACCGAAATAGGCCAGCTCGGCGGCCTCGTCGAAAGATAGCTCACTTACGGGCTTGGTGTTATCGACGAAGCGGGGGTCGTTGTTGTGCATACCGTCGATGTCGGTCCAGATCTGAATCTCGTCGGCGAGAAGAGCTGCGCCGATGAGGGAGGCCGTGTAGTCGGAGCCGCCTCGTTGGAGGTTATCGACCTCGCCGAAAGAGTTGCGGCAGATGTAGCCCTGGGTGATATAGATGTCGAAGCCCTGGTTCTTGGCCAGGATGGCGTTGAGATTCTCGCGGATGTATGCGGTATCTGGCTCGTTGTTCTTGTCGATACGCATATAGTCGAGCGCGGGGAGGAGGCAAGACTTGACGCCACGCTCAAGGAGGTAGAGGTGGAACATACCCGTGGAGATGAGCTCACCCTGGGAGAGAATCTCCTTCTCCTCGAAAACAGTGAAAACCTTGTTGGTGAAGGACTTAATATAATTGAAACGCTCGCGGATAAGCTCCATGCCTTTCTCTTGGTACTCGGGCGTAGAGTAGAGTTCGGCGATGTGCTCGGCGTACTTCTTTTCGAGCTTGCTGATGACCTCGTTAGCTCCATCGGCGTTCTTCTTATATAGGTAGTTGGAAATCTCTACAAGGCTGTTGGTGGTTCCAGACATTGCGGAGAGGACGACAATCTTGACCTGACCATCTTCGAGGACGAGGTTGGCGACCTCCTTCATGCGAGGCGCTGAGCCTACGGACGTACCACCGAACTTAAGGATTTTCATCTGGTTTTTCTGTTTAAAATTTTACACTTTTCGTGATTTACAAACGCGAAGTTATTATATATAATCCGAACTAACAACTAAAACACTCTTAAGTGGCTTAGAATCAGATTCTGGAGGCGGAGAGAGCGAGAGCGTCGGAAGTTAGCTCACCGAGACGTACCGTTGCTATGGTATTGACCTCATGGGGCGAGGCGGGAAGCTCGACGCGGATGTAGTTCTCGGTGAAACCGACGTGGAGGCCGTCGCGGAGACTGCTCTCGATGAGGACCTTGGCCTCTTGGCCTTGGTGTGCCTGATAGAAAGCGATGCGCTTGCGCTCGGAAATCTCGTGGAGAATGGCGTTGCGATGGTGACGCTCGGGGACGGGGACGACGGGCTTAATCGCAAGAGCCTTGGTGTTGGGGCGTTCGGAATAGGTGAATACGTGGAGCTGCGAGACATCGATGGACTCGATGAAAGAGCGTGTCTGCTCGAAAAGCTCGGGCGTTTCGCCATTTACGCCGACAATGACATCGACACCAATGAAAGCGTTGGGGATGAGGGACTTAATGGTCTGGACCTTTTGGGCGTAGAGGGCGGTATCGTAGCGACGGCGCATGAGCTTGAGCATGGCGTCGGAGCCAGACTGGAGGGGGACGTGAAAGTGGGGCATGAACTTGCGCGACGCGGCGCAATGGCGGATGATGTCGTCTGTGAGGAGGTTTGGCTCGATGGAAGAGATGCGGAAACGCTCTACTCCGTCGACACCTTCGAGCTCTTGGATGAGGCCGAGGAGCGTCTCGCCTTGGTGGCGACCGAAATCGCCGATATTTACACCCGTGAGGACAATCTCGCGTGCGCCGTCGGCGGCGGCCTGACGTGCCATCTGGACCGTGCTGGCTATTGAGGCACTGCGGCTGAGGCCTCGGGCCATAGGTATGGTGCAATAGGAGCAGAAATAATCGCAACCGTCTTGAACCTTGAGGAAAGAGCGGGTACGGTCTCCAGCGGAATAGCTTGGGAAGAAATCTTTATCGTGGAGAATGTCGGTGGAGAGAATGATCTTGGACTCGTGGGAGGCGAGGCATTGCTCGATGATGGAGAGGATTTGGGTCTTCTTATTGCCGCCGAGGACGAGATTGACCCCCTCAATTTGCGAAATCTTTTGGGCTTGGAGTTGGGCGTAGCAGCCTGTGACGACGACGAACGCGTTGGGATTGAGGCGTTTGCAACGGCTGATTATCTGACGACACTTCTTATTGGCCTCCTCGGTTACAGTGCAGGTGTTGATGACATAAATGTCGGCGGACTCTGTGAAATCGACCTTGACGTAACCGGCGTTGGTCATACGTCGGCACATATCGCTCGTCTCGCTGAAATTGAGCTTACAGCCGAGCGTATGGAAAGCGACGGTTTTATGAGAGGAAGTGTCGGGAGATGTCATTGCGTGGAAGTGGTTGGGGAGGATTGATTTGTTGAGGACCTAATGAAACGAGGTGACCCGCCCTGCGAAACGGCAGCGCGGGTCACCTCGAAGCTTTAATGCGCTATGTCGTGCGGACTCGCCTTGTGCATGGGGCGTGCATCCGCCGTTTCTTTAAGCGCCCGAACGTACACAGAGTGTACTCACTACGAGAAGTCAGGGCGAGAAGGATTACTTCTTCCTGTTCTCGAAGTGCTTTGAGTAGCGGTTCATGAACTTGTCTACACGGCCGGCGGTGTCGACGAGCTTCATCTTGCCAGTGTAGAAAGGGTGAGAGCTGCTTGAGATTTCGAGCTTAACCTGAGGGTAGGTAACGCCGTCGATTTCAACGGAATCCTTCGTGTTTGCGCAAGAGCGGACGATGAAGGTCTCGTTGTTGGACATATCCGTGAAAGCTACGAGCCTGTAGTTCTCAGGATGGAAGTTCTTTTTCATTTGTAGGGAAAATTATTGAAGTTTCGAAACTTTGCCAACGTCGTTTCAGACTTTGACGGCGCGAATTTATGAAATAACTCATTAATATGCAATTACGTCCGTCGGAATGAGGCAAAAAGAAGCCCTGCCAAGATGGACGAGGCAGGGCTGTATGTGGGGAAATACGTTTCCGAATTTATCGGATGTTTTGTCTCTTACCGTTTTGCTCAGGGTTGCCTACGTGAACCATGGCGCAGCGGAAACCGATGTCGTCGCGGCTCTCACGTTGGTCGAGTGCACGGCGTGTGCCGGGGCTGAGCCAGTAGGCGCGGTCGCGCCAGCCGCCACCCTTGTATACACGCATCTTGTCGGAGATGAGGTTGCCGAGGTCTTTACCTACCTCTTGGTATTTGTTTTGCTCACCTGTTACGGCACCGTACATGGACTCAGTATTGTAAGCACCTGTGGGCCACTCTTCGGAGCTTTCGGAGATGTTGGAGTTATTGTCGCCGTCGAGGTAGTTGATTACGTCAGCTGCGCGGTAGTTCCAGCGGTCGCCGATTTGCTCGGCAGTCTCGGGATCGTGATAGAGGCGGCCGAGGGAGTCCTTCTCGGCGATGTTGCCGGACTCGTCGACGCGGAGCTGGGTGAAGACGTTACCGCGGAAGGGGTTGAGCTCGTCCTCGTCCTCGAAAGAGAGGGGGCGGTAGACATCGCGGACCCACTCATTGACATTGCCAGCCATGCAATAGAGGCCGTAGCTGTTGGGCCAGTAGGAGCGGACATTGACGGTGACGTCACCTTTATCGTTGAGGTTGCCTGCGGTACCCATGTAGTCGCCATTGCCACGGACGAAGTTGGCCATCATCTTGCCACGGTCGGCGTCGTCGGGATTACGTACGACGTGGGAGTTCCAAGGGTAGATGCGCCTGTCGCTCATACGCTCGTCGAGAGTGTTGCCGATGAGGCCGAGGGCAGCGAACTCCCATTGTGCCTCGGTAGGAAGCTCGTAGTTGGGGAGGAGGATACCGTCGTCTTGGCGTACGCGGCGTGTCTGCCCCTCGTTGGCGAGGTCCTCGACTGGCTTGGGACCGTCGGTTGTGGCGAACTGGCCGTAGAGGTAGGCCTCGGTGTTGAAGTTATTCTCGTCGGCTTGGTCGGCGATGTTAAGCTCGATGATGCCCTTTTGGTAGAGGATGTTCTCATTGACGCGGTCGGTACGCCATTGGCAATACTTTTGCGCCTGCTCCCAGTTGACACCTACGACGGGGTAGTCAGCGTAGGCCGGGTGGCGGAGATAATTCTCGACGTAAGGCTCATTGTAGGCGAGAGGCCTACGCCAAACGAGCGTATCGGGGAGGGCGTCACGATAGACAGCCTTGTTCTCCTTGAAGACGAGATTAATCCAATAGAGCCACTCACGGTAGTTAGCGTTGCTGACCTCGCACTCGTCCATATAGAACGACGTTACGGTGGCGCGTCGTGGTGTGGCGTTGTTACGTCCCATTACGTCTTGGTCGACACGTCCCATGATGAAAGTGCCGCCCTCGATGAAAACGAGGCCTGGCCCTGTCTCTTGCTCGAAGCCAGAGGTGTACTCGAAGCCGCCGTAGGTTGGGTCGTTGTATGCCCAGCCAGTGGCACTTGAGACCTCGCCGGAATGTTGGCTGCTTTTTCCGAAGAGGCTACATGAGGCGAGAAGAGCCATTGACGTCAGCGATATGACTGCGGAGACAGCCATTCCTTTGACATTGTGTATCATAGTTAACTTCCTATTTATCAAAATGGTAGGTGGAGGGATGGGCAGAAGGAGTATATACTGCCGAAGCACAAAGATATTAATTCACTCTCAGATTATTACGGAAAAAATGCTTTTACTGTTTCCTCTGGACTAATCTTTTTCAATTAGAGCCACCGCGTAGGCGGAGGCACCCTCCTCGCGTCCCTCAAAACCGAGCTTTTCGGTGGTTGTGGCCTTGACGGAGACGCAGTCGGAATCGACGCCCATGACTTGGGCCATGGTTTGCGCCATGAGAGGAATTAGAGGCATGAGCTTTGGGCGTTGGAGCGCGATTGTGCAATCGACATTGGAGACGCGATAGCCCTTTGTGGCGATGATGTCAATCACCTGGGCTAAGAGCCTCTTGCTGTCGATGCCCTCGTACTCGCTTGAGGTATCGGGGAAGTGGAAGCCGATGTCGCGCATATTGGCAGCGCCGAGGATGGCGTCGCAGACGGCATGGATGAGGACATCGCCGTCGGAATGGGCCACCCAGCCTCTGTCGTAGGGGACACTGACTCCGCCGATGGTCATTGGGAGACCGTCTTGGAGCTTGTGGACATCGTATCCGAAACCGATTCTGATATTTGCCATTACTTTAGGATTTTGCCGAGGTCGAAGCCGAGAGAGATTCGGACAGTATTGGCGAGCGCGGAATTGGACGCCGCATTGCCGACCGCGAAGACGTAGCTGGCTGAGACATCGATCATCTGGTACTTGACACCGAGGCCAGCCGTTCCGTACTTGAGATTGCCCTTGTTCTCGGGGTTATTGTGGTAGCCGAGGCGGGCGGAGAACATATTATTATAGGTATACTCGATGCCGGCGCAGACATCGATCTCCTCTAACTCCTCCTTTGCACCGCGGGGAGCGTCTGAGAAGCTGGAGAAGATGGCGGAGACAGTGGACTTGCTGTAATACTGCTGCCTCTTCTCGTACATTGTCTCCTCGTCGTTGGACGTGGCGCGGTAATCGGGCGTTGGGACGAGGAGCTTATTGGCATCGACTGTTGCGCCGATTCGGTTGTACTGGTCAATATCGTACCAGAAGCCGACTCCGAGTTTGAGATTTGCGGGGAGGTACTCGTTCGTCACGCCATTGTCGTAGGTAATCTTGGAGCCGATATTGGAGATATTGATTCCCGCCATGATGTCGGCCTTAGAGCCTTGGATGTCGATGGGCTTCTTGAAATAGAACGCGATGTCGGCGGCGAAAGCGTTGCCTTTGGAATAGCCGTCATCGTCGATTTGGAAACCGAGGTCGGAATGTATGTATCGGATGGCGATTGCGCCCGACATGACCTGGGAGAGAGCGAGGGAGTAGGCGGCATCGATGCAGAACTCGTTGGGCTTATAGTCGCCCTGTTGGTTTCCTTGCGCATCGAAGAACTCGAGTTTTCCGAGAGAGAAATAGCGGACGCCAGCACTGACTGCGTTACGGTCATTAATCTTATAGTAGCCCATGAGGGTGAAGAGATTAATGTCGGAAATAATATTGCGGAGCCATGGGGTGATGGAGATTGCGGCACCGGCCTTGCTCTCCATCCTTATATACTTGGCGGGATTCCAGAATTGGGAATTGATGTCGGGCGTTGAAGCTACGCCGGCATCGCCCATGGACGTACCTCGCGCCTCGGGTGCAATGTTGAGCATCTGGACGCTTGAGGGGATGGGGTTGTAGTCCGCTGAGATAGTAGAGCTTTCGTCTTCGTCGCCGTCGGCCAGAATATGATTCGGGACGAGAAGAGCGGCCACGAGCAGCAGGAGAGCTTTTTTCATTTTTGTGGTAGATGTAAAACGAGCCGTTTTCAGTGATATACGCATTCAGTACTAAATTATTGCCTGCCGAGAATTATTTTTTTGGAGATCTCCGCTTTACGCCCGTTGCCCTTGACCTCGACATGGAGGACGTAGACGCCTGGGGCTGGGAGACGCGGTGCGACGGGGATGGTGGTTTGGAACTCGCCGTTCAGCTGGGAGAGAGACCTCGATTGGCGGGCGACGAGAGTGCCGCTTAGGGAATAGAGGCGGGAATCGACACTAAGCGACTGGCCAAAGGCATCGGACTGAACCGTGAGTCGCAAATCGTCGGATATGGAGAGCAGCTCCTTCTCAACATGAATTTTTGAGGAAGAGGGGTCGAGATTTATGATGAAAGTGGCTGAGGACGAATTATTTAGATTATCCCAAGCCTTGACTGTGAACGAATGGGACGACAGACTGACGGAAGAGAGGGGATAGGCGACGGTGCCCGTGGTGAAATCGTCGGGGGAATAGGAGAAATAGTCATTGAGCGACACAGCCGCCGCGCGGTCGGAATCGATGACGAGGCTGATGTCGTGGCCTACGCCTTGCGTGGAGAGATTGACGCCCTGTGGGTCGGAGATGGTGAGATAAAGGTATGGGACTGAGGAGATTGCATTGCCGTTGGCATCGCGGTTGTAGTCTACATAGGCATTGATTACGGGGCCTATGGTATCGGTTAGATTAGCGTCGGACATACCGCCTACGAGAATGGCATCGGAAGAGCCCATGACATCGCGGCCGTCGTCGGCAGAGGCGTACATCTTGGCGTGACCGTAGCCGACATTGAGGTCGAACTCCTTGGACAAGATGAAAGTGGAGACGAAACGGCCGTTGACGACATTGACCTTACCCGAGAAGAGTTTTGCGCCGAGCTCTGTCCATGACATGGCGGTGCCGCTGATGACACCCGACGTCTTGCGCTCGACAGACTTATCGTAGAGCGTCAGGCGGACGAGACCGTTGAAAGACTCATCGACATCGCCGTTGTTGGTGCGGACGGAGCCCTTAAGGACGGACGCGGCGAGAGCCTTAAGAGGGATGGACTGTTCGTCGGCAGGTTCTGCGTTTACGGAATCGATTACAACATATCCGTCGACGGGAGTGGAAATCACCGCGGCGGGGTCGGCCTGCAAAATGAACTTGAGAGAGCCAGCGCCCTTTGTCGCCTTGCGCTTGGTTTGCTTCATGGCCTCGCCCATGGTGAGACGCTTGCCGTCGGCATCGGTGGCATAGAGATGCTTGACGAACTGGCGGGTGACATTGTAATTGCCGTTACCGTAGACCTCGCGCGTCGCTGCGAAAGTGGCGATGAAGCCTCCATTGGGATTGAAAAGGCCTGAGGACGTGAGAGTTATGTGATTATGGTCGAATGGGGAGGTGTTGCACGAAGCGGCGACAAACACGAAGGGCGTGGAGAAATTTTGGAGATTGGAGACGAAATCGTAGCTAAGGTAATTGCTGCCTGTGGTTGTTACGGAACTATGGCCAGTATAGTGGAAAAGCGAACACCCTGACGACGCGAGATTTTGAGCATCGGTGACGGACTGTGGGAACGACGTACCCGTAGACTTCTTGACGGCGGGATAGGCCTCGGCGAAATTGCGGATTGTCTCCATATCGGGATTCTCCTCCTCGAAGAAAGTGGCTTGCGAATTGGCGTAGGTCTGGTGCTCATTAGAATCGCCTTGAAGACCGACGAAAACCGCCTTGGCTCGCCAATCGCCTTGTGTGGGAGACTCCATATATGCTTGAACCTTAGCGAAATAGGCTTCGGCCTCGGTAAGAGAGACGACAGGGAGACGGCCAATGCCGACATCGACGGTGGACTGCGACTCGCTGCGTCCCTCGCCGTCTTCGAGCCATCCGTAGAAATCTTCTATCGGGTAACTGTAAATCTCGCTGCTGGAATTGGAAGTCTGGTAGGTGGGAACCACATAGGCCTCGGCATCGACATCGAAATTATCGTAGGAACCGGAGCCGAGGAGGAAGACCGCTTGCAATTCGGACGACGTGCCTAAGCCCCTGTCGTAGAGCATCTTGATGTAATTGCGGATGGCAGAAGCATCGGCTCGGCCTGCGGCGAACTCGTTGAAGATGTCCGTCGTCAGGACGACGCGCGTCGACATACCCTGCACACGCTCGTGGAGGGCGCAGAACTTGGCGGCGACATCGGCGAAGCGAGAAGAGGTGACAACTAAATAATTGACAGACTGGTGGGTGTGGAGATTCTGATTGGCGACATCGCCCTCGTCGGACGGCGAAGGCAGTGAAGCCGACGGGGAGAAAAGGGCAAACTCGCGGAGTGAGCCGCCTGGAGTGGCAAAAGTGGCGGAAGAGCCACTGACCTGAGTCGCTACGCGGGAAGGGGAAGAGGGGTTGGTGACATCCCAGATGACGGCATCGGAGGGGAAATTGGCCACTGAGAAAACGACATCGGAAGCAGAGCGGGCCTGGGAAGCAGAGCGGAAAAGGAGACAGCCCGACGACGCATCGAGCGGCGACTGCGCGGAGAGAGTGAGATAGGAAATCCACACGCCATTGTCGTCATAAGTCATTGGAGCGGAGAACGTTGCCGAAGATAGAGTTGTGGAAGTCGGGGCGTATTTATCCTTCTTGGTGGTATAGGACCAGAGGGTGTAGCTCTGCGTGGTTGGGGAGAGGGAATTGGTGGCTACGACATCGCCATTGAGAGAGAACGAGAGAGTGAGAGCGGCATCGACATTGTGGCAGACGCGATAATTGACATCCACCTCGGAGCCTGGTGAGAGGGTGAGATTGGGGGAGAGAGTGAGAGAACTCTTTGAATACGTGAGCTTTGCGCCTACCCATTCGCACCCTGTGGAGCTGATGTTTGTGGACTGGGGGGCGTAGACATAGACATTGTCGTAGGTCGTTATCGGGGTGGAATTGGCGGGAGGTGAGGCGGGGTCGCTATCGGGAAAAGAGTCGTCGGCGGAGGAAGAGGTGATGAAATAGAACGCCTTGCGGGAATAGACATTCAGCTCGGGGAGGTAGGAATTATTGGACTGGAGCGCATGGACATCGGGGCCTTCGGCGTAGAAAACGACGCCGTTGGCATCGTGGTGCGCGGGGATGAGCGTCACGTCATCGCGGGAGTCGTTGCCGACGATGAAAGAGAGCTGTCGGCCGCCCGCGCCGTAGATACGGACAGACGCGGGATCGGAGAAACCCATCTTCTGGAGATCGGACGTCGTGAGGCGATAGACACCACTCGACGAGACCGACACCTTACGCCACTTGCCCGACGCCAAGACGGAAGACTCCGCAAAAGATTGCGCCCTCAGGAGGACGTGCGTGAGAGACAGCGCGAGAAGAGCGAAGGCGAGGCGAAGTGACATTAGCTCCCGTAGAACACTAAGACTAACGAACCTGGTGAGCGATTTCGAGATAGCGCCGGACAGTCTCATTGAGACCGAGGTAAAGGGCATCGCAGATGAGCTGATGACCTATGGAGACCTCCTTCACGAAAGGAATCTTGTCGAGGAAGAACTTCAGATTGTCGAGACTAAGGTCGTGGCCGGCATTGACATCGAGACCGAGCTTTTGCGCCTCCAGGGCTGCGGCTACGAAGGGTTTAACGGCGGCCTCGGGGTCGGAGGGATAGGCGGAAGCGTATGGCTCGGTGTAAAGCTCGACGCGGTCGGCACCTGTCTTGGCGGCGTACTGGACCATCTCGGGATTGGGATCGACGAAGATGGAGGCTCGGATGCCGGCGGCATGGAGAGCCTTGACGATGTCGGTCAGCTCGTCCTGGTGGGTCTTGGTATCCCATCCGGCGCTGCTTGTGAGAGCGTCGGGGGCATCGGGGACGAGCGTCACTTGCGTTGGGCGCGTCTCGATGACGAGATCGAGGAAACGGGAATTGGGGTTGCCCTCGATATTGAACTCGGTCTTGAGCACCTTCTTGAGGTCGGCTACATCGGCGTAGCGGATATGACGCTCGTCGGGCCTTGGGTGAACGGTGATGCCGTCTGCGCCGAAAGACTCGATGTCGACAGCGGCTTTTGTGACATCTGGCATATTGCCACCGCGGGCGTTGCGTATGGTGGCAATTTTATTGATATTGACGCTTAGTTTGGTCATCTGTCGTTGATTGCTAAAAAGTTGATTAACTTCGCTTAGGGTAAGTTGTTTGGAGGAGCGCATTCAAAGCGCGACCCAAGACACGCAAATATACATTTTAAAATCGTGACATCGGTCATCTTGAAGCGGTATGCTCCGCAGAACGTGGCACGAGTCGCACAAAGAACGGGCAAAACAAAGATGCTTAAGAAAATAGGATGCGTCGCAGCTATCGTATTGATAGTCGTGGCGGGCTTGACTATCGGATTCAGGTACTTTTGGGTTTTTGGCGAAGGCGTTAAAGCTGGCGAATTAAACTTCATCACGTACAAGGGCTACATCTTCAAGACGTACGAGGGGAGACTAATCCAATCGGGCTTTCGGGCTGGTCAAGGGTCATTGGTATCGAATGAATTTGACTTCTCGGTTGAGCGCAAGGACGTTGCCGACTCGCTGATGCGCTGCTCTGGTAAGCTTGTGGAGCTGCACTATCGGGAATATAAAGGCGCGTTGATGTGGCGAGGCATGAGCGAATATGTGGTGGACAGCATCGTCTCGGTAAAGACGCCAAACCACACGACACCCCTTGAATAGGGACGACGCATTGGGCGATAAAGGTCATTAATCATATAAAGATTTCGTATTTTTGTGACTTTGCGGCGGAGAACCTGGGAAAAAATCAGCCCGGGCTTGAAAGGTTGAAACAGAATACCGCGGCAAAGAAGACGTCAAGAGATGTACCTCAACCTGAAAGACATATTTGGCATCCTGTATTCCGGCGAGCCGATAGAGCTACCGGAGGCGGACATGGCCTCTGTGGCATTGTGCCACACATTCCTCGAGACATTCAAGCAAGACAAGATTATTTACGGCATCAACACGGGATTTGGGCCAATGGCCCAGTATCGAGTGGGGGATGCTGACCTTATCGCACTACAATATAACATTGTCCGGAGCCACTCGTGCGGAGCTGGCGAGGCGATGCCTCTCGTGGCGGTGCGGGGCGCAATGATCTCGCGCCTCATGACCTTCATGCAATGCCGGTCGGGCATCAGCCCCGAGGTGGTGTTGCTGTTGGCGAAATTCATCAACCTTGGCATTTACCCCTACATTCCTCAGCATGGGAGCGTTGGCGCGAGCGGTGACCTTGTGCAATTGGCCCACCTGGCCCTCTGCCTTATTGGCGAGGGGAGAGTGAACTATGGCGGGGAGTGGCGCGAGACGGGCGACGTGATGGCGGAGCGTGGGCTTAAGCCATTGACCCTCAGGGGACGCGACGGCCTCTCTGTCGTGAACGGCACAAGCATGATGACGGGCGTATCGTTGACAAACGTGCATGACGCTCGGCGGCTTGTGGACTGGGCGATAGCCGGGTCGGTGATGCTCAACGAGATTGTGGAGAGCTATGACGACCTGATGGACGAGCGGCTGAACGCCGTGCGTCGACAGGACGGTCAGCAAATTGTCGCGGAGCGTATGCGCAGCTTGGCGCAAGGCAGCGGTCTCTTGCGGAAACGCGACAAAGAGCTGTATCACGACACGGGGCGTCACGAGGGGGACTTCGGTCACAAGGTACAGCCGTTTTACAGCCTCAGGTGCATACCTCAGATTGTTGGGCCAGTGTGGGAGACCGTTGAAAACATGGCCCGCATTGTGGAGCTGGAGGTCAACTCGGCTGACGACAACCCAATTGTTGACCCTGAGGTTGGCAACGTATTCCACGGTGGAAACTTCCACGGGGACTACATATCGCTTGAAAACGACAAGTTGAAAATCGTCATGACGCGCATAGCCCAGCTTGCGGAACGTCAGACAAACTATATGCTCCACGACAAGGTGAACGGCCTCATGCCACCCTTTGTGAACCTGGGGAGGCTTGGGCTCGACTACGGGATGCAGGCTTGCCAATTTACGGCCACGAGCACTACGGCTGAGTGTCAGACGCTTAGCAACCCCATGTACGTCCACACCATACCGTGTAACAACGACAATCAGGACATAGTCTCGATGGGGACGAACTCGGCACTAATCTGCCGGAAAGTGATTGACAACGCGGCGACGGTCATGGCAATCAACCTGATGACGATGTGTCAGGCGGTGGACTGTCGCAAAGTGTACGACAGGTTGGGCGAATCGAGCAGGAGAGTGTATGACACGATAAGAAGCGTCTTCGCGACATTCAGCGCCGACCGAGAGCATTACACAGAGATAGCCGCCGTTGAACGCCTTATCATGGGTCAAGACGCGGACGGCAAGAAATAAGAACAAACAAACCGAAACATAAGTAACAGGAAACGAGATATGTACGCATTAGTCACAGGAGGAAGCCGCGGACTTGGCCGCGCAGTGAGTGTGGCCTTGGCAAAAGAGGGCTACACGATAATCATCAACTACCGCAAGGGTCAGGCAGAGGCCGAAGAGACCCTTGCGATGGTACGCGCAGCGGGTTCGGACGGCGAGCTGTTGCCCTTTGACGTAGCCAATCGTGAAGAGGCCACGGCAGCCATTGAGGGATGGCAGAAATCTCACGCCGGTGAATACATTGCCGTCGTGGTGAACAACGCCGGCATCCGCCGCGACAACCTGATGGTCTTCATGCCATACGAGGACTGGAGCCAAGTATTGCGCATCACCCTTGACGGCTTCTACAACGTAACGCAGCCCCTACTCCAGCCGATGCTGATTAAGAAATGGGGCCGCATTGTCAACATGGTATCGCTGAGCGGACTTAAGGGCCTGCCGGGTCAGACCAACTACTCGGCATCGAAGGGTGGCCTCATTGCCGCCACGAAGGCATTGGCACAAGAGGTGGCACGAAAGGGCGTGACCGTCAACGCCGTAGCCCCCGGCTTCATACACTCGGACATGACGAAAGACCTTGACGAGGCGAGCCTGAAGAAGACCATCCCCGCCAACCGCTTTGGCGAGCCTGAGGAAGTGGCCGACCTCGTGGCATTCCTTGCCTCGGAGAAAGCTGGCTACATTACGGGCGAAGTCATCTCGATAAACGGCGGTTTATACACCTAAGCCGTGGCTGACACAACGGACGTAGACGCCAGGCTTCGGAAGGCATTGGGATCGGAATTTGAAATTGCCGAGAGCCTGATGAGTGACGACGCCGACCTGGTCGGGACGCTTGGCATAGACAGCCTCGACATGGTCGACCTGGCCATAGTCGTGCAGAGCGAGTTTGGCGTCAAGCTGAGTCGCGAAGAGATGGTCAAAGCGAAGACACTTGGCGACCTCAAGACATTAATAGCGAGCAAACTTAATGGCTGAGACGGCGAAACAGAAATGGAACGGACAGTCGCGCGGCGGCACGTTCGGCACATGGTGTTTCGTCATGTTGGTACGGCACGCGGGGTTGGGGGCGGCGTATGCCCTCCTGGCTCTTGTCGTGCCGTATTTTGTTGTCTTTGCACCCAGAGCAACACGGGCCACGTGGCGTTTTTGCCGAAGGATTCGCGGGCTGGGCGTGTGGCGTTCGGTTGTTGAAATCTTCGGGACTTATTACGCCTTTGGGCAGTGCATAATTGACAAAATAGCCATTGGTCAGGGCCTCTCGGCTCAATATCATTATGAGATTGAGGGTGAGGAGGAGATAGACGGGCTATTTGTGGACGGCGACAAAGGGGAATGTGTTGCCGCCATCTTTGTGGGCGGGCACATTGGGTCGTGGGAGTGCGGCGCGCCATTCTTTGCCCGATTTGGCAAGCGGATGAACGTGACGATCTTCAACAACGAGCATGAAGAGATAGAGAGCGTCATTGAGCGCGAGAGCCAAGGGCGGAGCTTCAACCTAATCCCCTTGAAACGCGACTGGCTTGAGAGCATCATGGAAATCAAGGGAGCGTTGGACAGAGGAGAATTTGTCTGTTTCATGGGCGACCGATACATGACGGGATCTCCGACGCGGGTATTGGACTTCATGGGTCATAAGGCCCGATTTACCAATGGGCCTTTTGACGTATGCTCGGCCTTGCGAGTGCCGATGGCCTTCTTCTTCGTGATGCGCGAGAGCGGGCGTCGATACCGGATATTTTTCAAGGTATTGAAAAACGAGAGCGGGCGGCGTGCCGACGCGAAGGCCTTGCAGAGCGCATTTGTAGAACAATTGGAGCGGATGGTGCTACGGTATCCTCGCCAATGGTTCAACTTCTACGACTATTTTGACATTGAAAATTAAAACATTAGAGAGATGATATTGGACGGCAAAGAGCAGATTTGCGGATACATACCCCAGCGCGAGCCCATCGTAATGGTGGACAAGCTGTACAGCTTTGAATCGGACCGGAGCGAGACGGGCCTGACCGTGGACGGGGCAAGCATCTTCGTGGAAGACGGTCGGCTGATGGACGGCGCCCTGATTGAGCACACGGCTCAGAGCGGCGCGTTGCACATTGGTTACGACTGCGTCATGCGCGGGCTGAACGTGCCCATTGGCCTGATTGGCGCGATAAACAAATACACCATCTCGCGATTGCCTCGCGTGGGCGAGAGCATCAGGACGAGCATTGCCATTGAGGCCAAGGTGGGCGACGTGAGCCTGATAGGGATAACGGTACGCGTGGGCGACGAAGTGATTGCCCAAGGGAAAATGAAAGTAGCGACTCCGCAATAAGGCGATGATAACCAAGCGATTGAAGCTCCACGAGGCGGCCTTGACGGACAGGATAGAACTGACCGTGCGGTTTAGCGAAGTGGACATGATGAAGGTGGCGTGGCACGGCAGCTACGTCGCCTTTTTGGAAGACGGGCGCGAACACTTTGGTATCACGTACCCTGGCGTTGGCTACGCGGACTACTTCCGGACGGGATATGTGGCCCCGGTGGTGAACCTGAACATTGACTACCGACAGAGCCTCCGTTGCGGCGACAGGGCGATTGTAGAGACGCGATACATATACTCAGAAGGCGCAAAACTGATATTTGAATACGTCGTATACCGTAAATCGGACATGGCCATAATGGCCGTAGCGCAGACAACGCAGCTATTCATGACGGCCGAGGGCGAGATTCAGTACGCCGACCCGGACTTCTTCGTTGAATGGAAAAAGCGTTGGCTGAACAAATAGGATGAAAACGTACGTCGGCCTGCACAAGAGCCTCATAAGCGGATATGGCGAAAACATGAGCGACACCCTTGCCAAGATGGGCGAAGGGCGCACGGCATTGCGTCGTCAAGAGTGGGACGACGGGACGACATATTTTGCCCAACAGGCCACCAACAGACAAGCGACAGAGAGCCTCTCGCGGCTTGAAGCCATGGGTGTTGACGCACTGAAGAACTGCATGGAGGGCAACGGATGGACGGCAACGGATGGCCGCCGGACGGGCATAATAATCTCAACGACAAAGGGCAACATTGCCGAAGCACGGACATCGGCACCTGAAGAGGCGTCGCGCATATTCATATACGAAATGGCGAAGCGGATCTGCCGCGCAGCGGGGATTGGGGCTGAGCCAATCGTGATATGCAACGCATGCATCTCGGGCGTCGCGGCAACCATTGTGGCGTCGCGGCTTATCAGGTGCGGGGAGTATGACGACATCTTTGTTGTTGGGTTGGACGAATCGAGCCGCTTTGTCACGAGCGGCTTCTTGGGCTTCCGTTCGGTGAGCGCGAGGCCTTGCGTACCCTACGACGCGCGGCGTGACGGGCTTAGCCTGGGCGAAGCGGCGGGGAGCATCTTATTCACCAACAGAGCCACGGGCGGAGCAGAGACCGTGATTGAGGGTGGAGCGTTGAGCAACGACGCCAACCACATATCCGGGCCATCGCGTACGGGCGAGCCATTGGCGGAAGCAATCCGCAGGGCCGTAGGTCAGAGCCATAGGCGGGCGGAAGAGGTAGCCTTTGTAAACGCCCACGGGACTGGCACAGCGTATAACGACGAGATGGAGGCCAAAGCCATTGACCTTGCGGGAATGGCGGGAAGCCCTGTTAACAGCTTGAAACCGTATCTGGGCCACACACTGGGCGCATCGGGTCTGATAGAGCTGATGGTATGCGACGACGAACTGCATCGCGGGGAGATATTGCCCACACTGGGCTTTGAGACCCTCGGGGTGAGCAAAAGCCTGAAAGTGAGTGGCGAGCCTCAGAAAATCGAAGGCACATATTGCGTCAAGACGGCCTCTGGATTTGGGGGATGTAACGCCGCCGTCGTCATGAGCAAAGGATGTGACGGTCGGGACGTTGACGCGTGTCGGGACGTTGAGCTGAGCACAGTCCGAAGCGTGGACATCCGCGGCGGGAGAATACTCGTGGACGGGCTGGACGCATTGGGCGACGGGCGTGAACGGGACTTTGACAGCCTTGTGCGCGACGCGTATCACAACCTTGACGCCCCGAACCTCAAGTTTTTCAAGATGGACGACCTTTGTAAAATGGGGTATCTTGGGGCTGAGTACCTGTTGCGGGATGTTGAGCTCGGCGAGGACGAGCGGCGTGACATGGCGATAATGATGGCCAATCGTTCCGGCTCATTGGACACCGACATCGCGTATATCCGCCAAATGGAGGACGGGACGGCAAGCCCCGCGAAATTTGTATACACACTTCCGAACATCGTAATTGGCGAGATAAGCATCCGCCATAAGATACACGGCGAGAGCCTCTTCGTGATCATGCCACAGCGCGACGACGAGAAATTGCGCCGCATTGGCACGAAGATGCTCGACATGAGCCGCACAAAAAAGGCCATATTCGGATGGTGCGAGAAATTGGCCGACAGATATGAACTACACATCGAACTAATAGAAACCAACTAACTATCGGAAAATGGAAAACTTCACGAAAGAGAAACTGAAAGAGCAAATAATACAAACCCTTAATCTTGAAGACATTACGGCAGAGGACATTGAGGACGACGCCCCGCTCTTTGGCGAGGGACTTGGGTTGGACTCAATCGACGCGCTGGAGCTGATATTGCTCTTGGAGCGGGAGTATGGCATCAAACTCGCCACGGCCGCTGAGGCTCGGCCAATCTTCAAGTCGGTGAGCGCGATGGCTGAATATATTGGTCAACACTCGAAGAAATAGACCACCACTGGGCAAGATGGCGCACGGGAGAGTGAGGATAATAGGCATGGGCGCAGTGAGCGCCATTGGCGCGGGGCTTGACGCGACGCTTGAATCATTGCGCGCGGGGCGTAGCGGCATTGGCGACATGAGGCACTGCGTGAGCCACCTTGGCGTACCCGTGGGCGAAGTGGACCTGACGGACATGGAGATGGCTCGGGAATTGGGCATGGAGGCGGGAGCGCATGGGCGCACCACACTATTGGCCACCATGGCCGCCCGGGAAGCCATTGAGAACGCGGGATTGGACACAGCCTCCCTCGGGAAGACGGCACTCATCTCGGCCACGACGACGGGCGGAATGCGCGAGACACCACTATTCTACGCGCCATTTGCCGACGACAATGGGCGGGGGCGGCTACGTCACGCATGGCGACATCCGACATCGAACCATACCGACGAAATGGCGGAAGCCTTGGGAATTGGCGGATGGCGGACAACCATCAGCACCGCCTGCTCAAGTGGGGCTAACGCCATAATGACCGGCGCGATGATGATTGAAACAGGGATGGCGGAGACCGTCATTGCCGGCGGAGCGGACTCGCTCTGCGCCTTCACCCTTGGGGGCTTCAACTCGTTGAAGATATTGAGCGGCGACGCTTGTCACCCCCTGAGCGAGGGGCGCGACGGTCTTAACCTTGGCGAGGGTGCGGCGTACATCGTGATGACAGCCGACGACAGCCGGAAGGCCACGGGATGGCTATCGGGATGGAGCAACGCCAACGACGCACACCATCAGACGGCGATGAGCGACGAAGGGAGAGGATGTCAGAAGGCGATGCGCGAGGCGATGAAGAGGGCCAAGGTGACACCGGCGGAAATTGGATACATAAACCTCCACGGGACAGCCACGCCGAACAACGACGCGACGGAAATGGCGGCCATAGAGAGCGTATGGGGTGGCGAAATGCCGCTATTCGGGTCGACAAAAGGGCTTACGGGGCATACGCTTGCCGCAGCTGGGGCGTTGGAGGCCGTGTTTTGCCTATTGGGACTGCGCGAAGGCGTGGCGTGGGCGAGCGCGGGCCTCACGACACCCATGGCGGGACACACATCGGCATTGAGAGAGAACAAGGCCACGGAGAGCGAGTACGCATTGAGTAACTCGTTGGGCTTTGGAGGCAACTGCACGGTATTAATACTTAGGAAAGCATGAGCAGTGGCGGGATGAGCATATTGTCGGCTACGCGATACACGGAAGCGACGGACATAAAGGGGTTGATTGCGGACGCTGGGACACGGCGGCGCATGAGCCGCTTGATAAAGATGGGCGTCGCGACGGGAATGGATTGCCTCGTGAAGGGGGGCATTGGTTGTCCTGACGCGATTGTGTGCGCCACGGGGTATGGATTCCTGGCCGACTCGGAGAAGCTGTTGGGTCAGATGGTATCGGCGGGAGAAGAGATGATGTCCCCCACCCCATTCATGCAATCGACCTTTAACTCCATTGGGAGCAGCATAGCCATCATGACCGGAAGTCAGGGCGCGAACATGACGTTTGCCGATGGATGGAGGTCGGTTGGCGCGGCATTGGTGTTCTGCCAAATGCTTATTACGAGCGGCGAGGCGGAGACCGTGCTTCTCGTGGCTGGGGACGAGCTGACCCCTACCCTACGCACAATTGTGGACCGGATGGGCTGCGCGAGACATGGGATTGCGGCTGGCGAAGGCGTGGCGGCAGTCCTGATGGGGCGTGAAGGGGGCATAGGTACGATTGAGGAAATCTGTCCGACAACGGAGAGATGGCCAATTGAGAAAAGCGACTGGGCATTTCCGACGGCAAGCGCGATGCGCCTTCTTGACGCGATAGAACGAAAAGAGACTACAACATACGAAACGACAGGAGCAAAATGCAGAATTGGATTTTAACGGCGGCCATAGTATTGGCTGTTGGAGTCTTGGGATTTTGGGTGTATGCCTCGGCCTCGATTAGCAGCGGTGTATTCATTGACGCGCAATGCGAGATTGAGCCGAGCGAGGGAATCTTGCTGACCTTTGACGACGGGCCGGACCCGGAGATGACGCCCAAAGTGTTGGACGTGCTCGACAGACATGGGCAGAAGGCGATATTCTTCGTCATTGGGGAGAAAGTGGACGCGCATCCTGAGATTGTGAGGGAGATTGTGCGTCGTGGGCATCAGGTGGGGAATCATACATATAGCCACTCGCCATACGCCAACTTCTTGGGACGTGAACACTTGGAGGAGGAGATCCGAAAATGTGGCGATGCTGTGGAGCGGGCATGCGGAGTCAGGCCGACATTGTTTCGTCCGCCGCTGGGCATCTGTACGCACTTTATGGCATCGGCATTGCGGAATACGGGGTATAGGGCCGTAGGTTGGAGCGTCCGCTCATTTGACACTTGCGACGACCCTCGTGAGGAGGTTTTGGAGCGTGTGGTGGAGGAGATGGGGCCAGGGGCTATTGTCTTGCTGCACGACAGGTTGGAGAGAGCTGACTGGTTGGCGGAGAGCGTGTTGAGGGAGTGGGAGAAGAGAGTAAAATAGCGAAATAACACATTCCGCTGCGCTTTCGGCCTGGCACACCCGCTACGCTCTATGGGTGGGTGTATCCGCTTCGCTTTCGACCTGGCACAGCAGCTTCACTCTACGGCCTGGCACACCCGCTTCGCGTGTGTACCAGGTTACTGAGGTATGGCCCTTCGGGCCAGTCCAGGGTTGGGGACTGGGGAGAGGCTGATGGCTCTCTGGTCGGGCGGACCCGCTGCGCTTTCGGTCTGGGCATATCCGCTGCGCTTTAGGGTGGGGTCTCCTGCTGCGCTCTATGGGTGAGTGTATCCGCTGCGCTTTCGGTCTGGTCCACCCGCTGCGCGTGTGTACCAGGTTACGGATGGTATGGCTTTTCGGGCCGGTAGTGGGTGGGACTGGGGGAGGCGTGAGGAAGGTGATGATGACGTGGTTTATTGTCGGAGTTAAATTGCCTCGGAGCAAATGGCGATTACGTCGACAAGCCAATGTTGCGACTGGCAGGCCAGCGGTTTCTGAAGAGTACGAGCGACGGAAGAACAGCTGGCGAAAGCAACAATTAGCCATTTCAGATAAGCAGACACGTCGGGGATAACGTCGGAGGAGACATCGGACAAGAGGCTAAAGGCTGGGGACAAGAACGAAGCCACCAATAGCAACACGGTAACGACTTCACTAAGGCGCAGAGTGGCAAGGCACTTACGCAGACGATATTTGACGGAGGTGAGAGAGTTTTCCATTTCGCTTCGTTCTTCTGAGGTAAACACTGTTGCGAGTTTATGGGCCACATCTTTGGGGTTTTGCGTCCCCCTTGTGAGAATGAGTTTGTGATGTGGTGGTTCGCTATGAGTATATACCATTTGGAGGCGATAGGTAAACGGGAATTGCAGAAAAAATGAGATGCGGAATCGTTGGGGGATTCCGCATCTCGTGGGATGATTGGCGGGCAAGACGCTTTAGAATAGGGTCTGCTCGGGTGCGGGATCGGGTTCGGGGGAATCGTCGGGAGACGAAGCGTCGTCGTCGGGCTGAGTGTTGCGGACGGTGGGGATGAGGGGTTCGAGCTCCTTGATCTTGCCAACCTCGTAGAGGGCGAGGCGTTTGCCTTTGGCCTTGATGCCCTTCTCGGCGATGAACTCGAAGGCATCGATTTGCTCAGCGGGACGCCACTTGTCGGCACCGCCGTAGGTGAGGGAGAAGAGTGGATGATCTTCGTCGGAGAGGGCAATGAGCCGGCTCTTGGGATTCTCGCCGATGAAATTGGCAGGGCGGACGGAGAGGACCACCTTGAAACGCTTGATGTAGTGGAGGTTGGTCTCGCCATCGATGTATATGGCGGTCCAGACCTTGTGTGGGTCGAACTTTTCGATTTTGAGAATGTTATCCTCAAAGTGTTGCTCGAAGCCAGTGCCCGAGGTAATGGCTTCGCCAGAGGTGGTGATGATAAGAATCTTATCGTCGGGTCCGAACTCGCCGAGGAGGTCTCCACGGCCATCGGGATTGAGGCGGAGCGTCTCCCTCTCAAACCATATTTGCCTTCCGCCGAGAGTACTCTCACCGCGTCGTTTGAGGACGACCTTATGCACCTCGTTCTTTGTCACGACATTTCCACGCGAGGCACGACCTTTGACGGCGAGCGTAGCGAAATCGAAATCGAGAACGACATTGCGGAGCTTGGCTCGGGGACGGAGGAGAACCTTGACCACCTCGGCCTCGCCGTTGGAATTGGCACTGAAATAGCGGAGCTTGGTTCCCTTGGTGGCAGTTGTGGTCTCGTACTCGCGGTCGCGGGTGATACCCGTGACCGTGAAACGCTTGGCGTAGGTTATGCCCGTCTCGCCATCGGAATAGACGGCGTTGTAGACCGTGCGGGTATCGTTCTTCTTGAAGATGGCGAGATACATGACACCCGTTCCGACGTCGACCTTATCCTCGACCTTCTTGACGACATATCGGCCGTCGGTGTAGAAGATGATGACATCGTCGAGGTCTGAGCAATCGGCCACGTAGTCGCCCTTTTTAAGGCCGTAGCCGACGAAACCGTCCTCCTTATTGACATAGAGCTTCTTGTTTCGCTCGACGACTTTTGTGGCCTCGATATTATCGAAGGAGCGGATTTCGGTGAGGCGGGGGTGGGACGCGCCGTACTGTTTTTTCAGTCGGCGGAAATAGTTGATGGTGAAATCGACGATATGCTCGAGATGGTCCTTGGTCTGCGCCATCTCCTTGGCGAGGGCCTCAAGTTTGAGGTCGGCGGCTTGGGAGTTGAACTTCAGGATTCTGGCCATCTTGATTTCGAGGAGATGGAGAATGTCGTCGTGCGTGACATCGCGGAGCAGCTGGACATTGTTGGCCTTGAAATAGGCCTGCAGGCGAGAGTCGATGTGGAGGCAAGCCTCGTCGGTTGAGGCGGCTTGCTCGAACTCCTTATCCTTATATATGCGCTCCTCGATGAAAATCTTGTCGAGCGAGAGGAGGTGCCACTGTTGCGCCAGCTCGTCGAGATGAATCTGCAGCTCTTGCCTCAGGAGATCGACTGTGCGGTCGGTGCTGTGGCGGAGAATGTCTGACACGCCGAGGAAACGGGGCTTACGGTCGACAATGACACAGGCATTGGGCGAGATGGAGAGTTCGCAATCGGTGAAGGCGTAGAGGGCATCGATGGTCTTGTCGGGGGAGGCACCCGTCGGGAGATGGATAAGAATCTCGGCATTGGCGGCAGTATTGTCGTCAATTTTCTTGATCTTGATTTTCTTATCGTTGACCTTAAGGATGGACTCGATGACCGAGGAGGTTGTCTTGGAGAAAGGAATCTCTGTTATGGCGAGAGTCTTGGCGTCGCGTTTCTCGATCTTGGCACGGATTCGGACAGAGCCGCCTCGGAGACCGTCGTTGTACTTGGAGACATCGATGCTGCCGCCCGTAGGGAAATCGGGGTAGAGAGTGAAGGGCTTGCCTTCGAGATAGGCGATGGAGGCATCGATGAGCTCGTTGAAATTGTGTGGGAGAATCTTTGAAGCGAGGCCTACGGCGATGCCCTCGACACCTTGCGCGAGGAGGAGCGGGAAACGGACAGGGAGCGTGACGGGCTCCTCATTGCGGCCGTCGTAGCTCTCCTTCCAGACGGTAGTCTTAGGGTTGAAGACGACATCGAGAGCGAACTTGGTGAGGCGGGCCTCGATGTAACGAGGGGCAGCCGCTCCGTCGCCCGTGATGATGTTACCCCAGTTGCCCTGCGTATCGACGAGGAGATCCTTCTGTCCGAGCTGTACCAGGGCGTCGCCGATGGAGGCATCGCCGTGGGGGTGGAAAGCCATTGTCGCGCCGACGATATTGGCCACCTTGTTGTAGCGGCCATCCTCCATGCGGCTCATGGTGTGGAGGATTCGGCGTTGGACGGGTTTGAGACCGTCGTCGATATGCGGGACGGCTCGTTCGAGGATGACGTAGCTGGCGTAGTCGAGGAACCAGAGCCTATACATTCCGTGGAGATGGCTCTTCCGGACAGCGTCAGAATCCCAAGCTGGGGCGTTGCCAGCATCTTCGACGGGGAGAGCCTCTTCGGCGTTATCGTCTTGGTATGTTGTGTCGTCGGTAGTCATGATGCGCGTTTGGTGATTATTCTTCGTTTCCTTGGAGGACGAGAAGATCCTTGTCTATGAGGTCTTCCTCGATGACAAGATTGTCGATGATGAAATTTTGTCGGGAAGATGTGTTCTTACCCATATAGAACTCGAGGAGCTCGTGGACGGAGTCGGAGCTCTTGAGAGTTACGGTATCGAGGCGGATGCCTGGGCCGATAAACTCCTTGAACTCTTGCCAGTTGATCTCGCCGAGACCTTTGAAACGCGTAATCTCGCGTTGTGCGCCGAGTTGCTTAGCAGCCTTGTCACGTTCCTCCTCGGAATAGCAATAGAGCGTCTTCTTCTTATTGCGGACGCGGAAAAGGGGCGTCTGGAGAATGAAGAGGTGTCCGTTCTTGATGACCTCGGGGAAGAACTGGAGGAAGAAGGTAATCATCAGGAGGCGGATGTGCATACCGTCGACATCGGCATCGGTTGCGATGATAATCTTATTATAGCGCAGGCCGTCGATACCGTCCTCGATGTTGAGGGCACTCTGGAGTAGGAAGAACTCCTCATTCTTGTAGATGGTATCGCGTCGGAGGCCGAACGTGTTGAGAGGCTTACCTCGGAGGCTGAAGACGGCTTGCGTCTTGGCATCGCGGCTCTTGGTGATGGAGCCTGAAGCGGAGTCGCCCTCGGTGATGAAGATGGCCGTCTCCTCTCGTCGGTCGTTGTTGGCGTCGGTGAGATGGATGGTGCAATCGCGGAGCTTCTTGTTGTGGAGATTGGCTTTCTTGGCCTTTTCGCGCGCCTCCTTTTGAATGCCCGAGATGGCTTTGCGCTCCTTCTCGCTGTCGACAATCTTACGGTTTATGACATCGGCAGTATCGAGATTGCGTCGGAGATAGTTATCGAGATTCTCGGCGAGGAAATCGCCGACGAAGGCACGGATTGAGACACCACCCTCGGGGCTCATGTCCTTGCTTCCGAGCTTGGTCTTGGTCTGGCTCTCGAAGACGGGCTCTTGGATACGGATGGAGACGACGGCTGTGAGGCCTGAGCGGATGTCGGCGACATCGTAGTTCTTGCCGTAGTAGTCGCGGAGGGTCTTGACGACGGCCTCCTTGAAAGCCTGGAGGTGGGTGCCGCCCTGGGTGGTGTGCTGACCGTTTACGAAAGTGTAGTACTCCTCGCCGTAGTGGTCGCAGTGCGTCATGGCGATCTCGAGGTCGGCTGTCTCAAGATGGATGATTGGGTAGAGGGGATCCTCGGTCATGTTGTCGGTCATGAGATCGACGACGCCGTTTTGGCTTTGGAACTTCTCGCCGTTGAACGTGAGCGTCAGCCCCCTATTGAGATAGGAGTAGTTCTTGAGCATCTGGATGATGAACTCGTCGCGGAAGGCGTAGTTCTCGAAGATCTCGGCATCGGGAGTGAACTGCACGAGGGTGCCGTTTTTCTCGGATGTTTCCTCAAGGGGATGCTCGGACGAGACCTTGCCTCGCGAGAACTCGACACACTTCATCTGCCCGTCGCGGAAAGCCGTGACCGTAAAGGAAGTGGAGAGGGCGTTGACGGCCTTGATGCCGACGCCATTGAGGCCAATGGACTTTTGGAAGACGGCATTATCGTACTTGCCGCCCGTATTCATCTTAGAAGCAACATCGACAACGGAGCCGAGGGGAATGCCACGACCGAAGTCGCGGACGGAGACATGGCCATCGGGCGAGAGCGTGACATCGATACGCTTACCGAACCCCATCATGAACTCATCGATAGAGTTGTCGATGACCTCTTTGATAAGGACATAGATGCCATCGTCGGCCTGAGTGCCGTCGCCGAGCTTTCCGATATACATACCGGGCCGTCGTCGGATGTGCTCTTGCCATTCGAGGGTTTTAATGCTGTCTTCGCCGTAGGAGGCCACAGAAGGTTGGGTGGTAAGATCTTCGCTGTCGCTCATGAGAAGGAGTGTTGTGAGTCTGGTGGAAATGGGAGAGTCCCCAATTTTTGAGACAAAGGTAGGGATTTTTTTGGGGAGGCGAAAAGCCCCGCACCATGCGGGACAGTGCGGGGCGGAGGGAGAGAGACGAGCGGAAGAGGGGGACCCGAGGGGAGACAAGCCCCTCAGAAAGAGAGGATTAGGCGGCGAGACGCTTCAGCAGAGCGGACGGGAAGAAGCGGAGCAGCGGGACGGTGGTCGCAAACGGGCGAAGGGGTTCATTGTCAACGACTTCGGGCGCGAGGAAATCGTCGGAGATGGAGATGATGGCCTCGGGGTCTTGTCGCAAGATATTGACAATCTCAATCTCGGAGATGGTGCTGAGAGTGAGCCGGCCATTGGCGACGTACTTACCAGGGAGGATGCAGCCTGCGGTATCGGCGGGGACATTGCCGCGATGGATTCGGACGCCCGACATACCCGGGACATTGACAAGGATGGGGAGCTGGCGGCCGAACTTGGGGCTGTGGGTGAGGTCGAGACTGTAGATGCCCGCAGGGACGGCGGTCTTGCCCTTGACGGAGGGGCTGAAGGGGCGTGATGGAGGCTCGAGGGTGTCGCAGATGAAACGGGGCTGCTCATTGGCAGCTGCGACAAAGAGGCGACCCATGCAATAGGAGTCGGTGTTCTCCTGGCGTGAGAGAGTGAATGTTAACATGATGTGAATGAGAATAGATGTGTTTGAATTGGTGCATTGGGTAAAAGAACGGGGCGGGAGAAGGGCCTCCCCCACCCCGTTGGGAGGTTAGCTCAGAGCCTGATGGACAGAGGGCGAAGCGAGGTCGGACGTTGCCGCGAAGTAGTAGAGATGGAGGACATCGGTATCGGACGCCTCTTGGATGGAGGCGACGGAGAGCGTAGTCTCACCTGCGGAGATGTCGGCCGAGTAGTTGAGGGCCTTGCCTGAGGTCTCGTTGAGCACGGCGACGTAGACATTGGCACCGTAGAGTTCATCGTAGGGGGTTGGAGCATCCCACTGGACGGTGAGGTTGGAGCCGGAGAGGGAGGCAGAGGCCTCGAAGAGAGCGGTGCCCTCGGCGATGATGATGTCTTGTGGCAAGAGTTGGAACTCGTTGCCTACGGTCTTGGTGGCCTTTTGTCGGTTGACCTTGACGGCCTGCGGCCATCCGGAAGCTACGCCCGCATTGATGAAGCCGTGTCGGATGGACTCGAGGAAGGGTCGGATGGCCCTTGTGACGGCGCTGAGTCGGTTACGGACTTCGAGTTGCGCGGCTGTTTTGGCGTCAGCCACTTTTGAAGCAACGGAGCGAATATACGGAACACCACGCCAAGAAGCGCCAACAACTGTTCCGACTTTGCCAGAGAAGGGTCCGAGAATGCCTTGTTTGTAAACTGCCATTTCATAGATGTGTTTGATTGCCAAGTACAAATTTGTATATATAGGGGTATGTATTTGGCGTAAGTTAATAAATTAGTTTGCTTGTCAACATTGAATTGGTGTGTTGTTTGCCGCTGTCGCTTTTGGTGTGAGTGGCATCTATCGTGGCATTGGGCTGGGATTTTGAGCCGTTGTCGGGGATGTGCCGTGTTCATCATTACTTGGCGGGCGGTTTGTTGTTTTGTTGACAATGCAAAGGTAGGAATGATTTTTGGATTTGCAATAATTATGGGTGGAATTTTGCGAAAAATTTTTTGAAGTGGTTTTTTATGGTGGATGGGTATGATGTGGATGGTCGGGGGAGAGGGGGGCACAGCGTGGGTTCTGTTCATTCAGCGGTGTAGTATGATGGACGGTCGGGAGACCGTCCTTCCCAGTGGGCGTTTCGTGTGTGTGGGGGGGGGACATGAAAATGAGAAAGCCCCGCTTTGGGCGGGGCTGGTTGTTGTGTGGGGAGAGGTGGTGTGTGTGTGTGCGGGGTCTATAGTTTGGAGGCTATGGACTCGGCGATTTGTTTGAATTCTTGTTCGGAGAGGTGGACGCGCTCGTTTTTGAAGTTGAGGGTGGCTTCGGAGTCCATGGGGACGAGGTGGATGTGGGCGTGTGGGACATCGAAGCCGAGGACTGCGACGCCGACGCGTTTGCAGTCGAGTGCTTCTTTTTGAGCCTTGGCGACGCGTTGCGCGAACTTGGTGAGGCTGGCGAGCCTATCGGGGTCGAGGTCGAAGAGGTAGTCAGTCTCGATTTTTGGGACGCAGAGGGTGTGACCCTTGGCGAGAGGGTTGATGTCGAGAAAGGCGTAGTTTTGTTCGTCCTCTGCGATTTTGTAGGAAGGGATTTCGCCGTTGATGATTTTGGAGAATATGGTTGCCATATTAACAATATGAATTATTCAACAGCGACAGCTATTTCGAGGACCTCGAAGGTCATGAGACCAGCGGGAACTTTGATTTCGACCTTATCGCCGACTTTCTTGCCGATGAGACCTTTGGCGATGGGCGTGGTGAGGGAGATCTTACCCGCCTTGAGGTCGGAGCCTTCTGTCTCTGGGACGATGGTGTAGGTCATTTTGGCCTTGGTCTTGGCGTTGAGAATCGTGACGCGGCTAAGGAGCTGCACAGACGAATTGTCGAGCTTGGAGGTGTCGATTACTCGGCTGTTTGCTATGGTGGTTTTGAGCTTCATGATTTTGGCCTCCAGGTGGGCTTGCGCCTCCTTGGCGGCGTCGTATTCGGCGTTTTCGGAGAGATCGCCCTTGTCTCGTGCCTCAGAGATAGCGGCGATGACCTTAGGCCTCTCGACGCTTTCGAGTTGGGCCAGCTCTTCTTTCATTTTCTTGAGTCCGGCTTCTGTGACGTAGTTCATAGATGACATAGTGTCTCCTCTTTTTAAATTGGTTGATAAGAATATAAAAAGAAGAGAATCCTGAAAACAGAATCTCAGGATCCTCGCCTAATATATGTCTAAGTAATTGTTCTTCTTACAGTTGTCGCTCTTGCTAAAAGTTAGGCAGTGAGCTTAGCAACAATCTTTTGGAATAGCATTTAACTATGCAAAGGTAGTGAAAGTGTCGGTATTTGCAAAAAAATGTTTTTAGGGCTTGGGTGTGATGCGATCTGTGTGTGAGGAGTAGGCGGGCGTTATTTCGGCCTGGCACACCCGCTGCGCTTTCGGCCTGGCACATCTTCTGCGCTTTCGGCCTGGCACACCCGCTTCGCGTGTGTACCAGGTTACTGAAGGTATGGCCCTTCGGGCCAGTACGGGGTTGGGGACTGGGGGGATAATGGGGGAATTAGAGAGGCTTGCCGTTAGCGAGGCGTTGGACGATGTTTCGGGCGGCATCCTCGATAAGTTCGAGGGCGAACTCGAAATCGGCGTCTTCGCCATAGTATGGGTCGGGGATTGAGTTTTGGGCGGGATGGTCGGTGAGGAAATTGGCCATGAGCCTGATTTTCTCCTGATGCTTTTGGGAGGGGGCGACGCGGCGGAGGTCAGCAAGGTTCTGTTGGTCCATGCCGAAGATGAGATCGAATCTGTCGAAGTCGAGGGGGGAGACTTGGCGGGCGCGGTGGGAGAAATCGTAGCCGTGGCGGCGGCCGCAAGCCCTCATTCGGGAATCGGGGAGGCTGCCGATGTGCCAAGAGCCGATGGCGGCGGAGTCGATCTCGACATCGAGATTGGCATCGAGGGCGAACTTGCGGACGACACCGTCGGCGGCCGGGGAGCGGCAGATGTTTCCGAGGCAGACGAAAAGCAGGGATGTTTTGTTTTGAGACATAGGGACCGAGATTTATGGTGACGAATGACGCCCGCTCTCGTTGGGGAGAGTGGGCGTCATTGGTGTTTATGACTTCTTATAAGGCTGAGCCTTAGAGGTTTAGATGTGAGCAGCGACCCAATCGCCGACCTCGGAAGTGGAGTGAGCGGCAGCGCCGTTGGCGAGGTCCTCTGTTACGAAGCCTTCCTCGATGCTTGCCGTGACGGCTTGGCGGATGGCCTTTCCCTCCTCCATGAGGCCGAAGGCGTACTCGAACATCATGGCAGCGGAGAGAATTGTCGCGAGAGGGTTGGCGATGTTCTTGCCAGCGGCCTGAGGATAGGAGCCGTGGATTGGCTCAAAGAGGCTGGTGTGGAGGCCGATGCTTGCGGAAGCGAGGAGACCCATGGAGCCAGCGATGACGCTGGCCTCGTCGGTGAGGATGTCGCCGAAGGTGTTCTCGGTGACGAGGACATCGAAGAACTTGGGCATGGTGACGATCTTCATGGCCGCATTGTCGACAAACATATAGTCAGTGGTGACATCGGGGTACTTGGGAGCCATCTCTTGAGCTACCTCGCGCCAGAGACGAGAGGACTCGAGGACATTGGCCTTATCGACCACGGTGAGGTGTTTGCGGCGACGCTGCGCGTACTCGAAAGCGAGTTTGAGGATACGCTCAACCTCCTCGCGGCTGTAGATATTGGTATCGTAGGCCGTATTGCCGTTGTCGCGGCGGCCCTTCTCGCCGAAATACATACCGCCAGTGAGCTCACGGACGCAGAGGAACTCGGCACCGTCGACGAGCTCGGGTTTGAGTGGGGACTTGTCGATGAGGCTCTTGTAGGTCTCCATGGGGCGGAGGTTGGCGTAGAGGCCGAGCTTCTTACGCATGGCGAGGAGACCGTTCTCAGGACGGACCTTAGCTGTTGGGTTGTTGTCGAAGCGAGGATCGCCTACCGCGCCGAAGAGGACGGCGTCGCTCTTGAGGCAGATTTGGAAAGTATCCTCGGGGAAGGGATCTCCCGTGGCATCGATGGCGCAAGCACCGACGAGGCCTTTGGTGAAAGTGGCCTCGTGGCCGAATTTCTTGCAAACGGCATTGACAGCCTTGACAGCTTGGTCGACGACTTCGGGGCCGATGCCGTCGCCTGGGAGGAGTGCGATGTTGAATTTCATCTGGTTATTGTGTTTTTTGGTACTACCTATTTGCGATGATATTGAGCATTTTGACAGTCGCCTTGATGGCGGCCTCGGTCTGGTCGGCATCGAGACCACGGGTACGGATCTCCTGTCCTTCGTTGTCCCATACGATGACAGTCTCGACGAGGGCGTCGGTCTTGCCACCGGGCGGGATTGCTACCTTATAATCAACGAGGCGTGGGTGGTTTCTCCCGAGCCGGTCGTAGATTTTCCAGAGGGCCTTCATGAAAGCGTCGTACTGGCCATCGCCACGGCTGGTGTCCTCATACTCCTGGCCATCGATGGAGAGACGGACAGTGGCAACGGGTTTGAGTCCACGCGTGAGGTTGAGGCTGTAGTTGACGATTCGGATGGCATCGGGAGCCTGCGTGGCGGAGAGGAGTGAGCCCCTGAGGACATCGGCGACGATGAAAGGGAGATCTTCGGCAGAGAGGCTCTCCTTCTTATCGCCAAGCTCGATGACGCGTTGGGTGACGAGCTTGATTTGCTCAGCGGAGAGGTTGATACCGAGCTCTTGGAGGTTTTTGGCGATGTTGGCCTTGCCCGACAATTTGCCGAGAGCGTATCGCCTGACACGTCCGAAGCGTTCGGGGAGCAGAGCGTTGCAATAGAGATTGCCCTTATTGTCGCCATCGGCATGGACGCCGGCGGTCTGTGTGAAGACGGAATCGCCGACGATGGGCTTATTGTCGGGAATCCGGATACCCGAGAGGCTCTCGACCATTCGGCAGACGTGGTTCATCCTCTTCTCGTTGATGGAGTTGGGGATGCGGAGGATGTCGTTAATCACGGCGACAACGGATGCGAGGGGCGCATTGCCAGCACGTTCGCCGAGGCCGTTGACGGTGACGTGGACACCCGAGACGCCACCTTGGACAGCCGCCATGACATTGGCCACGGCCATGTCGTAGTCATTGTGGGCGTGGAAGTCGAACTTGGTGTTTGGGTATCGTGTTGTGATGTCCTTGCAGAAGTCGAGGGCGTTTTGAGGGCAGAGGATGCCGAGGGTGTCGGGGAGCATGAACCTCTCGATTGGCTCGTTGCGGAGATTGTCGATGAGGAAATAGACGTAGTCGCGTGAATCGGCCATGCCGTTGCTCCAATCTTCGAGGTAGAGATTTACCCTAAGCCCTTTCTTGACAGCGAGATCGACATTGGTCTTGATGTCGGCGAGGTGTTGCTCGGGCGACTTATGGAGCTGCTCGGTGACGTGGCGGAGCGAACCTTTGCAGAGGAGGTTGATGACCTTACCGCCCGCGCGGCAAATCCAATCTACTGATGCGCCCGAATCGACGAAGCCGAGAATCTCGACCTTTCCGAGATGACCGTTCTTGCGCGCCCAGGAGCAGATGTCGGACGCGGCTTCGAGCTCACCGGCGGAGACCCTTGCGGAAGCAATCTCGATACGGTCGACACCAGTCTCCTCGATTAGCATTTTAGCAATCGATAGTTTCTCCCCGTGATTGAAGGATACGCCAGCGGTTTGTTCGCCGTCGCGGAGTGTGGTGTCTAAGAGTTCGAGCATTGTATGAAAGATTGCTTTAGAAATTTTGGGCAGAATTCTCGTAGGCCTCGGTCTTCTCCTTGTTTGTGAGGAGGTAGTCGATGTCGTCGAGACCGTTCATGAGGCAGTGCTTCTTGTAGCCGTTGATTTCGAACTTCTCGGACTTGCCTGTTGCCTCGTTGGTGATGGTCTGATTTGGGAGGTCGACCTTGACGATTGTCTTAGGGTTGGCCTTGATGGACGCGAAGAGCTCGGCGAGGAAACCTTCGGAGACTACGACGGGGAGGACGAAGTTGTTGAGCTCGTTGTTCTTGTGGATATCGGCAAAGAAGCTGGAGACGACAACGCGGAAGCCGTAGCCGGCGATGGCCCAGGCGGCATGCTCGCGGCTGGAGCCAGAGCCGAAGTTCTTGCCGGCGACGAGGATTTGGCCTGAATAGGTTGGGTCGTTGAGGACGAAGGCCTTATTGAGCGAGCCGTCGGGATTGTAACGCCAATCGCGGAAAAGGTTCTCGCCGAAGAACTTCTCCTCGCGGGTTGTGGCCTTGAGGAAACGAGCTGGGATGATTTGGTCGGTGTCGACGTTCTCGAGTGGGAGAGGGACGCAGGTGCTCTCGATTATGTTGAATTTCTGTTTCATTGTTAGGATGCCGTTTGAGGTGTGAGTGAGGATTAGAGAAGTGTGCGGGGGTCGGTGATGACGCCCGTGACAGCAGCGGCGGCGGCTACGAGAGGGCTTGCCAGGAGAGTGCGCGAGCCGGGGCCTTGGCGGCCCTCGAAGTTGCGGTTGCTGGTGGAGACGGCGTATTTGCCAGCGGGAATCTTATCGTCGTTCATGGCGAGGCAAGCGGAGCAGCCCGGTTGACGGATTGCGAAACCGGCCTCGGCGAAGATCTTGTCGAGACCCTCCTCGCGGATTTGCTGGTCGACGAGCCACGAGCCTGGGACGAGCCATGCCGTTACGCCGTCGGCCTTCTTGCGTCCCTTGACGATGGAGGCGAAGGCGCGGAAATCTTCGATGCGGCCGTTGGTGCAAGCGCCGAGGAAGACGTAATCGATCTTATGGCCGATGAGGTTTTGGCCAGGTTGGAAGCCCATATAGTTCATGGACTTGAGGAAAGACTCTTGTCCAGCCTTGTCGATGGTGTCGATGGCGGGGATATTGTCGGTGATGGCCATGCCCATGCCTGGGTTGGTGCCGTAGGTAATCATGGGTTGGATGTCCTCGGCCTTGAAAGAGAGCTCCTTATCGAAGACGGCATCGTCGCCGCTCTTGAGTGTCTTCCAATAGGCGACGGCCTTGTCCCAAGCCTCGCCCGTGGGAGCGAACTCGCGGCCCTTGATGTACTCGAAAGTTGTCTCGTCGGGAGCGATGAAGCCGCCACGAGCGCCCATCTCGATGGAGAGGTTGCAGAGAGTGAGGCGGCCCTCCATGGTGAGATTGCGAACGGCCGAGCCGGCGTACTCGACGAAATAGCCCGTTGCGCCGGAGGTGGTGAGCTTGCTCATGAGATAGAGGGCGATATCCTTGGCGGTGACGCCCTTTTGGAGAGTGCCCTCGACGCTGATTCGCATGGACTTGGGCTTTTGCTGGAGGATGCACTGGGAGGCCATTACCATCTCGACCTCGGACGTACCGATACCGAAAGCGACGGCACCCATGGCACCGTGGGTTGAGGTGTGGCTATCGCCGCAGACGAGGGTCATGCCAGGGAGGGAGAGGCCACGCTCTGGGCCGACAACGTGGATGATTCCGTTGTGGTCGGTATTCATGGCGAAGTGGTTGAGGCCGAACTCCTCACAGTTCTTGGCGAGGGTGTCTACCTGCGTGCGAGAGACGGGATCTTCGATGGGCTTGTCTTGGTCGTGGGTGGGGGTGTTGTGGTCCGGCATACAATAGATCTTGTCGGCGCGGAAGCACTTGATACCCCTATTCCTGAGGCCCTCGAAAGCCTGCGGGCTTGTGACCTCGTGGCAATAGAGACGGTCGATGTAGAGCTGCGTAGGTCCGTCGGGGACAATCTGCACGACGTGGGAATCCCATATTTTGTCGAAGAGCGTATTCATTGTGTTGGTTTTGTAAGACCTTGTGGTCTATTATTCTAAATATGAATTGAATGGATTACTTGGTAACTGGGGCGTGGAAACGGTTGATGCAATCGACGTAGGCCTCGACTGTGGCGCAGACGATGTCTGTGTTTGCGGCGAAGCCGTAGTAGATATGGTCGTCGTGCTCAACCTGGACGTGGACTTTGCAGGTGTCGTCGCTTCCCTTGCTGATGCTCTGGATGGTGAGCTCCTTCAGGGTCATGGTGCGATGGATGATGTTCTTGAGTGCGTTGAGGGCTGCGTCGACGGGGCCGTTGCCTGTTGCGGAGGCAGTGAACTTCTCTCCGGCGATGTCGAGTCCGATTGCGGCCATTGGCTGTACGCCTACGCCACTGGTGACCTGCATGAAATCGATTTTCACGTGGTTGGCTTTTGCCACATCGGCGCCAACGAGCATGAGCAAGTCGTCGTCGTTGACCTCCTTCTTCTTGTCGGCGAGTTTGAGGAACTGCTCGTATGTCTTGTCGAGCTTGTCGCCCTCGATTTTGACACCGAGCTCGCTGAGGCGGTGGCGGAGTGCGGCGCGTCCGCTACGCGCGGTGAGGACGATGGAATTGTCGTCGATGCCGACATCGTGGGGGTCCATAATCTCGTAGGTGGAGAGATTTTTGAGGACGCCGTCTTGGTGGATGCCGCTGGAGTGGGCGAAAGCGTTACGTCCGACGATGGCCTTATTGGGCTGAACGGGCATATTCATGAGGCTGGAGACCATTCGGCTTATGGGGTAGATCTGCTTGGTATTGATGTTGGTGTCGATACCTAAGCCCTTGTGGCACTTGAGAATCATGGCGACCTCTTCGAGCGAGGTGTTACCGGCTCTCTCTCCGATGCCGTTGATGGTGACCTCGGTCTGCCTTGCGCCGTTGATTACGCCGGCCATGGTGTTGGCTGTTGCCATTCCGAGGTCGTTGTGGCAGTGAGTGGAGATGATGGCGTTCTCGATGCCGTCGACATGGTCGACGAGGTACTTGATTTTTGCGCCATACTCTTGCGGGAGGCAGTAGCCCGTGGTGTCGGGGATGTTGACGACCGTCGCGCCGGCCTTGATTACGGCCTCGACTACGCGGGCGAGGTACTCGTTGTCGGTTCGTCCCGCGTCCTCGGCGTAGAACTCGACATCGTCGACATAGCGACGGGCGTACTTGACGGCCCTTACGGCTCGCTC
Organism: Bacteroidales bacterium; assembly: GCA_022768325.1. Lineage (GTDB taxonomy): Bacteria > Bacteroidota > Bacteroidia > Bacteroidales > Marinilabiliaceae > W3P20-009. The sequence continues at coordinate 60,643 of JALEMI010000020.1, forward strand.
GATAATCTCCTCGCGGTTGGAGTTGAACTTATATTTGATGTGGCTGTCGGACGTGCCGATGCCAGTGTGAATTCGTTTGTGCTTAGCGTAACGGAGAGCATCGGCGGCGACGTCGATATCCTTCTCGACGGCGCGGGTAAGAGCGCAGATGGTGGGCCACGTTACGGCCTTAGAAATTTCGATTACAGAATTGAAGTCGCCCGGGCTTGAGATGGGGAATCCTGCCTCGATGACGTCAACGCCAAGGGCCTCGAGGGCTTTGGCAACCTGAATTTTCTCAACGGTGTTGAGCTGGCAACCTGGCACCTGCTCGCCGTCGCGGAGTGTGGTATCGAAGATATAGACTCTGTTGTCCATGCTAAATTATTAAAAAAGACCGTGGCTTGCGGCGGCTGTGACGCACCGGCCATGGGAGTGAGAAATGTGGGAAAAATTGCCCTTTGGCGTTGGGACGTTGTCGTCTTTTTTGGGGAAAATGCGCGAGAGGTGTTGTTGCGCCGTCGCGCGGGGCGCATGATTTGTAGGGAGAAAAAGGGAGGCGCGGGACAATTGGAGAGAGCCTATGCCCCGCGCCTCAGAATGGATTACAGGCGAACCTGTTTTAGTTGTTCTCAGGACGGAGCTTGCGGACGGTGACAGCGGTCTGCCACATCTCGCTCTCGCGGAGGGCTTTAAGCTCTTTCTCAAGGCCGACACGGTAGTCGGGCTTGGAGTTGGAGTCCATGGAGATTTGCGCCTCGTTGCCGAGCTTGACGCTCATATAGAGCCACTGCATGATGGGCTTGATGGCGTCGTGGAAGCGAGGATACCAGTCGAGTGCGCCGCGCTGAGCTGTGGTGGAGCAGTTGGCGTACATCCAGTCCATACCCTTCTCAGCGAAGAGAGGCATGAGGCTCTGTGTGAGCTCCTCAACGGTCTCGTTGAAGGCCTCGGAGGGGGTGTGGCCGTTCTCGCGGAGTACCTCGTACTGAGCGAGGAGGAGGCCCTGGATGGCACCCATGAGAGAGCCGCGCTCGCCGGTGAGGTCAGAGGTAGCCTCGCGCTGGAAGGTGGTCTCGAAGAGATAGCCGGAGCCGATGCCGATGCCGAGGGCGAGAGCCTTGTCGAGGGCCTTGCCGGAAGCGTCTTGATAGACAGCGTAGGAAGAGTTGAGGCCACGACCCTGGAGGAACATGCTGCGGAGGGAGGTGCCGGAGCCCTTAGGAGCTACCATGATGACGTCGATGTCGGCGGGGGGAACGCACTTGGTGCGGTCGTTCCAGGTGATGGCGAAGCCGTGGGAGAAGTAGAGAGTCTTGCCAGCGGTGAGAGACTCCTTGATGGTGGGCCAAACGCTGAGGACAGCGGCGTCGGAGAGGAGGCACATGATGACGGTGCCTTTCTTGACGGCCTCCTCGATGGAGAAGAGGGTCTCGCCGGGCTTCCAGCCGTCGGCAACGGCCTTCTCGTAGGTCTTGCCCTGACGCTGGCCAACGATGACGTTGAAGCCGTTGTCGCGGAGGTTGAGCGCCTGACCGGGGCCTTGGACACCATAGCCGATGACGGCGATGGTCTCGTTCTTCAGGATTTCACGTGCTTTCTCGAGGGGGAACTCTTCGCGGGTCATGACTTCCTCAGTGACGCCGCCAAAATTCATCTTTGCCATTTTGTTGTGCTTATGATTCTTTTAAGTTGTTTGCTTTGAATAAGAAATTGTCTTGACCGTGCTGACAATCAGGCCATGTTGTCATCGGCTGCCGTGAGGAGCTGTGCTTTCTCGGCACGTTTTTGCTGATGCTCGATGAAGCGGGAGACGCGCTCGACGGTGCTCTTGGTGATGGCGACACGTCCTGAGCGGACGAACTGGAGGACGCCGTAGGGTGCCAGCTCATCGTAGAGGCGGCGTGTCTCGTCGCAGTGGCCGGTCTTTTGGAGGACGGTGTAGGTCCTGTTGATTTCGAGGATTTGGGCGTTATTGCGGCGCACAAGTTCCTCAAAATCGGGGCTTTCTAAGATTGTATCGGTCTGAACCTTGTAGAGAGCCACCTCTTGGTAGATGATCTCGTTGTCGGTATAGTAGAAGGCCTTGAGGACATCGATACGCTTCTCGATTTGGCGGACGACAGCCTCGATGGTCTTATGGTCGGTGCGGCAGGCGATGGTGAACTTGTGGACGCCCTCGATGGCCGACGACGACACGGAGAGACTCCAGATGTTGAGGTTTCGGCGGGTGAAGATTATGGAAATCTGGTTGAGTATGCCGACCTGGTTCTCGGTGTAGACCGTGACCGTGTATAGTGTATTTTCTTTCTGCTCTGGCATTTCGGTTTGGCTTTAAGTCTTTGACATCCAATTACTTTTTGGCCAAGGGCTCGTATTCGTACCAGTTGTTGGTGTTGAGCATGATGTCTGTGATGCTCTTGCCTGGCGGAATCATGGGGAAGACGTTGTCTTGCTCCTCGACGTGGACCTCAAGGAGGAAAGGCTCGTCGGGATTTGCCAACATCTGCTTGACGGCCTCGTCCAGCTCCTCGCGTTTCTCGACACGGCGATGAGTGATGCGGTATGAGCCGGCGAGGGATTGGAAATCGGGATTGTCAAGGCGTGTGAACGAATAGCGAGAGCCGAAGAAGAGCTGTTGCCACTGGCGGACATTGCCGAGCCAGTTATTGTTGAGCAGCACAATCTTGACACCGAGCTTCTCTTGCATTATCGTGCCGAGCTCCTGAACGGTCATCTGGAGACCGCCATCGCCGCAGAAGACGCATACATTGCGGTCTGGGGCGGCGACCTTGGCTCCCACGGCTGCGGGGAGACCGAAGCCCATCGTGCCGAGACCGCCCGAAGTGAGGAGGCTGCGAGAGTGGCAGAAGGTGCTGTATCGGGCACTTATCATCTGGTTTTGACCGACATCGGTGACGACGATGGCCTCGGACTTTCCGATGCGGCTGACGGCATCGACAACCTCGCCCATGCGGATATGGCCTGCGCCGGGTGCGACCTCGTGGCGGCTGACGAGCTCTGTCTCGTCGGCATTGCACTTGTCGAAAGAGGCCTCCCACTCATCGTGGCGGGCGGGATTGACAATCTGCGTCAGGGCCTTGAGTGCCTCGCGGGCGTCGCCCTCGATACCGACCTCGACGGGGATAATCTTGCCGAGCTCGGCGCGGTCTATGTCGATATGGATTATCCGGGCTTGGCGTGCGTAGGTTCCGACTACACCCGTGACGCGGTCGTCGAAGCGCATACCTACGGCGAGGAGGACATCGCACTCGTTGGTCTTGATGTTGGGGCCAATGTTGCCATGCATTCCGACCATGCCCTTGTAGTGTGGGTTCTTGCTATCGAGGGCGCTGAGACCGAGGAGGGTTGACGCGGCGGGAGTGCCGGTCTTGTCGAGGAACTCGGCCAGCTCCTTCTCGGCGTGTGAGAGGATGATGCCCTGGCCGTAGACGACCATTGGCCTCTGTGCCGAATTGAGGATTGCGGCGGCCTCGCGGATCTTCTCGTCGGAGACGTCGGGCGTAGGGACGTAGCTGCGGATGAAGTTGACGGGCTTGTAGTTGAACTCGGCGGCACCTACCTGCGCGTTCTTGGCGAAGTCGAGAACGACGGGGCCTGGGCGGCCAGTGCGAGCGATGAAGAAAGCCCTTGCGACAGCCCAAGCGACATCTTCGGGGCGGCGTATCTGGTAGCTCCATTTGGTGATGGGGAGCGTCATGCCGAGGACATCGGTCTCCTGAAAGGCATCGAAACCGAGGAGCGACGCGCCGACCTGTCCGCTGATGACGACGAGGGGCGTGGAATCCATCATTGCGTCGGCGATGCCCGTGATGGCGTTTGTCGCGCCAGGGCCGGAGGTCACGAAGACGACACCCGTCTTTCCGCACACTCGGGCGTAGCCCTGCGCGGCATGCACCGCGCCTTGCTCATGGCGCACGAGGATGTGGCGGAGCTGTTGTTGGAAATCGTAGAGAGTGTCGTAGACGGGCATTATGGCACCGCCTGGGTAGCCGAAAATGGTGTCGACCCCTTCGGCCATCAGTGAGCGGATCAGGATCTCAGACCCTGGCATGCTCTGCCCGATTTTTTGCTGTTCAGCCATCTGGTGGAGTTGGGTGATTCGTGTAAACTGTTCTTTTGGGGAGAGGGTCTTAATCTAAGACGCGAGCGGCGCCCTTGTCGGCCGAGCTGACCATTGCGGCATAGGCTCGGAGGGCCTTGGAGACCTCGCGTTGTCGGACTGGGGGAGTGAAGGCCTTCTTGCCTCGCTTCATCTCCTCGTCGCGACGGGCTTGGAGCTCCTCGTCGGTGAGGCGTACATTGATGGAGCGGTTGGGGATGTCGATCTCGATGATGTCGCCATCGCGGACGAGACCGATATTGCCACCTGCGGCAGCCTCGGGCGAGATGTGGCCAATGGAGAGGCCAGACGTGCCGCCGGAGAAACGGCCATCGGTGATGAGGGCGCACTCCTTGCCGAGGTGCATACTCTTGATATAGGACGTCGGGTATAGCATCTCTTGCATACCTGGGCCGCCACGGGGGCCTTCGTAGGCGATGACGACGACGTCGCCGCTCTTAATCTTTCCGCCGAGGATGCCCTCGCACGCCGCCTCTTGGGAATCGAAGACCTTAGCGGGGCCGGAAAATTTCCAGATCTTCTCGTCGACGCCGGCGGTCTTGATTACACAACCATCTTGGGCGATGTTGCCGAAGAGGACACCGAGGCCGCCGTCCTTGGTATAGGCGTGTTCGAGGTCGCGGATGCAGCCCTCTGCGCGGTCGGTGTCGAAGGCGTCGTAATAGTTGTTTTGTGCGCCGAGCTGGATGCAATACTTGCCACCGGGTGCGGCTTTGTACTTGGTCTTGGCACTGACGGAGGCCTTTGGGCTGAGGATTGAGAATTGCTCAATCTCCTGCTTCAGGGTGAGGCCGTCGACGCGCTTGAGGTTGGTGTCTACGAGACCGCCCTTGGCCAGTTCGGCCATGATTCCGACAACGCCTCCGGCACGGTTGACGTCTTGTATATGGTATTTCTGCGTGTTGGGCGCGACCTTGCAGATGCAGGGGACTCGTCGGCTGAGCTGGTCGATGTCGGCCATCTTGAAGTTGACGCCGCCCTCGAAAGCTACGGCGAGGAGGTGGAGGACGGTGTTGGTGGAGCCACCCATGGCGATGTCGAGCGTCATGGCGTTGAGGAACGCCTCGCGTGTGGCGATGCTCTTGGGGAGGACGGACGTGTCGCCGTCGCGGTAATACTTATAGGTATTGTCGACAATGAGGCGTGCGGCATCGGCGAAGAGCTGCTTACGCTTCTCGTGGGTTGCGACGATGGTGCCGTTGCCTGGGAGCGAGAGGCCGATGGCCTCGGTGAGGCAGTTCATGGAATTGGCGGTGAACATACCGGAGCAAGAGCCGCAGGTTGGGCAGGCGTGGTTCTCGACGTCGGCCACCTCGTCGTCGGAGAGGGTCTTGTCGGCACTCTTGATCATGGCGTCGATGAGGTCGAGCTTAGCGTTGCCGAGGACGCCCGCCTCCATTGGGCCGCCCGAGCAGAAGACAGTCGGGATGTTGAGCCTCATTGCGGCGATGAGCATACCTGGGGTGATCTTGTCGCAATTGGAGATGCAAATCATGGCATCGGCCTTGTGGGCGTTGACCATGTACTCGACGCTGTCGGCTATGACGTCGCGCGAGGGGAGGGAGTAGAGCATACCGTCGTGGCCCATTGCGATGCCGTCGTCGACGGCGATGGTGTTGAACTCTGCGGCGTAGCATCCTCGTTTTTCGATTTCAGACTTGACGTACTGACCAATCTCGTGGAGGTGGGTGTGGCCCGGGACAAACTGGGTGAAGCTGTTGACGATGGCGATGATGGGTTTTCCCATCATCTCGCGTTTCATGCCGTTTGCGACCCAGAGGGCGCGGGCTCCCGCCATGCGTCGGCCTTCGGTTGTGGCGGCGCTGCGGAGCTTGATTTTGTACTGGTTGTCGTCTGCCATGACTATGTGTTTTATGCTTTAAGTTCTTGGTGTTGGGTAGGCAAGAGAGCCGTGTTGTCGAAGCGGATTAGCGGATAAAAAAGAAGCCCCTCTCGTGGTGAGAAGGGCTTCCTTTTATATTACGTGCCTCCAGGCATTCGCACACTCCTCACCGCTTCTCATGTTGGTAGCACAAGAAGAATAAGAATCACTCGGAGAAGAGAAGTTATGTTGAATGCTCTGGTCATCCATTTCTTCGTTTGACGAGCGCAAATATAGTGAACATCTTGTTAAAAAGAAGCCACCAAACGAATAAAGTTTCAAGATTTTTGTTGTTTGCTAACGTCTCGTTCATTTTGGTTTTGCACTGGGCACATCCGCTGGGCGTATGTACGCGGTCGCTGAGGGAGGAGGGACTTGGTGACCTGTGTAGGTGTCATGGGGGGGAGGCGATTCTTCACAAGAGAGAGATGGCATCAGTCGCATGACGTGTTTTGAGGAATTTGAGGACGTTGGGCGACAGTCCCTCCTTGCGCCATTACTCTCTTACTAATCAACACATAAGACAATGCTTTACGCCGCTTGGAAGTTTTCAACGAAAGAACTGTGCACACCAATAGACCGAAACATACAAGCACAGCCACATCGTTTTCCGACGTGGCTGTTTCATATCTTGTCGGGGAAGTATTTAGGGGAATATCAAACGCCCGAGTTTATGCTTTTTGACGAGCCAAACGATAAGGAGACAAGTGGCGTAGGTCACAAGAGTCATTGGTATACGCCATAAAGCCATATCATTGGTCATGTCGAAAACGCGCATTTCTATTCTCATAACGAGCCTGTGGATGAGGTAGATACCGAGTGAGCATGACGATAGCTCGACAATGATTTGCGCCAGCTTATCGTTTACTGAGATGTTGAAGTTCTTCACCGTATAGAACACCCAAACAGATGGGAAAACGGCAGTTAGAAGACCGTAACCGAAGAGCGTTTTGTCGGTAGCCCCAATTTCGGCGCTTAAATGCGCCGTAACAAAATAGCGGAGGACGAGACAGGCCACGGATATAATGGAAAGACAAATATATTGGGGTCGCGACAGCTTCTGATAATTGAAAACATAGCCTATCATGGCATACATGAGCGGAAAGAATATTCCGCTTGAAAGAAACCCATTGGGGGTACTACCCGTTATCTTGTAGTAGAAACCGTAGCAACCGGAAATCAGAAAGAATATGAAAGCCAAATATTTGACAAGCCGAATATCATCCTTTGCCTTGGCCAAAAGCGGCATGAGGAGGTACAGGCAAAATAGCGGTATAAAGAACCAGTATACACTTTCGTAGGTGGAGTTTAGCAGGCAATTGATTACGCCAACGGGATTTAGCGTCGAGAAATCGCGGCTAAGAACGTAATACCCCCCCGCAAATACCGGACCAAACCAGCCAAGGCACGAGTGTTCTTTGGAATCTTTTTCTAAAAAATGTCTTGGTGTCATAACGGTCGCTGTACCTCATTAGCGTAGCGCCAGACAACATGAAGAAAACGGGCACGGCGAAGTAGAACATTACTTCGACGACGAGAGCCCCGAACCAAGCGTTGCTGCCGTCATAAACGTGAACTAATCCGTTATGATGAAGGCAGATGACAGAGAAACATGCGAGGATGTTCAACAAATCGAATGACAGGATTCTTTGGTGCATATTTTATTTGTTTCTAAATTCATACAAATCCGCCATAAGCGACCTAAAGGTTTACTATCTATTTGACACAAAAAAGCTTGACTATGTCAAGGTGTACAAATCAAATAGAAACCCACTCCAATTTCTTGACGAAGGTAGCGATAAAAACCAGCAGATACTCCAACACGAAGGGGTTTATGCGATGCTAACGTCTCGTTCATTTTGGTTTTGCACTGGGACACATCCGCTTCGCGAATGTACCCGGCTACTGAGGTACGGTCTTTCAGACCAGCGGAGGGTGGAGCAGGAGGGAGTCCGTTTCTCAAGATGATTTGAGGACGTAAATGAAAGAGCCGTGGCAACGTCCCCTTATTTCACACCGCCACACACTCAATAAGGAAATTCAAGCTAACTTTGGGAGGGCAACCCTCTTCGCCCCACCCCCACATGACACAGTTTACACACCTTCACGTCCACTCCCACTACTCCATCCTTGACGGGATGAGCAAAGTGCCGGAGATTGTGGACAAGTGCATAGCCAGCGGAATGTATGCCGTAGCCCTAACGGATCACGGCGTAATGTACGGAGTAAAGGAGTTTCACGACTATTGCGCGAAGGTGAACGGCAAGACGCGCGACGCCATTAAGGAGCAGACCGTAATTGCCAACGACGAGAGCCTCCCCGCCGAGGAGCGCGACGCCGCCCGCGCCAAGGCAGAGGAGCTGAAAGGCAAGATTTTCAAACCAATCTTTGGCGTCGAGGCATACTGCGCGCGCCGCAGGATAAGCGACAAGGACAAGACCGTCAAGATGAAAGACCCCGAGACGGGCGAGGAGAGCCTGATGGACCGCAGCGGGTGGCACCTGATCCTCCTCGCCAAAAACAAGACGGGCTACTTCAACCTCTGCAAACTTGTCTCCCTGTCGTGGATTGAGGGTTTCTACGGCAAGCCTCGTATTGACAAAGAGCTTCTCGAAAAATACCATGAGGGCATAATATGCTCGTCGGCCTGCCTTGCGGGGGAGGTCCCGCAGCTCATCATGGGGCGGCAGATGGACGAGGCGGAGAAGACGGTCAACTGGTTCAAGGGGGTCTTTGGCGACGACTATTACCTTGAGATTCAACGATTCCCGTGTCTGGGCGACAACCCCGCCCGCGACGTGTGGGAGCGTCAGCAGGCCGTGATCCCCTTCATCCTCGAACTTAGCAAGAAGACGGGCGTCAAGGTCATAGCGACCAACGACAGCCACTTCCTGAACAAAGACCTGGCCGACGCCCACGAGCGGCTGATATGCCTCTCGACCAACAGGACCATGGCGGACGGCTCGCGCCTCTTCTACACCAAGCAGGAGTGGCTCAAGACGCCCGAGGAGGTGGAGGCCGTATTCTCCGACCTGCCCGAGGCCCTGGCCAACACCATGGAGGTGGCCGCGAAAGTGGAGGAGATAAACCTGAACTCCGACCCCATAATGCCGAAGTTCCCCATACCCGAGGAATTCGGCACCGAGGAGCAGTACCGCGAGAGATACACCGAGAAAGACCTCTTTGACGAGTTTACGCAAGACGAGAAGCACCAAGTCGTATTGAGCCAGGAGGCGGCCGAAAAGAAAATCAAGAAACTCGGCGGCTACAACAAGCTCTACCGCATAAAACTTGAGGCCGACTACCTGGCCAAGCTGGCATGGGAGGGCGCGCACCAGCGGTATGGCGAGCAGCTGACGCAGCAGCAGATAGACCAGATAACCTTCGAGCTGCACATCATGAAGACGATGGGCTTCCCGGGCTACTTCCTCATCGTGATGGACTTCATCCGCGCCGCCCGCGAGGAGCTTGACGTATGGGTGGGGCCTGGGCGCGGCTCGGCGGCGGGCTCTGTCGTGGCCTACTGCCTCAAAATAACCGACATAGACCCGCTGAAGTACGACCTCCTTTTCGAGCGTTTCCTGAACCCCGACCGCATCTCCCTCCCCGATATTGACACCGACTTTGCCGACGACGGTCGCCAGAAAGTAATAGAGTGGGTGACGCAGAAATATGGCAGCGAGGCCGTGGCCCACATCATCACGTTCGGAGCCATGGCCACAAAGAGCGCCATATCCGACGTAGGGCGCGTGCAGAACGTGCCGCTCTCCGTGGTCAACCACATGAAGAGCCTCGTGCCCGACCGTTTCCCCGAGAACATCGTAGACCCCAAGACAAAAAAGGCCCCGAAGATAAACTTGAAGAACTGCTTCAAGTACGTCCCCGAGATGGCGCAAGCCATCAATGGACCCGACCCGACCCTCTCCTCGATGCTCCGCTACGCGGGCGAGCTGGAGGACACGATACGCCAGACGGGCGTCCACGCCTGCGGAATCATAATAGGCGCCGACGACCTGAAGAACTACGCGCCCATCACCTTCGTCACCGACAAGGAAACGGGATTCAGGATGCAATCCACGCAATACGACGGCCACTTTGTGGAGAGCGTGGGCCTCATAAAGATGGACTTCCTCGGCCTGATAAACCTCCGCATCATGAAGGACGCGGTGAAGAACATCAAGGCGCATACGGGCGAGGATATCGACATCTTTAAAGTCCCGATTGACGACCCCGCCGTCTACAAGCTCTACGCCGACGGGCGCACCATGGGAATTTTCCAGTTTGAGAGCCCAGGAATGCAGAAGTACCTCAAGGAGCTGCAGCCCACGGTCTTCGAGGACCTCATAGCCATGAACGCCCTCTACCGCCCGGGGCCTATGGACTACATCCCCGAGTTCATCGAGCGCAAGCAGGGGCGTAAGCCCATCACTTACGACCTGCCGTGCATGGAGAAATACCTTAAGGACACCTACGGCGTCACGGTCTACCAGGAGCAGGTGATGCTCTTGAGCCGCCTCCTGGCCGACTTTACCCGCGGCGAGAGCGACAAGCTGCGCAAAGCCATGGGCAAGAAGCAGCTGGCCGTCCTGAACGAGCTCAAGCCCAAATTCATCAACCAGGGCGCCCGCAACGGACACCCCGCCGAGACGCTCGAAAAGATATGGGCGGACTGGGAGAAATTCGCGTCGTACGCCTTCAACAAGTCACACGCCACGTGCTACTCGTGGGTGTCATACCAGACGGCGTGGCTCAAGACCCACTACCCCGCCGAATACATGGCGGCCCTGCTCACCAGCTGCAAGAACGACATCAAGTCCGTCACCAAATACATGGACGAGTGCAAATCCATGGGGCTGAAAGTCAAGGGGCCGGACGTGAACAACTCCGTCCTCGACTTTGGCGTGGGGCATGACGGCTCGGTCGTCTTCGGACTGGGCGGCATAAAGGGCGTGGGCGACGGCGCGGTGGAGGCCATAGTCAGCGAGAGGGAAAAGAACGGCAACTTCACGTCCATCTACGACTTCGTGGAGAGAGTGCCCGCGAACGCCTGCAACCGCAAGACCATAGAGAGCCTCGCCATAGCGGGCGCATTCGACAGCCTCGGCGACATCCAGCGCGAGCAGTTCTTCGCCCCGAACAAGGAGGGACTCCTCGGGAGCGAGATACTCACCAAATACGGCAGCACATTCCAGAACAACCGCAACACGGGGCAGGTCTCCCTCTTCGGCGACATGCTCGACGCGGCGATATCGAAGCCCGCCCTCCCCGACATCATAAACCCGTGGAGCGACTTGGACAGGCTCAACCGCGAGAAGGAGGTAGTGGGCATCTACATCTCGTCCCACCCCCTCGCGTCGTACAGCTTTGTCATGAAATACCTGGTCAACACGCCAATTGCCGACATCAAGAAGGAGAACTTCGAGAAGATGGCGGGCAAGACATTCACCTGCGCGGGAATTGTCACGGCCTTCAAGACGGGCCTCACACGCGCCAAGAACAAGCCGTACCTAATCGCCACAATTGAGGACATGGACGGCGTGGGGGAGATTCCGCTCTTCGGCAACGACTACATAGCCTACTCGTCATACTTCACGACACCGCAGACATTTGTCTACATCACGGGCAAGGTGGAGAAGTCCGAGTACAACGACAACCTTTTCATGAAAATCGTGAAGGTCGACTTCCTCGCCGACGTCTTGAAGCACGGGACAATACGCAACGTAACCTTCACCATCGACATCAGCAAGCTCGACGCGCCCCTCGTGGAGCAGTTCTCCGACGTCTTGATAAAGAACAAGCCCCAGATGATACCGGGCTTCAAGCCCCAAGGGCCTCCGCAAGCCCCCGTGCGATTCCACATTGTGGACCGCGCGCGGAAGATGGACATCTCGCTCAGCGCGTCGCAATACAGCGTGGAGCTGAGCTCCGACATCATAAAGATGGTGGAGGCCAACAGCGAGGCCGTCATCATGTCAGTAAACGACTAAATGAAAGAAAAACACTCAGGCATAAGGCTTTGGACGACGACGGCGTTCGTCTTCGGCGTACTCGCCATTCTGGGCGTCGTCAGCCTTATCGCGCCCTCAGAACCTATTGAGATGGCGGGGCTGACAATAAGGCTTCCCAAGGCATCGAGCCTAATTGCCGACTCGGCTCTTCACGCCCGGATAAACGTTGAGGACCAACTTGCCGCCGTAGGTCAGACCATGGAGCTGTCGCCAGCCGACTCCGCCGCCATGAGCCGCAAGGCGGCACGAACCGACAGCGTCCGCCGCGTCGAGAGGGTTTTCAAGATGAGCGAGGGGTCGCTCCGTTTCCCCAATGAAGACTTCACCTACCTCTTCCCCGTCTTCGAGGCCATGATGCGCGCCGACAGTGTCGAGGTGGGCGTAATCCACTACGGCGACTCGCAGATTGAATCGGACCGCATAACACACCTGCTTCGCGACAGCCTGCAAGCCACCTTTGGCGGCTCGGGGCCGGGAATTATCCCTCTATGGCAACCCATCCCCACCAGCACAATCCGCCAAACGCTTACCGACAGCGTCTCGACATTCTACGCCGCTGGAATCATGGGGCGTCGCGCCAGCCACGACCGATATGGCGCAATATGCCAAATGGCTGAGCTGCGCGGCAAGTCGGTCCGTCTGAACGTCCAGTCGCGGAAAGGGCAAGGACGATGGAAGAGCGTCACGGCCTTTGTTGGCAACGTGGAGGACACGCTCGTCATGTCGGTTGGTCCGGACACCATCCTCACGCCGCCCGCCGAGGGACTTCAAGCCGTCCGATGGCGCATTGCCCCGACCAACGCTTTCGAGATGAGCCTCTCGGGCAAAGCCGACATATACGGCGTTAGCGTCTCGGCGGGGCAGGGAGTGAACGTCACGAACGTCCCATTGCGCGGAGCCGACGCCCTCTTCACGTCGAAGACCAACAACGCCCTGATTCGCCAGATGATGCGGCAGACAAACACGCGCCTCGTCATAATGGAGTTTGGCGGCAACGCCCTCCCCATGATTGACGACACGGCGGACGTGGACCGCTATGCCAAGCGAATTGGTGAACAGATTGAGCGCGTGAGGTCCATACGTCCCGAGGCTCGAATAATCTTCATCGGCCCCGCCGATATGTCCGTCAAGGTGGACGGCGAGCTTCGCACCCACCCCATGTTGCCCTACATGACGAGGGCATTGGCACGGACAGCGAGCAAACATGGCGTGGCGTTTTGGGATATGTATGACGTTATGGGTGGCGAGAACTCGATGCTCGCGTGGGCGGAGCACAAGCCCGCCCTGGCCGCCACAGACTACATCCACTTCACGACACGCGGCGCGGCAAAGATTGCCTCCGTACTGTGGCGCGCCATAAAGATGAACTACGACTATATGCTCCTCCGCAAACGCACCGAGGAGGACAACACCCCCGCGGAACAATGACCCCCAAAATCATAAAGGCCGCGCTCATAGCCCTCGCCCTCATTGGCGCAGAGACACGCGCCGCGGCGCAAGACGACGAAATAGAAGAGGCCGCGCTGCAAGACACCGCACAACTGTACTCCGACGACGCGGAGCTGTGCGCACTGCTCCCCCCATGCGTAATTCCCGACTCGGACGCCATCCAGCTGCCAGGCGGTGCCGGACGCGAGATGTCAATATTCGTCTCAAAGCTCGACTCCGTCCTCCTACTCGGCAAGGGGCGCGTCAGCATAATCCAAATAGGCGGCTCGCACGTACAGGCCGACATGCACACCGAGGTCTTCCGCCAACGCCTCGACTCGCTCAACGGCGGACTGCGTCCCGCCCGCGGATTCCTATTCCCATACAGCGTTGCCAAGACCAACAACCCGCTCGGATACCGTGTCCGCTATGGCGGTGCATGGGACAAAGCCCGTTGCAGCGTACGGAAGCCTCGCCCGGCACTCGGCGTGAGCGGGATAACCGTCTACACGGCGGACACGACAGCGTGGATTAGTTTTGACACGGACCCCGACACGACGGGGCGATGGACAATGACGGGGCTTCGGCTCTTGAGCCGCCCGTCGGCACAAAACATCAATCCCGTTGTTGACCTGGGCGACACCCTTGTCTGCGCGGAGGCTACGGACGACATATCGTACACATTCCGCCTGCCACGCCCCGTGACGCACTTCACCCTCCGCCTCAGGACCGACAGCCTCATGAATCCCGAGCCTTTCTTCGTTGACGGCGTTATCCCCATTGCTCCCGACGACGGCATAACATTCCACACCATTGGCGTCAACAGTGCCGCCGTGCCTCACTACCTGCGGTGCGAACTCTTTGAGAATCAGCTCCGCGCATTGCGTCCCGACCTGATGATAATGAGCATTGGCGTTAACGACGCATCGGGGCCAAACTTCAACCCCGACACGTTCCGCAACAACTACGACGTGCTTATTGACATGGTACGGCGCGTAAATCCCGACTGCGCTTTCATCTTCATCTCGAACAACGACACCAAGCGTCGCATACGCCGACGCAGAAGAATTGTCAACACCAACGGCCCATTGGCCCGCGATGCCTTCGCCTCGATGGCCGAGAAGTGGCAAGGCGGCTTCTGGGACCTCTTCGGCCTCATGGGCGGTCTTGGCTCGATGAGCCAATGGCAAAAAGCCGGCCTCGCGCAACGCGACTGCATCCACTTCTCGCGCCAAGGCTACAAACTTGTCGGCGCACTTTTCTACAACGCTTTCCTCAATTTCTATCTCGATCAAGAAGCCTCTGATGACACCGAGCGACTATAGCCTTCTCGACTTCGCCAAGGCATTGCTATACAACGTCTTCGCCTTTGACGACCAGCATCCGCTGCTCTTCACGCAGTTCTACTTTTGGGCGTTCTTCGCCTTTGTGGTCCTCGTGCTTGCCCTGATTGGGCGGAGCCGCATCATGATGAGGAACGCGTTCCTCTTCTTCGTCTCCGTGTTTTTCTATTATAAGACGTCGGGCGACTTCACCGTCTTGCTCATCGTGGCGACGTGCCTCTCGTACTTCGTCGGCATGAGGGTGGGCAAGAGCGTGGCCGGGCTGCCTAAGGACGCGTCGGCACCAATGGTCGCCAAGGTGTGGGTGGGCGTGGGTGTGGTGATAAACCTCGTCGTGTTGGGCTACTTCAAGTACGCCTACCTCGTTGTCGACATGATTAATCAGATATGCGGCACGGACTTCGAGGTGCACGACTACCTGGCCGCCCTCGGCAACGCCATCATTGGCGACGACGGGCATTTCAGCATCGACTTCATCTGGTTGCCTGTCGGCATCTCGTTCTATACCTTCCAGTGCATCAGCTACTTGATGGACATCTACCGCCGTCGCATTGAGCCGTTGCGCAACTTCCTAAACTACGGATTCTACGTCAGCTTCTTTCCCCAGCTCGTGGCCGGGCCTATTGTCCGCGCCAATGAGTTTGTTGGGCAGATAACCAAACCGTACTCCCTCTCGCGGCGATGGTTCGGCATAGCCGTCTTCTGGATTGTGAACGGACTGGCCAAGAAAATCATCTTGGCGGACTACCTGGCCGTGAACTTTGCGGACCGCATCTTCACCAACCCTACGATGTTTGGCGGCTTTGAGAACTTCTCCGCCCTCTTCGTCTACTCGCTCCAGGTGTATGCCGACTTCTCGGGCTACACCGACATAGCCATAGGCGTGGCCCTGCTCATGGGCTTCTACCTTCCTACGAACTTCAACTCGCCATATAAGGCCACCAACTGCGGCGGCTTTTGGAAGCGATGGCACATCTCGCTCTCCAAATGGCTGCAAGATTATCTCTACATCTCGATGGGAGGCAATCGGCGCGCGACATTCGGGACGTATGCCGTCATTGTGACGATTGCCGTTGTCGGGACCATTCTCTCCGGCTCGCCATGGGTGGCGGTGGCAGTTCTCTTTGTGGCGGGATGGTGCATCGTCGAGGCCCTCGTTCGTCCTGAGCGGCGTAAAGGCATCACGAGCAACGTGAACCGCATGAACACCATGCTCCTCGGCGGCCTGTGGCATGGCGCAAGCTGGAACTTCATGATTTGGGGCGGACTGAACGGCATAGGAATCCTCATTTGGCGATGGTGGTCGACAATTGGCATCCACGCCCGCGCCCTGATTTCCACAGCCATTGCGGCGGCGGCGTACGGTGCGGCGGCGTACGGAGGGTGGCCTGTCGCATGGATGGCGGCCGTATGGTTGGGCGTCATTGCCCTGTGCAGCGCATTGCGAAGCCTCTACAACGCCCTCCGCGCCCCGTGGCAACTATCGTGGCTTGAGAGGGCGTGGGCCATAACGCAGACCTTTGTCTACATCTCGTTCACGCGACTCTTCTTCCGCGCCGGCTCAAACCTTAACCCCGCCGAGGCCAATCAGGTGGCGTGGGAGACGGCTACGCAAATGGTCGACAAGATTGGCTCGCCATGGAATACGGCGCAGATTCCCGCAATAATTGAGGCCTACGCACCCGTCTTCATAATCTTCGTGCTGGGCATGATTATCCACTGGCTGCCCGACAGGCTGAAACGCCGTTACAGGATATGCTTCGCAATGATGCCGTTGCCACTGATGGCCGCAGTGGTGGCGTTTATTGTCCTGATTATCTATCAGTTCGTCACGGCGGATTTGCAGAAGTTTATTTATTTTCAGTTCTGAAGAAAGGAGGGTGAGATGAATGGCGCACAAATTCCCCAAGTGTGCATATTGTTAAGCCAACCAGTTTGACGCTTTTTCTTTTACACGCTCATACCATACATTTTCATCCTCTGCCTCCCTCGCAAGCGACTCCGAAAACTTAAAGAAATCAAGGACACGTAACGGGTCGGGGACAAATGTTGCCTTATAACTGTCCTCAAGCATCTTTTGAAAGAGCTTTAGCGGCACAGGAACTATTACGGATTTGCCTCCATAATAGGAAATATTCGTTTTATGAAGAGCGTAGAAATGAGCAATACTGGCCTCATTGATTGTAGGTGCTACAAACAAGCAATAGCAGGGTTTACCGAACGCCATCTTCATCTTTCCCAAGTGTCGGCTCACAGGCTCTCC
>JALEMI010000031.1 GCA_022768325.1 Bacteroidales bacterium
CAATCCGCACAGACCAATACATCGGCAAGGGGACACTCACCCCGCCGTTATATAACAAATCCCACCCTTTGGCAACTCCAGCACTGACCGAGCGGCAACGAGGGGACTATTGCTAAAGATACATCGCGGAAAAAAGAAAGCCCCCGAGATTCACATCTTGGGGGACTATAAAAATGCAACACTATGAATCAAGTCACTGTATTGAAACTGGATTTAGAATGCGACAAACAGAGAGAGGCACAGAAGGACAGATGAAATGGCCACTTTTGCCATTAGACTGAGGATGAATATGCTCCTCCGGTTTTAAACGGATAATGAATTCATAATGAGGCTTAGTTAGCGCGATTAAGGCGAGAGGGTACAGCCGTTCGATGTCACCCGCTCTGTGTTGAGGTGACATTGCAAAAGTATGTAGTCCGCACGCCGCAGACTATCTCAAAACGTACCTTTTGATATTGCAATTGGTACAAATGGGGGTTTTTTTGGCCTATTTCTACCTTTCGCCAAGATTATCCGTGCGGAATTTGGAGGGTGTCGAACCGACTTGCTTCTTGAAGAGGGCGCCGAAATAGGCAACGCTGTCAATGCCGCACTCGGTTGCCACATCGGCAATGGGGATGTTCGTTGTGGCGAGCAGCTCCTTGGCCTTGATAATGCGTATTTGCTTGACGAGGTTAGAGGTGCTCATTCCGCAGAGGGCGTTGACCTTACGGTTTAGCTGATGGCGCGTTACGCATAGAACGTCGGCCACGGCGGCAATGTCGACCTCGCCTTTCGACATCATGGAGCGGATGGCGTCGCCTACCTTGGATATAAACTCGGCATCGGCGGGCGAGACTACGGCTGGGGCGGCGTCTTGGGGTTGTTGGTCGGGAGTATTTTCGGGTTGTGACGGTTTCGGCTTTTGAGCACGTGGGGACTCTACAATTTGCGAGTATATGGTGCGGAGGCGGGCACGGCTTTCGAGGAGCTTATTGACGACGAGGACAAGCTCGTCGGCGTGGAAAGGCTTCTCTATATATGCGTCGACGCCGGTCTCGATGCCTTGAAGCCTATCCTCGTGGGCGGACTTTGCCGTCACCATGACAATGGGGATATGGGCAGTAGGCTGGGCGGCACGGATGCGTCGGCACAGCTCGATGCCGTCAATTCCGGGCATCATGACATCGGAGACAATGAGGTCGGGGACAACATCTTGGGCCTTTTGCCAGCCTTGGACGCCGTCGGCGGCGAATACAACCCTGTGGTTCTCACGCAATTGTTGACCAATGAAGAACGCCACATCGGCATTGTCTTCGACAACGAGAATTGTAGAGCGCAGCTCGTCGGTCTCGGGATCATCTTGCGGCAAGTGCTGGTCGGTCGAAACGACAGGGTGAGCCCCTGTGTTTACAATATCGAGCGCGGCAACCGCATGATGGGCTGGCTTTGTAGGGATTGTGATATTAAAAACAGAGCCACTGCCGTATTGGCTGCTCATGTTGATGTTCCACCCCATCTCATCGGCGGCGGACTTAACAATGGAGAGGCCTACACCCGTACCAATGGCCGCCGAGTCGGTCTGCCCCTGATAGAAAGGCTCGAAAGCGTGGAGTTGTTGCTCAAGGGTCATTCCACACCCCGTATCGGCCACCGTCATCACGATGGAATCTGCATCGATGGCAAAAGAGAGGGAAACCCTGCCGCCCTCGGGGGTGAACTTAATGGCATTGGCCACGAGATTTCGGCAAATCTTAATGGCAAAATCTGGCACGACATCGGCGTGGGGCATAGGGGTGTCGGAGACTTCGAGCGTCACGCCACGGCTGGCGGCCATGTTGACATAGTCCCTCGCCACATTCTCCATAAAAGCGGCCACGTCTCCCCTACACCACTTTGGAGCCGTGGCTTTCGCCCCATTTCGGAGCTTAGCGATGTCGAGAATCTGGTTAATGAGATTGAGAAGGCTGGCAGACTGAGAATTGATGACCTTGGCATTCAGCGCATCGGGGGAATCGGGATGCGAGCGTTTGATAATGTCGTCGGCGGCGGCCATGACGACCGTCAGAGGCGTTCGGAACTCATGCGTAACGTTTGTGAAGAAGCGGTCCTTAACCCTTTGGAACTCAGCCGCCATGCGTTGCTCTCGCTTACGGGAGCGTAGGGCGAAGAGAGTGATGACCAGCCCCGCGCCGACAATGATCAGGAGGAGCGTGAGAATCGTCATGGCCAGCAACTTCTCTTGCTTTTGGGCGAGAGTGTTCTTCTCGGCTTCATCGAGAAGCCTTCGCTGACGCGCATTGTGGATATTGAGGCGGATATTCTGGATGTCGTTGATAGTCTTGATGTTGACAATGCTATCCGAGAAAATCTCGGCCTGTCGGAAAGCGTCGAGAGCCAGCTTGATGTCGCCCTTCTTGTCGTAGACGGCGTAATAGAGCTTGTAGATGTCGGCGAGATGCTCGATGGAGCCGATGCGCTCGGCGGCTTGCCGGGCCTCGTTGAGGTAACGGAGGGCCTTGGCGTAATTGGCAGTCTCCATGTTGATGCGGGCCATGGCGAGGCAGGGCGTCAGGGCGTGCCATTCGTCTTGCGAGCCGAGCAGCTGCTCGTAGGCCGTCTCATATTCGGTTATCGCCTTGGGGATGCTCCCTTTGCTCTCGGCGAGCTGTCCGAGGTATGTATGGCAAAGGGCAATGCCTATCTCGGAGCCAATTTTGCTATTTAGCTCCATGGAGCGTTGGTAGTAGACGAAGGCGGAATCGTATTGGCCATTCTTCTGGAAAATGCTGCCGATGTTGGCGAAGTTGATGGCCATCCCGAGATAGGAACCGAGCTTACTCTCACCCTCCATGGCGGAGCGGAAGAATTGCTCAGCGATGGTGTTATTGTCAAGCGTCAGGTATACGTTGCCGAGACCATTGAGCGAGAAGACACGCGCTTTGAGCGTAGCGTCGTCCTCGGTCATGAGTTCTGAGATTTCGAGGGCCTTATAGTGGAAATCGGCGGCAATGGGTAAGAGGCCGATGCGTCGGTAGACCGTCCCGATGTTGTTGAGGGTTCGGGCAATGAGAAGGGAATCTTGGAGAGCCTCGGCGGCATTCAGCGCGAAATTGTGCGCAGCGACGGCTTGCGGGAAACGGCATGCGTCGCGATATGCCTTACCGAGGGCGTTTGCGGCGAGGCAAGTGGTGTAATTGTCTTTTATGCGGACAGCACTATCGGCAAGGAGGGCGAGGCTGGCCGTGTCGGATGGGAGGGATATTTTGGGTCTTTCAATCTTTACACGAACGTCCTCTTGGACGCAAGACGTGTTGGCCAAGAGAAAAAGTGTCGTCAAGAAGAGAAAGGCTACGGAACTGGGACTCACTCGAGGTAGTATTTTGGTGAGGCGAATAGTTTTGTTTTTGGAGTATGATTGCGCTCTTACGAGTGCGAGGCAAAAATGGTTATTGCGAATGTGTAAAAATAATCGATTATCAGTAACAATGTACAAAAAACCACCCGCCAGTAGGAATTTATCTACTGGCGGATGGTGTATATGGTGAGCTATATTCTCTACCGCAGACTACTTGCTGTGTCGGAGAGCCTCAAGTTTTGCGGCATTCTCTGCCACCTTTTTCTCAGAAAGAGGATAGATGGCGATGAAGGCAACGCTGAGAATTGTACCAACAGCGGGCAAGAGGCTGAGGCACATCTTGATGCCGTCAATAGTCTCTGGCGACTGCTCTTGGTTGGCTTGGAAACCGAACGCTGAGAGAAGCCATCCCGTGACGGCAGAGCCGATTGCCCAACCGAACTTTTGGCTCATGGAGGACGAGGAGAAAATCAGACCCGTGGCACGGTTGCCCGTGGTCAGCTCGGAATAGTCGGCGCAGTCGGCGTACATTGACCAAAGGAGCGGGAAGATTGCGCCGGCGCAGATTGAAATCAGCACTTGGAAGACGAAGATGAGCGTAATCTGGTCTTTGTCAAACCAATAGAAAATGATGCTGAGAATAGTGGCAATGACCATTGCGCCGAGATATGTATTCTTCTTGCCAATGACATTGCTGACGGGGGCAGCGGCGACGACACCGATGATGTTGGCCAGCTGACCAAGACCAAGATAGAGCGCGGAGAGAGCGAACGAAGAACCAAAGATGGAGACCTTCGTAGCATCGTTCTCCTCGATGAAATACTTAAAGTAGTAGACCGTCGCGCCATCGCGTATGGAGTTGAAGATCAGCGCGGCGACACCCGCGCCGAGGAGAATCCACCAGGGCTTGTTGTGAGCCAGGTCCTTAAGGTCGTCGCTTACGTTGTTCTTGACCTCGTTGATGGGGCGGATACGCTCGCGAGTGAGAAGGAAACACCCGATGAAGAGGACCGCGCAGACGACAGCGAAGCAAGTGACAGCCTCGGTCCATGCGGACTGATGGTCAGCCACCGAAGCCCCATCGACACCACCGAAGCCCTCGACAACCTTCATGAAGAAGAAGAGCGCGGCGAAGCTACCGACATAGGCAAAAGCCATACGGAAAGTGGAGAGCACATTGCGATCTCTCGGGTCGGGGCTCATGACACCAAGCAGCGACGCGTAGGGCACGTTGATGGCGGAATAGATGACCATCATGAGCGAATACGTGATGAAAGCGTAGATGAGCTTACCCGTATTGCCGAGGTCGGGCGTGGTGAACGTGAGAATGCCGAGAATGGCGAACGGAATGGCGAGCCAAAGCAAGAACGGGCGGAACTTGCCCCACTTCGTCTCAGTACGGTCGGCAACGACACCGACGACAGGATCAACAAAGGCATCCCAGATACGCGTGACGAGGAACATTGTGCCTACAGCAGCCGCAGAAATGCCGAAAACGTCGGTATAAAAAACCATGAGGTAGGCGCCGAAGAGCTTCCAGAACATGGACGAAGCCATGTCGCCGAAGCCGTAGCCTATCTTCTCATAAAACTTGACCATTGCTATTGCTATGCGAAATTATTTCTTTACAGGGGAGAGACGGAAGACGACTACATCGTGGGACTCGACCTCGCGGACGAGGGCCTTGCTGGTGTCGCCAGCATCCTTCTTGGCGAGAAGGTCGCGGAGCTTGTAGGTTGTCTCGCCGCACTTGAGCTCACGGTTTGTGAGGCTATCCTTGACGTAGCGATTCCAATCGTAGTTGAGGGTTCGCTTCTGCTCTGTCATGTTGACGAAGGCGACAGCCCACTCGTTATTGTCGAGTGGCTTGACCCACACCTCGAAACCTTTGTCGTTGAGGAAGCAGAAGCCCATGACGCCGAGCTTGTCCTGGTCGACAGCGATGACCTCCTTGTTGGTGATGAGTTCGAGGGTCTCCTTGCTCATCTTACGGATGTCGTTGCCGAGGATGAGCGGCGAGGCGAGCATACTCCACATGACGAAGTGTGTCCTGTCTTCGGCGGGCGACATACCGTTGCCTACCTCAAGCATATCGAAATCGTTCCAATGGTCGGGACCGTGGTACTTGCGGATGTCGCCACGGAGGCGGATAATGGGCCAGAGACCGAGCTTAGCCCAGCCGCCGTAATTCTCCTGGCAATCCCAGCAACGGGCGATGTCGCCAGAGACGCGCCAAGAGTGACCGACATTGCCGCCCCATTCCCAAGACTGAGCATCGCCCCACTCGCAGATATTGAAGACCATAGGCCTACCGGCGGCGTAGATGGCATCGCGCATGATGGAATAGCTTGCGCGAGCGTCTTGCGTAGAGTGGTCGCACCAGTCGTATTTGAGGAAATCGACACCCCACTCGGCATATTGGCGCGCATCGAGGAACTCATAGCCGCGCGTACCAGGGTATCCAGCGCAAGTCTTGGTGCCGGCGCAATTGTAGATGCCGAACTTAAGGCCTTTCTTGTGGATATAGTCGGCGAGAGCCTTGATGCCGCTTGGGAACTTCTTGTGGTCCGCCACGAGCTTCATTGTTTGCGGGTCTCTCTCCATCTCCATCCAGCAATCGTCGATGACGACGTACTCGTAGCCGGCATCTTTGAGGCCGAGCTTGACGAAGAGGTCAGCCGTCTCGCGGACGAGGTTCTCGTCGATGTCGCAGGCGAAGGTGTTCCAACTATTCCAACCCATGGTTGGGGTCAGGGCCAAGCCCTCGAATTTTTGGGCATTGACGGAGGCAGAAACAGTCAGTGCCGCGACGAGAGCAATGTGTGTCAGTCTCATTGGTTATGCTACTTTTTTTTTTTGAGAGTACAAAGTAAGTCAGAATTATTGGGCAATGCCAACGCTATCGCGGAGGAAATTGACGAGTTTGTCTGCAATCTCGGCTTGTTGATCCATGGAGGGGTGGCTTGTGCCACCATCGTTATAGGCATTCTCGTAGATGTAGACGGGAATCTCGCCAGCCTTACCCGCAAAGCCTCTGCGTGTGGCCTCGTCGGCCACGGCGGGGAGAATCTGGCGGAAGAACGTCCTGAGCGTATCGTTGGCCATGGGGCTGGACAAAAGGACAAGCTGGGCATCGGGATTCTTCTCGCGCAAGACGCGGATGAAATCGACGTAGGCATCGACAAAAGTTGCGGAATCTTGCACACCGTCATTCTGACCGAGGGCGGAGACCACAATATCGGGGCGGAACGAGAAATCGTAAGGGACCTCGTTGTCGACCAGATTCACCTTGTCGTAGGTTTGTGGAAGGACGTACTTATGTTCGCAGCAGCTATGCATGAGACCGATGCCAGAGACGGAAGCGAGAGACCATTGGGCATTGAGGGCGCGGGCCGTACGAGGTCCGTAGGCGTAGTAGGCGCGATGGTGGTCGTACCACGTGCCTTGACCAAATGGAATTTCGCCGTCGTAGCAATCCATACCGCTCGTTATGGAATTGCCGATGAACTCAATCTTCTTGTCGGCGGCGGGTTGCCATGCCTCAAGGCCTTTTGCAGCGACTTGCTCAACCTGGGTGAAGCCCATGGCGCACTCTGTGTCGCGGGCTATGAGAACCGTGTGCGGGCCGTCGGTAATGGAATCGGCCACGGCGATTACCTTTAGGGCGGTATCGGTCACGGCGGGGAGTTGGGACTTGCCTATTGTGAGGCGATTGCGTTCGCCGAGGGTGCGGACACGCGCGACGGACTCGCCGTCGATGACGACCTCCAGGTAGTTGTAGCTATTGCCATAGAGCCTCTGGTCGCGGATGTCGACATCGCAACCATCGCCTTCGAAAGCGAAAGTGAAATAGGCACCAGCACCCCATTGGCGAGGACCGAGGGAATCGGTCCTGTCGACACGGCCAATGTAAGAGATGGCCTCATCGAAACCGTTGACAACACGCGGGCCATTGGTACAGGCGGCTACGAAGAGCGCAGCGGACGAAATGGCAAGACAAGTAAGACGTAAACTCATGTCGGAAAGCGTAAAGAGTGATTACCTTGCGTTTTCGATGCGCGTGATGACCTCGATGAGGGCGCGGCTATTGTGATAGGGGCACTTCCAGAAACCGGCCTTCACGTCCTTGTAGACATCGAGGCCCTCCTGATTGACCCTCCAGAGCCACTCACCTCTCTTCTTATCAATGATGTACTCGCAGATGAAATCCCACACGCTGCACATCTTCTCGTAGTAATCCTTATTGCCCGTGAGCCTCCACGTGTCGGCCAAGCCGACCATTGCCTCGGCTTGCGGCCACCAGTGCTTGTCGGTATCGAGATTGCCGTTCACCTTCTCGTAGAAAATGGAATTGCCATCCCAACCCTCGGCGAGGGTGATGTCGACGAGGTGTTGGCAAATGGGGCGGAGCTTCTCCATCCACGCCTTATCGCCAATGACCTCAGCGGCCTCGTAGAGAAGCCATGCGCCCTCGATGTCGTGACCGTAGGAATCGATGTCGCTCTTGACCGTCCAGTCCATGTCGAAAAAGAGGTTGAACCGTCCTGTCTTTGGGCTGATAATCTTGTTGGTGAAGATGTCGAGGCAGTGGAGTATTGCGGACTTGACCTCGTCATTGGGCTTAGCTCGATAGAGATTTGCGTAAGGCTCAATGATGTGGAGGTGCGAGTTCATGGACTTTGGGGTATTCTCGTCCTTCTCGCTGAGCCTGACATCGGCGAGGGGCTTCCAATCGGCAGAGAGGGCCTCGGTGTAGCCGCCAAACTCCTTATCGCGGAAATGCTTCTCGATGAGGTGGAACGTCTCCATTGCCAAATCGAGGGCAGCCTGATCCTGGCTCATCCTGTAATACTCGGAGAGGCCGTAGATGCAGAAGCCTTGCGCGTAGGCCTGCTTCTTGGTGTCGACGGGCAGGCCTTTGGCATCGAGCGACCAAAAGAAACCGCCATTCTCCTTATCGTAGAAGGCGCTGCGGAGGTAGTGGAAGGCGCGGCTTGCGGCCTCCTTGTACTCGGGGCGTCCGAATATGCGGCCGGCCGTGGAGAAAGACCACAAGATACGGCCGTTGAGGATGGCGCCCTTCTCGGCATTGGGGATGAGGCTGCCCTCCTTGTCGCGTCCGCCGTAGAAGCCACCATACTCGTGGTCCTCCATTTTGCCGATCCAATAGTTCATGATGTTGGCGTACTCCGCCCTCATCTGATCCCTTATCTCTTTAGGATTCAATTCCATAAGAATATTCTTAAAAAGCCTCGTGAGAGGAAATTATAGTCAACGTGTTGTTATTACTTCTTGTTTTGGAGCATCTCTTCGAGGGTGATGGTCTCCTTGGCGTTGTAGATGTCGACGCGCCTTTGGTAGTCGTTGGCCGTTTCGAGCCACTCGCACCAGCACATGAACCAGCACCACTTGGGCTGCTCACGGCAAATCTCTGGCGTTGGGAGCTGACCGACCTCGCCCCATGCGATGGGCTTGCCATTGGCGAGCTTGAGAAGCGCGTCGTAGTCCCTTCTGTTGTACTTGTGGTTATAGATGTCGGTTGCGAGGATGTCGACAACGTCATGGCCGGGGAAGAAATCGGCGTAATCGCCTACGTTTGGCGAACCTGTCTCATTGCCGTTGAAGACCCAGATCAAGTTGTTGATCTTATGATAGTTAGTGAGGCGGTCGTAGAGCATACGGTAGAGCTTTTGGTAGCCGTCCTTGCCTGGACGCGCACCCCACCAGAACCAATCGCCATTCATCTCGTGATAGGGCCTCCAGATTACGGGGATATTCTCGTCTTGCAGCTGTCGGAGGAAGAACGCGATGACATCGACGTGGGCCTTCCAGCGATTGTTGAGCTCGGTGCCCTCGGTTGTCAGCTCATTCCACTGCTTGTCGGTGAGCTTGCACTGGACGCCCTTCTCGCCCTGCCAAGTGGTGAAATTGCCCTCGACCGTTGGGGGGACAGAGTGCCACATGAGAGTGATGATTGCGCCCTTGGCATGCCACTTGATGGCGTTGTCGACGACACGTTGGCGGAAGTTGATGCCGTCGAGGGAATTGGGCTTGCTATATCCGAAATCTTGACCGAAGACGGCGGGGTGGCTGCCTGAGGTAAGATTCTCGACGCGCTCCATGTATATATCGGAGAAAAGCGGATAGCTGTGCTGGCCAGTGAGGATGCCGTTGCCGCTCTGCGCGTAGATGAACTTGAGGAGTTCTTTTGCCTCGGGCGAGGCATTGGGATTGACGGGAGTTTGCGCAACGGCGGCAGAGAATCCGAGGGCTGCGAAGGCAACTGCTAAAAACTTCTTCATCGTTGTGGGCTTATATTTTGATCTGATAACAAATTTACTGATTATTCACATTTTTTCAACTGTTGAGCACCGAAGCAAGAGGCCTGGATGCCATTTTTGCCAGCAAGATTTGGCCAAGCGTCGTCGGCCCAAGCGTAGCGGACAGCCTTGGGCTGCCTTACGAGCTTAGACATGACGATTACGGAGCCGTCCTTTTGAATCTTGCCTACGGCAGGATGGAAGACCCCATCGTCGCCAGCGAGCTCGAACCAATCGGCGACCCTTGACTTGCCCGTGAGGTGCAGACCCTCGGCATTAGCAAACTTGACGATGGCGGCATTGCCTTTGGCATTGAGAGAGGCCTCTTGGAGAAGGGGGGCTTTGTAGTCGAAACCCGTCTTGCCGTAAGCCTCGGTGAGGACCGCATTGGCGAAGCGGTCGCCAGCCTCGATCTTGCGTTTTGGGTGAATATCCTTCAGGTCGGCGAGTTCGCCGATTACGACGAGGCCTGAATTGGGGATGAGGCCTGCGGCGATACGTTGCTGGTCGCGGACCTCGACGGCCAAGCCCGGGCTGTCGTACTTATAGGGCGCGATTTGGGCGAAGATGAAGGGGATGTCGGCGCCATTGTAGAGTTCCTTGCGCCAAGCGGAGACGAGGGTCTGCAGGAGACGGGAATAGCCACTGGCGTTCTCGCAGTTTTGCTCGCCCTGATACCATGCGACGGCGCGGAACTTATAGTTCATGAGAGGGGCGACCATGGCATTGTAGCCGAGGCCGGGGCGTACGGGACCCCAGGAGACATCGGAGAGCTTGTCGTTGAGGGCCTTAAGCTCGGGATCTGCAAAGCACTCTGCGGGAGTCCACGTCTCGACGGGCGTGCCGCCCCAGCTTGCATCGACAATGCCAACGGGGCATCCGAGAACCTCGCGGAGGCGGCAAGCGATAATGTAACCGATGGCGGAGAAGTTATTGGCGGCCTGCGGCGTGGTGTGTTGCCAAACGCCGGAGACATTATGACATGGGGTGGCGGAAGTGCGGTAGTCGACACGGAACATACGGATGTCGGGCTGCGTGGCCTGAGCTACGAGCGAATCGCCGCCAATCATTCCCCATGAGGGCGAGAACTCCATATTGCTCTGCCCGGCGCAGAGGATGACCTCGCCGATGAGGATGTCGGACACCGTGACCTCGTTGTATCCGCGGAACGTGATGGACTGTGGCTTGTCGGTTGCGGCAGGCGTTGGAATCTCGACAGACCACTGCGCGAGGGGGGTAGGATTTACCTTGTAAGTCGTTGTGTCCCAAGAGGTAGTGATGGAGACTACCTCGTAGGGCTTAGCCCAGCCCCACAATTTAACTTTCGAGTTCTGCTCAAGAACCATACCGTCTGAGATGACGGCCGGGAGCGAGACATTGGCCAAAGCCATGGCGGGGAGCATCGTCGCCGCGAGGGATGCGAGATATCTCGTCATGTACCTGAGAGAGAGTGCCTTGCACATATTGTCTTGGGATAAATTAAAATTCGAGAAAAACGGATGTGGCGTCAAAACGACGTCACACCCGTTTCGTAATTACAAACTAAACAAGTTGCCAAAACTCACTTTGCGGTAGTATTCTTATCGATGAGCGCATTGATGCGAGCCACGGAGCCAGCGGAATAGAGGTCGTCCTCAGGCGAGTTGAGGCAATAGTCGACGAGCTGGTCGATTGTGGAAGTCGCAACGTGCATACGCGTGTCGCTTGAAGCGTAGTAGATGAAGACCTTGCCGTCCTCGTCGGCAATCCAACCGTTGGAGAAGACGACGTTGGAGACATCGCCAACGCGCTCGCTGCCGTAGGGGGCGATGAAGTGGCCGGCGGGCTTGTGGGTCACAATCCACGGCTTTTCGAGGTCGGTGAGGAACATATAGAGGACATAGCGGAGACCGGCAGCGGTGTTGCGGACGCCATGGGCGAGGTTGAGCCATCCTGCCTTGGTCTTGATGGGAGCAGGGCCCATGCCGTTCTTAACCTCGTAGATGGTGTGGTAGGTCTTGGCGTCCATGATGAACTCGTCCTTCACCTCAGCGCGACGGATGTCGTCGCAGAGACCCCAGCCGATGCCGCCGCCAGAACCCGTGTCGATGAAGCCATCTTGTGGGCGGGTGTAGAAGGCGTACTTGCCGTCGATGAAGTGGGGGAAGAGGACGACATTGCGCTGCTGACCGGCGTGGCTGATGAGGTCTGGGAGACGCTGCCATGTCTTGAGATCCTTGGTGCGCGCGATGCCTGCGGCAGCTACGGCGCTGCTGGTGTCGCCAGCGGGTGCGTTGGGGTCTTTGCGCTCGGAGCAGAAGACGCCGTAGATGTAGCCGTCGTCGTGCTTGGTGAGGCGCATATCGTAGACATTGGTGTCAGGATTGGCGGGGACTTGTGGGAGCGTAATGGGGCGAGGCCAGAAACGGAAGTTATCGACTCCGTTGGGGCTCTCGGCGACGGCGAAGAAAGACTTGCGGTCGACGCCCTCGGTGCGTACGACGAGGATGTACTTATCGCCGAGCTTCATTGCGCCAGCGTTGAGGGTGGCGTTGAAGCTGATGCGCTCCATGAAATAGGGGTTGTCGTTGGGGTTGAAATCGTAACGCCACTCGAGGGGAACGTGCTCGCGCGTTATGACTGGGTATTTGTATTTGTTGTAGATGCCGTTGGCGCTGAAGAGCTGCTCATTGGGGCGTGTGATGAGGCTTTCGAAGTCGGCCGTCACCTTAGCTTTGCGCTCGTCGAAGAGGTTGTTGCCCATTTTTGCGTTTAGTGTGGGAGTGTTGTGTTTAATGTTAGTTGTTGAAAAGGGGGGATTTTTTGTCCGTCCTTTTACGATTACAAGTTTAGTGGAATGTTGCAAGAGGGGCAAATGAGATTTTATCACAAGAGCGTACGAAAATGTCAAAATAATTTAAGGAAATTGCGGGTATAGCGTAAAGGGGTTTAAGAAAGGTAAAAGTGTGATTTTAATAAAAAGTTGATTCTCAAAGTTTTAAAGCATATTGAAACAGAAATAAAGCGGGTTGTATGATTTTGGCGAGAGATGGAGAGAAAGCGGGGACGGAGATTATCATTGGCGGGCAAAAATGGAAGAGCCGGCACGGGTGACGTGTCGGCTCTTGGGGTATTAGAGGGAAGCGTTGGTTACTTCAAGTTGGGGAGCTGGTCGCGCGAGATGACGTTTTCGCAGCTCATGGCATTCTTCCACCAGTTGGTATTGGCGTGTTGGTGGTTATCGAGGCTATGGGTTTCGTTGTCGGCCGTGTAATCGTACCATGGCATTGCCCAGCTCCATACGGCGCCTTCGTTGAACTGCGCGGAAAGGTAGGACACGGAGCCGCACTCGCTCAGCGTGACCATCTTCTTGGGGAACGTGGCACGGATGGCCTCGAACTCGGCAGCGGACTCCTCGGCATTCTTTGTGTACTCGTCACGTCCGACGATGTCGACATATTCGTCGCCAGGATACCACTCCTCGTCATAGAGGATGCCCTTGGTCTCGTCGTACCCGTAGCCCGTCTGAGTTGTCCAAACCCAGATGAGGTTGTTGAGCCCTTGGGCCTTGAAGTAGTCGAACATATAACGCCACAGCTTGACGTAAGTCTCTGCACCATCGGCGCCCCACCAGAACCAGGCTGTGCCGCCCGATGGGAAATTGCCCGATGCTTCGTGAAGAGGCCTCCAAATGACGGGGATATTGGCCTCTTGGAACTTCTTGAGGAGGGAGGCTATCAGCTCAAGATCTTGGTCGGCGATTTGCTTCTCCCATGAGCCTTCGACAAAGATATTCTTGGGGCGGAAGGTTGTTTTTTCTGGCGCACAGACGTAATCGTCTTGGCCATATTTGTCAGCTTGCTTGACGGGGACATTCCAGTGCCAGCAGGCAGAGACTATGCCGCCCTCGTTCCACCACTGTTGGAACTCCGTGATGTCGTCATAATTGACACGCCATCCGCCTTTGAATGGGTTGCGGGCAGCATCATCGTAGAGGGTGTAGAAATGGATGTAATCGGCGGTGGCGATGGCGGGATATTTGCCCGTAGCCTCCTTAATCATGTTGACCTCGTCGAGATTCCAGTTCACGTTGGCTATTGCGCCGGTGAGGATTTTTTGGCCGTATACGCTGAGGAGGTAATCGTAGAGTTTTTGCGCCTCGGGGGAAGCGGAGGGCGTCACGAGCGACTTGTCGATATTGGAATCGTTGACCTCGGTCTTCTCCTTTGTAGAGAACGAGACGGAATGGGATGGGACAGGCTCGCCGCCATTCTTAGAGACGAAGAAACCTTCGGGGATAGAGAGCGTGTATTGCTGCCCCATAGAGAGGGAGACGGGGATGGTGAACTCTACGACATTACCGGACTTGCTGAAAGCCGTCATGCCATACTTTGTGCCATTGAAATCGGCCTCGTAGCCAGAGGCGAAATTCACCTCCGCCGAATAGGTGAGGGCGATTGTCTTGGTCGAGAGCTCTACATCCGTTGCGCCATTGGAAGGGACGGAAGAGACAAGAGACACGGATTCTGCTGGAGAGCCATTATCGTCATCGTCGTCGCCACACGCCGTGAGGGCGAGCGGCGTAAGGAGTAAAAAGAGGAGGGCTTTTATGAGCTTCATGTTCTTAAGGATTGATGCAAATTTTTCACAAAGATAACATTTTTGCAAAGCTCTCAACAATAATCAACACGGACGCTACACACCAGCGGAAAAGATTAGCGCACAACACAGCCTTACTCCTCGACCAGCCAGTCGGCGACCCTGCCCGTCTCGGACGAGATGGAGATGCCGATTTTGTAGACCTTGCGGTTGGTGGAGAGGAACTCGTCGGCATAGCCCATCTCGTTAATTTGGGCGATGGCTTCGGCGGCTGAGCCGTCGAGCTTGAACTCGAAGACGAACGCGCTGTCGTCGGTGACAATGGCGCAATCGAGACGGCCGAAGCTCTGACGCTTCTCTATATAGGTCGTGTAGCAGCTGGCGATGCGGAAGATGAGGTAGAGGGTGTAGGTGAAATCGCGCTCGCGTTCACGCTCGTTGGCCTTGCGCCTCACGTCGTAGGGGATGCTGGCGAGGAAGGTGTCGAAGCATGAGCGGAAGGCGTCGAGGTCGCGACGTTTTAATGACACGATGAGGTTGCGGACAACGCTGCCCGTGTCCTCGCGTCCGCCGAGGTAGCTGTTGGCGACCATGGTGACGAAGCCGTTCTTGACCTCGTCGTTGGGAAAGTCAAGCTTGAAGGTGCACATGGAGCTGTCGTACTCCTTGATTGTGAGGTAGCCGCTCTGGTAGATCATTGGGAGCGGTTGCTGTGTGTCGGCGCGGTAGTCCTCGAACTGGCTCTGCACATAGTAATTTCCGATCAACTCATTTAGCTTGTCGCCGAAACCATCGAGCAAACGGACGAGGTATGAGGGGGTACCCGTGCGAAACCAGTAATTTTCAATCATCTCGAAGCGTAATGCGTTGAGAAGACTGAAAGGGTTGTACACTCCTTTCAGGTGTCTGCTGAAATGGTAGCCATCATATTGGCGTCGGAGAGCCTCCCTCTCATCTTCATACGAGCAACCCGCCGTCTCGACCATCTTCCTAATTGACTCACAGAAATAGGCATCGATCTCCTCGTCTGTAATGCCACAAATGGCCTCGTATTGCGGGACCATGCTGATATCGCTTGGCTGGTTGAAGCCGCTAAAGACGCTCAGCTGCGAGAATTTTGTCACGCCCGTGAGGAAGACGAACTGGAGGTCGGAGTCGGCGAGTTTGAATGTGGAGTAGAAGCCTTTGAGAACCTCACGGTTGTATTGTTCGAGGGACATCTCGTTTCCGTCGACCACTGTTTTAAGACCGGTCTCCATGACATCGAGCAGCGGCTTGTCGTACTCGTCGATGAGGACGACGCAGCGGAGGCCGGTCTGCTCGTGGGCGACATTGAGGACCTTGGCGAAACGCCGTCCGAAGCTCAACTTTTTGTTCGCAGCGACATTGTATTGCATCTCCCAGTTGGAGACATACAACTCCAGTGTGTTTTCCAACGTCTCAGTCTTGGCGAAGACATCGCTGTTGAAATCTATGTGAAAAACTGGGTAGGTTTTCCACTCCTTTTCGAGGGAGTCGATTTTAAGCCCTTTGAAGAGCTCTTTGCGACCGAGGAAATAGTTCTTGAGGGTTGAGACGAGCAGGCTCTTGCCGAAACGGCGGGGGCGGCTGAGGAAATATACCTTCCCCTCCGTGGCAAGGGAGTATACTAAATCCGTCTTGTCGACATATACATACCCGTCCGCGATTATTTGCTCAAAGGATTGTATGCCTATTGGGAATTTCATGTTTCTGCCTCCTTGTCTGGGTTGTTAGTCTGTCTTGCACCTTTTACTCCTCGACAAGCCAGTCGGCGACCCTGCCAGTCTCGGACGAGATGGAGATGCCGACTTTGTAGACCTTGCGGTTGGGGGAGAGGAACTCGTCGGCATAGCCCATCTCGTTGACTTGGGCGATGGCTTCGGGGGCTGAGCCGTCGAGCTTGAACTCGAAGACGAACGCGCTGTCGTCGGTGACAATGGCGCAATCGAGGCGGCCGTAGCTCTGACGCTTCTCGATATAGGTCGTG
>JALEMI010000039.1 GCA_022768325.1 Bacteroidales bacterium
AAGACACCGACACCGCCCTCGCCATGAACCTCCATCCCGTCAACGGCTACCTCTCCCCCCGCTCCCTCTTCTCCCCCAATGGCGACTACCTCCTCACACCCTTCATCCGCAACGGCCATAAAGCCGCCATCGACATCAACGACCGCCTACAAGCCATCGTCTCCCTCACCGACGGCTCCGCCTTCCGCATCGCCCCCCGTCCCATTCCGCCCCTCCGCCGCTCCGTCGAAGTCGCCTACGCCCGCCTACGCCCCGTAGCCCTCCTCTTCATGTCCCAGCTCACCCTCGGCCTCCTCATGCTCCTCCTCGCCATCTTCGCCGAGCTTCGCCCCTCCCGTGCCGCCCTCGTCCGCTCCCTCCTCCGCCTCGCCGCCATTCTCTCCGTAACCCTCCAGTCCCTCGCCCTCGCCCTCCGCGGCTACATCGCCCGCGCCTGGCCCCTCGCCAACGGCTTCGAGACCATGCTCCTCCTCGCCCTCGTCCTCGCCGCCCTCGCCCTCCTCCTCTCCCGCCGATTCTCCCTCCTCGCCGCCGCCTCCCTCCTCATGTCCGGCTTCGCCCTCCTCGTCGCCCATATCGCCATCAGCAACCCCCATATCACCCCCCTCATGCCCGTCCTCCACTCCCCTTGGCTCAGCATCCATGTCGCCAGCGTCATGATCGCCTACGCCCTCTTCACCGTCATCATGCTCAACAGCGTCATCGCCTTCGCCTCCGGCAACGCCGCCAACCCCGCCTCGCTCCGCGTCTCCATCCTCCTCCTCTACGTCGCCGTCACCCTCCTCGCCCTCGGCATCTGCGTCGGCGCCGTCTGGGCAGGCCAATCCTGGGGCCGCTACTGGGGCTGGGACCCCAAAGAAGTCTGGGCCCTCATAACACTCCTTATCTACATCCTCCCCCTCCACCCATCCCTCTACCAAAAACTCCCCCTTAAGAAAAACCCCAACCCCAAAAACACCCACCTCTACCTAATCCTCGCCTTCCTGACAGTCCTCATGACCTACTTCGGCGTAAACTACCTCCTCGGCGGCCTCCACTCCTACGCCTAACCCGAACCAACTCCCACCCGCTTAATTCCCCCAAGCCGCCCTGTAAACATGTCCCGCACCGCCCTCCTATACCACATAATCTGGCGAACACGAGCCTCCGAACCCTCCATATCCGAGAACCACGAGCGACAACTCTACACCTACATCCTTCGGATATGCGACAATAAAAACTGCAAACTACACAGGATAAACTCCATGCCAGACCACATCCACATACTCGTCTCAATACGACCCGACATATCTGTCAGCCAATTCGTGAAAATCATCAAAGGCGAATCGTCTAAATGGCTCAAAAGCCACACAAACTGGTTCCCCTCCTTCCGCGGATGGGGCAGCGGATACGCCGCATTCACCTACGCCGAAAACGACAAAGAAACAATCCGCCAATACATTGCAAACCAGAAACAACACCACCGCAACACCCCCTTTTACCAAGAATACTACGCCCTAATGAGCGAATACAAACTCACCCCCGACCCCGAAACCGACCCCATGCTAAAAGACTAACTCCCACTCCCTCATCGCCCCCATCTCATTCCCCATACAGGGACCCATCTCATTCCCCCCTCCACTCCCCTCACACACACAGATTCCCCCGTCCCCACACCCCGTCCTGGCCCGTAGGGCCATTCCTCACAAACCGGGTACACACGCACCGCGGGTGTGCCAGGCCGAAAGTGCGGCGGATGTCAGACCGAAAGCCCATCGGCCGTGTGTCCAGCCCGAGACCGCATCGCGTGCCATTCCGAAATCCACACTCACCACCCAACAAAAAATCAATCCCACCCCAACCCCTTGCCCTTTAAACCATTTTACGTAACTTTACACTTTGAAAAGCTCTATCGAGTGGCCTCCTTTCGCTCCCTCCCCGCCACTCAACAATATAACATCACACTCTCCCATACCGTGTCGGCAAGCTTCAGACATATCCTGGCACTCTCCTACATCGACGGTGTCGGACCTTCCATCATCCGCCACCTCGTCGACCTCTGCGGCTCCGCCGAGAAAGCCCTCTGCGCCGACCCCGACGACTTCCGCGACGCCCCAGCGCCCCTCCGAAACCTCGCCACCACCATCGCCGCTCAACGCCTCGATGCCCTCACCTTCGCCGACAAGCACATTGCCCTCGCGCAACGCTACGGCATCCGAACCCTCACTCCCGACGACACGGGCTACCCCCTCCGCCTCGCCGCCTGCCCCGATGCCCCCCTCACGCTCTTCGTCAAGGGACACGTCAACCTCGACAACGCCAAGATTCTCAGCGTCGTCGGCACACGCCGACCCTCCGAAGAAGGACGCATCCTCACCCAACGCCTCGTCGCCGACCTCTGCCGACGCCACCCCGACCTCATCATCGTCTCAGGCCTCGCCTTTGGCATCGATGTCACAGCCCACCGCGCCGCCATCCTCGCGGGACGACCCACCGTCGGCGTCGTAGCCCATGGCCTCGACACCCTCTACCCCTCCCAACACCGCGACGTCGCCGCGCAAATGGTCCACCAGGGCGGCGCCCTCATCTCCGAATTCCCCTTCGAGACCAAGCCCGATACCTACAACTTCGTCTCGCGCAACCGCATCATAGCCGGCCTCGCCGATGCCACGCTCATCGTCGAGTCAGCCCTCAAGGGCGGCAGCCTCATCACCACGCGCTACGCCTTCGACTACGACCGGCAGGTCCTCGCCGTCCCAGGCTTCCCCGGCCGGGAACTCAGTGCGGGATGCAACGACCTCATACGACGCAACGTCGCCGCCCTCGTCGAGACACCCGACGACATCGACGACGCCCTCTCCTGGGACCTCCCAGCAGCCGTCCGTCGACACCACGACGCCCAGCAGTCCACTCCCTCACTCTTCTCCGAACCCCAAGGTGCCGAGCAGCTCGCCATCGTCCAAGCCCTCAAAGCCGAAGACGGCCTCTCCGCTGGCTCCATCTGCCGACGCACCAACCTCAATATAGCCACTGTCAACACCGAGCTCCTCAATATGGAGTTCGCGGGTCTCATCAAGTCACTCCCAGGCAATAGCTACCGTCTCCTCATCTGACACTCCCTCTCTCCCCGCCCTTATCCCAAACTACGCAGCACAAATGAACAGCTCCTCCCGCCTCCCGCTCCTCCCCGATGTCAACCAACGTGACCTCTCACGTGGTGAGGCTGAACTCGTCCCTGCGCCTCTCCTTCCGCTACAAATGAAACAACGTCACATCAACGACGTAAAAGCCCAGAAGGCTGATTCGCGACACTCGTCGCGCCCCCGCTCCTTTAGACACTATATGTTAGTCAACGATATGAAGCTCTCTTTGAGTTCCCTCCGGCATGGTGCCATCTCCGCCCTGCTGGCTCTTTTCGTCTCCTCCTCCGCCCTCGCCAATCCCGATGCCGCGCCATCTCTCCCCCCAGCGGCTGCCGATGCCCCGGCCCTCGCCCAGCTCCCCCCAGCCGTTAACGGTTGGCAGGTCGAGATCGCCTTGCACGCTACCGATAAGAGAATTCTCTACTTCCGTATCCTTAAAGACGGCAAGGTTGTAACTCCTGACGTCCAAGGAGCGCAATTTTCGTTAACCATTAATGGAGCTGAGGTTAAACAGCCCGATTCTGATAACCCTTCCCCTTCCATAGAAACTACTGGTACTTATGCCGGTTGGATGGTCACGCAAACTTTAAATTGCATCAAGAACAACTACGATTACATTAAAAATGGTGCATCTATCACTTTCAGTGACTTAGACAACATCCTCTCCACCATCTCCGAGCCCACCATCTCCACCTCCATCAACGAATCCATCCTCGGCACCTGCCCCACCGAAGCCCAACTCTCAAGCATCTCCATCACTGAAAACGGCTCCTACGGCTGCGCCGACGACGTCAACACCTATATCCAAACATCCAGCTCGCACGCCGGCGTCATCTACACCGTCTGGAAGTGCGACGACGCTGGAAACCCCGTCACCGAATACTCCTTCTCCCTCTCCGCCGGCGGCTCCAACGTATACTCCGTCGAGGGTAACCCAGGCAATCAAGCCCTCCGCTTCTTCATCTCCGAAGCCGGCAAGTACAAGATTAAAGCTGAATGCTCCTCCGACACCAAGGATGTCTCCGCTTTCCTCAGCGGCATCTTCGAAGTCCGAGACTACAACCCTCTAACCACCATCGGCACCAACAACTACTGCCAAAACGACCTCACCGGCCGTATCCTCTACATCCAAAACTCCGAGTACAACGTCAAATACTCTCTCTACCGTAACGGCAGCCTTTACAGCACTGCCGACGCCTACAACCCTGTCGGTAAAGCCGATAACGGCACCGACGAGATAAGCCTCAATGGCCTGCCTAACGGTGTCTACACCGTCTACGCGCAACGCATCGGATGCAGCACCAACGCCCTCGTCAACGGTCAGCTCGTCATCTCCCCAGAAGTCGAGCGCACGCTCACTTCCACCACCATCGCCGGCTCTGGCTCAGGCTGCGTCTCCAATAACTATAAGATTGGTCTCTCCGCCTACTCCGCAGGTGTCACCTACTCCCTCGTCCGTACCGATGCGCAAAACAACCGCACCGTCATCGAGACCTTCACCCCCGTAAACAACGGCACTGGCTATCAGTTCTCCACCACTGCCTCCGACCCCGGCACCTACACCATCGCCACCAGCAACCCCACTTGCGAAACCGTCGCAGGTGAACTCATTATCGACCGCTCCGCCACTGCGCAAGTCAGCCTCTCCTATAAGAACGACAAGTGCGACTACACCTTCTATATCAACGGCTCTACCAACCCCGACTACACCTACTACCTCTACGTCGAGACCGAGGGCAAAGACAAACCACGCGCCAGCGTCCGTGGCAATGGTGGCGATGTCGCATTCCCAACTGCCCACCGTACCCAAAGCTCTACCGAGGTCTTCAAAGCCTACGCACGACCCAAAGACGCTACCGATAACTCTTGCGAAGAAGACGTCATCGGCTCCGTCACCGTCCCCGGCGTCCCCAAATCGCCTCAGCCCACAAAAACCACCTTCTACTATTGTGGCACCAACGGAGGCGATGTCGTAGTAACCCTCGGCGACAATGTCACCGCCAACTGCAAACTCTATAAGACCAACGGCACCCTCGTCCAAGAGCAGTCTATCAAGACCTCCGACACCGAAATCACATTCAACAATATCCTCGCGGGCGATTACTACGTCATCGCCGAAAACCTCGACGGCTGCCAATCAGATAAGTCTTCACAAATATCGGTTAAGGGCCGCGAGTTCGACCCAACTCTCTCCCCCGAAATCCCCGCTGTCTTCTGTATGTCAGAAAACGGTAAGACTGAATACAAAGTAACTATCGTTTATGCTGATGCGCCAAAGAACAATGCGGCCGCCTACGATTTCAAGGTTCACATCGTCCCGACCGTTGGTAAGGAATACGTCATCCCAAGCACAGACGCTACTGTTAAGCAGAACAACTCCTATACCTACACCTTCACTTTCGTAGCCGATGACTATGAACTCACCCAGGGCGAAGTTGATATTTATATAGAAACAACGCCAGGACAAACTGACCTCATCTGCGAGAGCGAACACTACAAGTTCAAGATTCAGCCGCAGCCTGAGAAACCTGTCGTGAGCGTCTCCTATGGTCAGGCCTCTGCTGTCGCCTGCGAGGGCGACGAGGCTTCCCTCACAGCCACCTCCGCTGCTGCCAGTGCCGATGGCGATACTTGGTACTATGTCTATGCCGACTTTGAGCCTACGCCATCTTCTTCGCCAAACTACATTATCAAGAGTAAGAACGACGCATACAACTTCACCGTCAAGATTCCCGACGGTGCTCCAATAGGCAAGGGTCACTATGATACCGATGGAAACTACCACCGCTTCTACTATGTCGTTGCGCGCGATGCCGACCAGTCCGGCTGTAGCTCTGACGCTACCGTCTACGAGATGGTCATCCGTCCCGACAATACCCGTCTCAACATCGATCAGAAAGACCCCCGTTGGTCTATCTGTGATGACTCCGACCCCGTAACTCTCCTCAGCTACTTCTACCCGGGCGACGGTACCTTCTATATCGTTGGCACTGACCAAGATAAGCTCCTCCCCATTACAAAGAAAATTAACGGCTCCACCGTCTTCGACCCGCGTATATTCACGCCAAGCGGAATTGATTATGTTAAGGGCGGCTACGATGTAAATCAGAACACAGACCCCACAAGGTCTGACTATGTCCCCGCTGGCTTCCAGCCTTTCATGACCAGCAAAGACGCTAACTCCGTCACCTATACCATCCGCTACAAACAGCCCTGGTGTCCAAACACCTTCTACATCGATGGCAAGCTAACTGTCAACAAGAAGCGTGACATAGGTGAGTACGGCATCAAGGCTGACGACTGCTACTGTACTAACGACCTCATCACTGTCGAGGGCTACCCCAACACCATCCTCAACGAGTACGGCTACGCCAAACTCTTGTGCGAGGGTATCCTCGAAAAAGACCAGCCCGAAGACGACGGCAACGATTGGCGTTACACTTTCAGCCCCGTCCTCCGCTACCGTGGCAACTCCAATGGCAAGACCATTGAGTTCACTTTCGAGTACAAAGACGGTGCTACTGGCTGTATCTACCAGGTCAAGAAGGAGAGCAAGCTCTACCAACCCGTTGCCGATGAGATTTACTTTACCATCGGCGGTGTTCCCGACGGCGAGAATTTCCAAGGCGGCTTCTCCGAAGACTACTTCTGCCCCGAAGACGACTCCGAGCATAAGCTCATCCCGTACGTCTATCAGTATCAGTTCTACGACGACGGCTCGCCCATGCTCTCTTATGGCAGTGCCACAAACAACAGCAGTCTCGTCACCTTCACTCCCTCTGTTACTCTCTCCCCATCCGAAAAGGTGGCTATGACCGACCTCGGTAATGGTTACCATACAGTCGGCAAATGGTCAGAGGCTTTCTCTGTGATTTCAGAGGGTGGCTATGTCAAATTCCAGCCCGTTTGGTCTAATAGCATAGTCTCGCTAAAACTTCAGGGCAATACTCCCGACGGCTTAACAGTACGAGTCGTCGCTGAGCTCAGTATTGTCGACAAGTCTACCACCGGCACACCTCTGCTCGAAGCAACAGTGAAGTACGAGGTCACCACCCTCAGCTATTATACCTTCACTGACGGAAAACTCGTTTCGTCCAATGCTGTAGACAAAGCAGTTCTCGCGAAGTATGATGCCTACGAGTACAAGAAACCGTTCCCCCTCACGGACTACACCGACCAGAAGCTCGGCAACTACTACTATAACTTCACGGGCGGTCCCCACATCAAAGTCAAGCTCGACGATAAATCTGTCCACGCCCTAGGCGACGGCTACGACGAGAAGGATATCGACTACTATTTCCTCGATGTCTCAGAAATCGGCAACGGCAACACGGGCAACATCCACCTCTATGTCGACAACGGCTCCGAGTGTCGTAACAATACCAACGACCAGTGCCGTGCAAATACAGAGCGCCCCGTCCGTGTCAAGCGCGAGCTCATCCATAATATGCAAAAGAGCTACTGCGCTTTCGATAGCAGCGAACCTGTCCGCGTTATCCTCAACTATCCATCTCGCCCACTTGCCGATAATACTGATAACCGAAACAAGGGTTACATCACAGGCAACCTCAATTCACAAGTTTTCAACTACGACTATGAGGGTGTCTCGGGTACAAGCATCATTACTATCCAAAAGCTCAACGATAGCGGCAATCCCGTCGGCGCACCGCAGGTAATCAGTGTCTCCAGCACTGTCGGCTCTGCGCAGCCTATCATCACCTACGATGACAATGGCATCGGCTCCGTCTCCTTCGACTTCACCGACGACGGCTCCAGAACCCCCTCTTTCAAGTGGACCTACGAGAACGGTGCCTCAGGAGCAGGTAAGTATCACTTCACCTGGGTCTTCAATGGCGATAATCCTACGTGCCAGATGACCACAGAGTGGGATGTCTATGTCGTCAACAAGTCCGACGCCTTCTCCATCTGGAGAGGAAAGACTTGGAATAATGCTGCAACAGGCGAGGTAGCCACTTACCCAACCACGTGGGCAGAAGTCCAAAATCTCCCTGCTGAAGAGCAAGCTCTCAACTTCAAGCAGTGGTTCGATACCGACGCTAACGGCGTTCCTACCACTCTCCACTCCGACCGTGTCCCCCAAATCCCGCTCTGTTGGAAGTCCGCTTTCGAGGACGGTCAGACAGATCCCGCTAATATCATCTCCTTCTTGCCCAATGAACTTGTGGGCAATGAAGTGCCAGGCGAGTTCTGGATCCAAGAGCTTAAGGACGAGAATGGTATCGACCGAGAGATTCCCACCTCCGTTCCTGTGGGCGGTGTCGTTGTTGATGATGTCAACAAGATGATCAAGGTCTGCAAAGACAACTTCCCTGGTGAACTCTACATCTCCGACTACGCCATCTACACCAACACGCTCGACCCCGATGTCTCCGACTACCGCATTCTCTACTATGTCGGTTGCGGTCAGCCATTCTCGCGTCGCATCAAGATTGACAACGGCTCTTCTGTAACTATCGCTGTCGACAATGAGCAAAACGGTGGTGTTTGTACCACCAAAACGGGTGTAGACCTTGAGACGGGCGCTCTCGTCTCTTCCTACAACCCCTACGTCATGATCCACGCTAAGGGTACTGCTATCAACAACGGCAAGTTCTACCTTGGCGACGAGTTGGAAGGTCTCCTCTACGACCCGACTAACGAAGGACTTGACAAAGCTCCCTCTTGCATACCTAACCCCGTCATGAGCGACAACGAGGGTCAGGTCGCATACCTCAACCTCGATCTTTATCGCGAGAAACTTAAGAAGGTCGACCGTTACAAGATTACCATCTACTACGAGTACACCGCTGGTAACTGCGTCTACCGCTCCAGCAAACTCCTCTATATCAACGACTTCGCAGAAGTCAAGTTCACCGTTGGTAACGTCTCCGCCGATACGCAGGAGAAGCGTCTCTACTGCGCTGCCGATGTTGAGAGCTATCCTCTCGTCACTGAGCATCCTACCCTTAAGGACGGTTCGCTCGTCCCCGGCCGTGGCTGGTTCGAGATCACCATGCAAGGCTCTGCTACGGGCAACACCTATGGACTCTATTTTGTTAAGAAAGGCGACGATGTTGCCAATGCCGTCAAGGTCACTTCCGACGACATTACCAATCAGGTCTACAACGACAGCATAGGCACCTTCTACTTCCGCCCCGGCGCGTTGTCCCCTGCTGTCTATACCATCAACTATATCTTCAAGTCCGACGAGGCCACCTATGGCGGTTGCTACCAAACAAAGCTGAAGCAATATTTCGTTGCGCCGCGACACCTCTACCAAGGTGACGAGGTCGTCGAGTACTGCCCCAACTACGTCTCCACAGGCGACGAGGGTGATGCCTCCATCATAGCAGGTTCAGTACAGACAAACTGGGCTAACAACCCATTCGCCGACGGTGCTTACGATGTCTTCACTCCTTATCTCAAGTTCAAGAAACAAGACCTTGAGCAGAAAGATTTCGGATACTATAAGTTCAAGATTTATCATGCTTCCAACGCTACGATAAACTACGATCTTGAAATCACATCAAGTCAAACGGGTGGCGAATACACCGACAGCGAGATTGCCCTCAAGGTCAAAGACAGCAAGACCAACAAGATCGAGGAGACTGCTGTGCCCTCCGACGGTTGGGTTGTCAAGGCCAAGCTCCCTGTCACTTACTTCCTCGCCTCCGACGGCTCAAAACTCTACGTCAAGACCATCTCAGACGACGAACTATACGACCGTAAGACAAAGGATCAGCTTGAAGCTCCCGAAGCTAATGGTCTCCAAAAAGCAGTAGTCGACGAATCTTGCGAGATAGCCATCGCCAAGTTCACCCCCATCAAGAAGCAGCCCCTCACCTTCGACTTCGTCGTCGACAACACCTGCTCCGTGAAAGATGATGCCGGCAAGCCTAACGACCAAAAGACGGGTAAGGTAACTCTCGTCCAAATCCACAAGGGCGATACTGACATCACCCCAGCTGCCGACGGCAAGTTCATCTACCAATGGTACTACTACACCGAGAAAGCCAAAGCCACCAACACCAACAACGGCGAAACGGGCGCTGACGGCCTTACCAACCCCATGGCCGGTACCACCTTCACCTACGAGAAAGCCCAAAAGGGTTACTACATCCTCAAGGTTCAAGACAACGACACCAAGTGCTTCTTCAAGAGCGATGCCCAAGAAGTTAAGACGCTTGAGCCGGTCGACTTCGTCGTCGATGTCCGCGAACGCTACGATTGTGGCTTCAACGACACAAAGCTCGGTGTCGCCGCAATTAAGTTCGAAGGAGAAGCCCCAACAACGTACACTGTAATTTGGAAGAAGGGTAGTGGCGAGGTTCTCCCCGTGACCAGCACCA
Organism: Bacteroidales bacterium; assembly: GCA_022768325.1. Taxonomy (GTDB): domain Bacteria; phylum Bacteroidota; class Bacteroidia; order Bacteroidales; family Marinilabiliaceae; genus W3P20-009. The sequence continues at coordinate 10,472 of JALEMI010000039.1, forward strand.
TTATCTCCGACCTCGAGCCAGGCAAGTACTCCGCACAAGTATACAGCGGCTCCAACGAGTCCTGCTCCAATG
>JALEMI010000076.1 GCA_022768325.1 Bacteroidales bacterium
GTCTCGTCCTTCTCAATTCCGGCATCGAGAAGGGCTGAGAGGTACCCCTCAACGCGGAGGTCGCTCACCAGTAGGCCTCGCTCGCCGCATAGGATTGCGATGCGCCGCCGTCCGTGCTTTGTCATGAGGCTTACAGCCGAATAGGCGCCGCTGTGGTCGTCGGTCGTGACGTTGCTCACGGCCACGCTGGTCATTACCCTGTCGAACATCACGAGCGGCATCCCGTTGTCCACCATCGATTTGAGGAACGTGTCGTCGGTCGTGGTCTTGCTCACGGAGAGTAGGATTCCGTCAACTCGGCTGTCCATGAGGCTTTGCAGCACCTTTTGCTCGAGCTCGGCGTTTTCGCAGCTTTGGCACATCATGGTTGTATATCCGCATTGCGCGGCCGTCTCGCTCATTCCGCTCATGACGGAGGCGAAGAAGTAGTGCGACATCTCGGGGACGACGACACCAATAATGCTGGTTTTGGCTTTTCGCAGGCTAAGGGCGAGAGCGTTCGGTCGGTAGTTGACGCTTTCCGCCACTTTTCGGACTGCTTCTTTCGTTTCGGCGCTGATGTCAGGGTGGTCTTTAAGGGCTCTGCTGACTGTGCTTGCTGAAATCCCGAGGATTTTCGCAATGTCCTTAATTGTCATCTGATGCAACTTCATCTTTTACCTGCTTGAAAGTATGTGGCCCTTTTTCGGGGGGCGGGGGGTGATAAGACAAATTTACACTAAATAATGATTTCGGAGAAAGAAATGTTAACATGACTTGCGTATTTGTGCGAAGCAAGCCTATAAATGCAGTATGGATATCCGCTTTGATAAGGTATGCGCCGGGAGGAAATCCCGATAAAATGAGCGTTTGGAGTGGCTATTTTTTAATATGGAGGCAAGAAACCCATCTTTCTGTTAAATGCGATTTTATGTTTTGCAACATAAAATTTTCTTGCAAACGAAACCGCAAACGGTTGCGCAATCGTTTGCGACGATTTAACATTGCGGGTTCTCTTAAAGAGTGTGAATATGTGACGGTTAGCATTAACTTTGTCTGTGAAGAAAGTCAGCAATGGCTGTTTGAAAGGCATTTTTTGGGGGGCTGATTGTAGAATACCTATTTGCTGATTTTCTTCTTATTACATAGCGTTCACCACCTCGACAACGAGGATAACATATTAAAAGCAACACTTAAAAAGTAACAACAAGAGGTACAAAAATCAATCTTTAATCTTAAAGCCCGACGGCTGCAAGGCAAACAAGGCAAACAAACGAACCTTTGATTGCAACACGTCGCGGCAAGCGCTAAAAACCTAAACTAAAACAATTAATAGGAAGTATGAACAGCAAATCAATCAGATCAAGGTTCTGGCTATTGTTCGCTGCCCTCATCACCACCCTGACCGCGAACGCGCAGAGCTTCGAGGCCAACGGTAAGGTCCTCGACGGGAGTGACAATCAGCCCATCCCAGGTGTCGCAGTCATGGTCAAGGGTACCACAGTTGGCACTGTGACCGACTTCGACGGCAACTTCTCGCTCACCGCCGAGCAAGGGTCAACACTCGTGTTCTCCTTCATCGGCTACACAACACAAGAGATGCCCGCCGCACAAGGGATGAACGTTTTGCTTCAATCTGACACTCAGGAGCTTGAGGATGTCGTCGTCATCGGCTACGGCGTCGCTCGCAAGACCGACTTGACAGGCTCCGTCACCGCTATCAAGCCCGACGAGAAGAACAAAGGTCTCGTCACCAACGCTCAAGACATGATTGCTGGTAAGATTGCCGGCGTCAACGTCACGAGCCAAAGCGGTACTCCTGGTGGTGGTGCTACCATCCGCATCCGTGGTGGTTCTTCACTCAACGCCAGCAACGACCCTCTCATCGTCATCGACGGTCTCGCTATGGACAACTCCGGCGTCAAGGGTCTTGCCAACCCCCTCTCCATGGTCAACCCTCAGGACATCGAGACCTTCACCGTCCTTAAGGACGCTTCCGCAACTGCAATCTATGGTTCTCGTGGTTCCAACGGTGTCATTATCATCACCACCAAGAAGGGTATCAAGGGCAAGCGTCCTCAGTTCGCATACTCTGGCAATGTCAGCGTTTCCGTCAAGAAGAACCTCCTTGAGGTAATGGACGGCGACGAGTATCGCGCCTTCATCAACGAGAAGTTCGCCGACAACGCTGAGGTCCTCGGCAAGATTGGCACCGCCAACACCGACTGGCAAGACGAGATTTACCGCGTCGCCATGGGTACCGACCACAGCCTCACCGTCTCTGGCGGCAACGAGAGCCTCACCTACCGCGTCTCTGCCGGCTACACTGGTCAAGAGGGTATCCTCAAGACCTCTGACTTCAAGCGTACTACGGTCTCTTTCAACCTCTCTCCGAGCTTCCTCGACAAGCACCTCACCTTCAACATCAACGGTAAGGGCATGATCGCTAAGAGCCGATTCGCCGACACGGGTGCCGTAGCCGCAGCCCTCCGCATGGACCCGACACAGCCTGTCAAGAGCGACGATCCTCGCTTCGCAAACTTCGGCGGCTACTGGGAGTGGTGCAAGCCCGGTACGCAGTACAACGACAACAACTGGGACTACTACCTCGACAGCGACGTCTGCAAGAACCCAGTCGCAATGCTCGAACTCCACGACGACCGAGCAACCTCCAAGAGCATCATCGGCAACATCGAGGGCAACTACAAGATCCACGGTCTTGAGGACCTCATCCTCCACGGCAACTTCGGTTTCGACGTCTCCACTGGTAAGCAGACCACCGACAACGCCACCTCTTCTACTCAAAACCCATACTACGGCTACCACGGCACCGACGAGATTGACAAGTACAACCTCTCCGTCAACGCCTACATCCAGTATCTCAAGGACTTCAACGAGGCCAACCACTTCGACATCATGGCCGGCTACGAGTACCAGAAGTTCCACCACGAGCAACGCACCATCGGTGGCGGTCTCTACCCAACGACCAGCAACGACCCCGACAAGGCTGGTAAGCCCTACAACTTCAACGACAAGACCTCCAAGAGCGAGAACTACATCGTCTCCTTCTTCGGCCGCGCTAACTACAGCCTCCTCAACCGCTACATGCTCACAGCTACTGTCCGTTACGACGGCTCCAGCCGCTTCTCCGACCACTGGGCTCTCTTCCCATCGTTCGCCATCGGTTGGAGGCTCAAGGAAGAGGCTTTCCTCAGCGACGTTGAGGTCCTCTCTGACGCTAAGATTCGCCTCGGCTACGGTGAGACTGGTCAGCAGGAAGGCATTGGCGACTACGGCTGGCTGCCTACCTACACCAGCAACACGGGCATCAACAACGAGTACCACGTAGCTGGCGACGGCTCTACGGCTCGCCCCGACGCCTACAACACCGACCTCACGTGGGAGACCACAACGACATGGAACGTCGGTCTTGACCTCTCATTCCTCAACAACCGCATCTCTTTCAGCGGCGACTACTACTACCGCGAGACAACCGACCTTCTCAACCAGGTCTACGTCGCAGCAGGCTCCAACTTCCGCAACCAGGTCATGGGCAACGTCGGCTCTCTTGAGAACAAAGGTGTCGAGCTCGCCCTCACCGTCCGCCCCATCCAGACTGAGGATTGGCACTGGGAACTCACTGCCAACTCCGCCTACAACGAGAACGAGATTACAGAGCTCATCGGCGAGGAAGGCTACTATGTCGAGACTGGCGGCATCTCCTCTGGTACGGGTAACAACTGCCAAGCTCACACTGTCGGACAGGCCGCAAGCTCCTTCCGCGTCTATCAGCAAGTCTATCGCGACGGCAAGCCCGTCGAGGGCATGGTCGTAGACCGCAACGGCGACGGCATCATCAACGACTCCGACCGCTACTACTACAAGAACCCGGCCGCTCCTTGGACCTTCGGCCTCGCAAGCCGTCTCCAGTGGCGCAACCTCGACTTCAGCTTCTCGCTCCGTGCCAACCTCGGAAACTACGTCTTCAACGATGTCGAAGCTGGTCAGAGCAACATCTCCACAGCCGGTATCTACACCCAGGAGTACCTCTCTAACCGCATCAAGTATGCAATGGACAAGAACTTCTCCTCTTGGGACAAGCAGGTCGTCCTCTCCGACTACTTCGTACAGAACGCTTCCTTCCTCAAGTGTGACAACATCACCGTTGGCTACAGCTTCGCTGACCTCTTCGGAACCAAACTCTCCGGCCGCGTCTACGCAACAGCTTCCAACGTCTTCACCATCACGAAGTACGACGGTGTTGACCCTGAGGTCGATGGTGGCATTGACAACAACATCTACCCGCGTCCTTTCTCCGGCCTCGTAGGTTTGACTCTCAACTTCTAAACCAAAAGGTTAACAGTTTAAAGACATTACGATGAAAGCAATATATTCACTTGTTGCCGCTGCCATGGTCTTCTCCGCAACGTCTTGCGTAGACGACCTCGACGTCAACAACATCGACCCTAATGTGAACACCTCCGCATCTAAAGAGTCGGTTCTCAACAAGTGCTACGCCAGCATGGCCCTTGCCGGCCAGAGCGGTCCTGACGGCGACTGCGATGTCGATGGTCTCGACGGCGGCACCACGGGCTACGTCCGTCAACTCATCAACTCACAGTCAGTTACCACCGACGAGCTGATCTGCTGCTGGGGCGACCCGGGAATCCCCGAGTTCAACTACAACCGTTGGAACGCCGACCACCCGATGCTTCAAGGCTTCTACTATCGCCTCTACTTCTCCATCACCATGTGCAACCACTACCTGGAGGCGTATGCTGGCCAAGATGCTACCATGACGGCCGAGGTCCGCTTCCTCCGCGCTCTCCACTACTACTACCTCATGGACGGTTGGGGCCGCGTACCATTCAAGGATCAGGTCACCAACGCCGCCGGCGACCAGATGGAGCGAGCTGACCTCTTCAACTTCATCGAGAAAGAGCTTCTTGAGTGCGTAAACGACTTGAGCGAACCCAAAGCTAAGAAGAGTTCCGACGCTGGCTATGGCCGCGCCGACAAGGCCGCCGCTTGGCTCCTCCTCGCCCGCCTCTACCTCAACGCCGAGGTCTACACTGGCACCGCAAAGTACGCCGAGGCTGCCGAGTACGCCAAGAAGGTCATGGACTCCGACTATAAGCTCACGACCACCGGTTATGGCAACTGGTCCGCTTACCAGACCCTCTTCATGGGCGATAACGGCGAGACCGACGCTGCTTACGAGATTATTCTCCCTCTCCTCCAAGACGGTGCTATAACCGCAAGCTACGGTACCTCTTGCTTCGCAATGGCCGCAACTTTCAACAGCGACATGAAGATTGTCCTCGCTCCTGGCGACACCATTAAGAGTAACGGCACGACTCAGGCGTGGGGTGGCAACCGCCTCCGTCCGGACCTTGTCCAGAAGTTCTTCCCCAATGGTGGCATTCCTGAGGGCGAAGCAGCCCACACTGACGCATTCGTCACTAAGGCAAACGACGACCGCGCTCTCTTCTACGGTGTTGAGCGCACTCTCGACATCAACGCCAACGACGACTTCAAGAAGGGCTACGCCACCGTCAAGTTCCACAACAACTACGCAACGGGCGGAACTCCCCACGACTCCAAGTACCCCGACACCGACTGGCCACTCATGCGCAAGGCTGAGGCTTACCTCACCTTCGCCGAGGCTTCTGCTCGCCAAAACGGCGGACGTGCCACAGCCGAAGGTATCGCAGCCCTCAACCAGCTCCGCGCTCGCGCCAATGCCTCCAACCTCGGCACCGCAAGCCTCGACGACATCTGCGACGAGTGGGCCCGCGAGTTCTACGCGGAGGGTTACCGCCGCACGACACTTATCCGTCACGGCAAGTTCGGTGGCACGACGGGCTACACTTGGCAATGGAAGGGTGGCACCTTCGCTGGCCAGAACTTCAGCGCCAACTACAACCTCTTCGCCATCCCGTCTGCCGACCTCAACGCCAACGACAAGCTCGTTCAGAACCCCGGCTTCTAAAGGTTTGACAAACAATTTGATGTAAAGAGCAGAGGGTGGGGGGACAGGACCGACCAATTATCTCACCCATCGTGCCAAAACCCCGCCCTCTTTCCGCAAATCTAAGACAGATACAACGTCATGAAAATCGTTAAATATCCTGCCATCGCACTCGCCTCACTCGCCCTCTTTGCGGCTTGCGACGATGACAACGATGACAACCCATCAATAGCACCCGCTACGGAGTTTGTTTTCAACACTCCTTCGTTCCTCAACACCACCGTCGACCTGGCAAACTCCGACAGCCTCGCTTTCTCGTGGAGCCAGCCCAACTGGGGTTTCCCTCTC
>JALEMI010000107.1 GCA_022768325.1 Bacteroidales bacterium
CCTCGTTGACGCACTTGTTGTAGTGGGTGAAGATGCGCGGGATGTCTATGCCGTATGGGCATGGCATACAGTATTCGCATGCCGTGCAAGGGACCGACGGATAACGCAACATCTCTTGCGCCGTGTTCTCCAGCAGCTCAAACTCCTCGTCGGTCAAGGGGTCGAGAGGGGAGTAGGTCCGCAAGTTGTCCTGAATATGCTCCATGTAGGTCATGCCGCTCAAGACGGTCAAGACGCCGGGGAATGTGCCGGCAAATCGGAACGCCCACGAGGCAATGCTGTCGTCCGGCCGGCGTTGCTTAAGCCTCCCGTTCAAGTAGTCCGTGAGCGACGCAAGGCGACCGCCCAACAAGGGTTCCATCACAACCGCCGGGATATTCCGCTTTTCAAGCTCGGAGTACAGGTATTCAGCGTTGAAGTTTATGCCCGACGCATGGCGGTAGTCCACGTAGTTGAGCTGTATCTGGACAAAATCCCAATGCATCTCGTCATGAAGCGAGAGCATATAGTCAAAAACCTTGACGTCGCCATGATACGAGAAGCCCAAATTCCGAATACGCCCCGCTTCCCGCTCTTTAAGGAGGAAGTCGAGCAGTCCGTTGTTGAAGAAGCGGTCCAAGAGGAACGGCATTCCCGTCTCGCCACCGAGGTTGTGCAGAAGGTAGTAGTCGAAATAGTCGGTTTGAAGGGCTTTCTGCGAGTTGTGGTACATCTTTATCGATGCGTCGTACAGCTCTTTGCCCCTCAGCCCCGTACGCGCCAAGTGGTGGTTCGACATTTTTGTGGCAAGGTAATAACTGTCGCGCGGGTGGCGGCTCAGGGCAATGCCCGTGGCTGTCTCAGAGAGGCCGCGCACGTAGGGTGGGGCGGTGTCGAAGTAGTTGATTCCGTGGGCCAGTGCGTAGTCCACCAATCCGTTTACGGCCTCTTGGTCCACAATCTCGTTGTCGCTGTTATTGGGGTCTTTCATCATCGGCCAACGCATACAGCCGTAGCCAAGGATGGAGACTTTCTCTTTCGTTTTGGGGTTTATGCGGTAGGTCATGCCGTCGGTCGGGACTTCCAGGGTGGCGGACTTGCCGCTTCCATTTCCCGTGTCCGGTCCGCACGCGTTAAGAGCTGCCGCCGCCGATGCTCCCACGCCAAGGCGTTTCAGGAATTCGCGCCGGTTTATGTCTTGTTTTTTCTTCTCCATTTCGCAATTCACTTTTTAAATGACTCTATGACGCTCGTGCCCCTCGACGTATATGGCGCTGAATGGGCGCGATGGGCATAGATTCTCACAAGCTCCGCACCCTATGCACCGCTCTGTGTTCACCACGGGGATTCGTGGCGATTCGGGGTCATTGGCGTCCGATGGCACCATGGTTATGGCTCCCGTCGGGCAATGGCGGGCGCAGTTGCCACACTCCACGCCGTCGGTCAGAGGGACGCAGTTCTCTTTTATCCATACCGCATGGCCAATCTGAATGGCGGATTTCTCTGCCGCCGTGATTCTTATGATAGCCCCCGCTGGGCATACTTCCGAGCACTTAGTGCACTCGGGGCGGCAATAGCCGCGCTCATACGACGATTCGGGCTGCATAAGTGTGACGATGCCTTCCGAGGGGCGCAATACGCCGTTGGGGCATACGGAGACGCATAGCTGGCATCCCGTGCAGTGCGCCGCCATGTTGCTCAGGCTCTGCGCCCCGGGTGGGACAATTGGGGTGTTGCGTTTCGGTATCTTCTTGTCGAGAATTGCGGCAATACCGCCGTCAACGTGTTTCTCCTGCGCTTTGACTACGGATGTCGTGGCCATGAGTGCCGTGGCGGTCAAGAATTGGCGACGGGCGTTGTCCACCCCTTGGGGCGGCTCGGCTGTTGGCGTCTCCTCTGCCTTTCGCTTTGTCCGTAGGCGGTATTGAATAGCGTCGTGTTTGCACGTGTCGATGCAGTCCATGCAAGCCACGCAGCGCGAATGGTCAATTGTATGGTTCTTACCATTGATGCACGCCGCCTTGCACTTGCGCGAGCATAGTCCGCAAGCGTTGCATTTCTCGCTGTCAATGGTTATTTGGAACAATGAGAATCGCGAGAGGAAGCCTAAGACCGTGCCGACGGGGCAGATGGTGTTGCAATATGTGCGTCCATTTCGCCACGCCAATATGACGATGACGACAAACGTAGCCACAGCCACCGCGAATGTCGGCAGGCTCCGCATCCATACCTCCGTCTCATAAAAAGCGTAGCTATCCATGCGCTCGGCAAGATATGCCAAAAGGTTGTTTACCCACTGATAAAGAGGCGAAAACAGGTTCTGCACCATGCGTCCGTACGAGCTGTATGGCGCAAGCAATGCCACAACAGAGCCAGCCCCGCCAATCATGGCGACAGCAAAGAGGCCAAGCACCCCATAGCGCAGCCACTTTTTCGCAGGGGAGTATGAAAAACGGAATCTCCTCTTCTTCGGTCTGCCGCCCACCCACGCCACGATGTCTTGCATCACGCCGAGCGGGCAGATGACGGAGCAATAGACCCTCCCAAACAAAAGCGTAGGCGCAACAAGCATGACGATTACGCCCACATTCAACGCCAATATGGCGGGCAGGAATTGGAGCTTGGCCATCCATCCCAACCACGCGTGGATTGTCCCCGTGAAGTCGAGGAACAACAGGGTGATACCCGCAAAGAAAAGGAGGGCGAGGCAGATTCTTATTTTTCTAAGCATCACGTCAGGGTGTTTAATCCAACAATGGATTTTACAATTGTTGATTTTTTGAAGTAATATGCAAAAATAAGAGAAGCTCAGTGTTCGGCGTTAGACGGAATGCGGATATGTTTTCCAAAATCACAGAATTTGCGGCGTTACGCAAAAAAGAGACGCCCCCAATAGATGAGAGCGTCTCCTTTTGTCATGAGGCTTCCTCAGTGTTAGAGTTCCTCAACGCTGCCGTCGCCTTTGGTGGTCTTCGTCACTTTTGAGCTGTCGCCCACGTACTTGATGGTGCAGCTTACGGCCTCAGCCTTAAGCGACTCGCTGAAGTTCACTACGGCGTCGGTGTCGATGGCCTTGATTTTGACGTGCTTGGTCTCAAGGTCCTCGGCGTTGTAGGTCGACGTGCCGACAGTGCCGGCCACCACTACGTTTTGCCTCTCGGCCTTGCCTTCAAGCGTTATGACGCACGTGTTGGCGTCTACGTCAAGCTCATCAACGTCCAGGTCCAGCTTTGCCTCGCTCTGTGCGCCAACCTCCAAGGTCAGCTTGCCCTTATGGGCAAAGAGGCAGTCCGTAGAGACTGACGCGCCGCGCCTTACGTTGATTCGGTCTATGTCCTTGAAGTAGACGAGCACCTGAACAGCCGAGCCTGGCGTACGTTTCTTCATCTTGACGGTCAGGACGCCGTTCTTCACGATGGTCTCTACGTCAGACGTGGGGCAGCCGTCGGTGACAATCTCCAACGCCGTCTTGTCGCACTGGATGAGCGAGACGTTCGCGCCTTTGCTGACCTCGATGGCCTTGAAGTTGTCGGATAGTTTGCGCTCTTCCTTGTTCTCTGCCATGCACGTGCCGATGAACGCAAGAGCGGCAATTGCTGTGGTAAGTAGTCTCTTTATCATACGTTTAGGTGTTTATTTTGCATTTTTCAGAAGCTCTTCCGCGTTGGCCAGTGCCGTCTCCGTTACTTGTGCGCCGCTGAGCATCTTGGCTATTTCGGTCACTCGCTCTTCTGCGTTCAGGAGGCTTATGTGGGATATTGTCCGCTCGTCGGTGTCCTCCTTATAGACCCTGTATTGCCGAGCGCCGCAGGCTGCCACTTGTGGCAGGTGGGTTATGGCGAGCACCTGAATATGCTTTGCCATGTCCCTCATAATCAGACCCATTTTGTTCGCCACGTCGCCCGAGACGCCTGTGTCAATCTCGTCAAAGATGATTGTCGGCAACGCCTTGGCCTGCGATAGCAGCGACTTTATGCTCAACATGACGCGGCTCATCTCGCCGCCCGATGCCACTTTCGCAATGTCGGTCGGCTCGCCATTCTTGTTGGCGGAGAATAGGAAACGGATGTCGTCCTGACCATTCGGACCGAGAGCGGCTCTCTTATGGCTCACGACGAATTTGGCATTTGCCATGCCCATCTCGCGCAGTTGGCCGCCAACGTAATCCGTTATGGAGTCGAAAACGCTTTTGCGCTTGTCCGACAATGCGTCGGCCAGTTTTTGAGCGTCGGTAGTGAGAGCCGCGAGTTGCTCGTTCAGCTCTTTCAGTCGTTCGTCGAAGTTGTCGACAGAGGAGACTTTCTCCGCCAGTCTGTCGCGGATTTCAATCAGCTCGCCAACGGTCTGGACAGAATGCTTTTTCGTCAGGGCATTGAGAAGGTTAAGGCGGTCGGTAAGCCGCCTAAGCTCGTCGGCGTCAAACTCCACGTTCTCCGAGAACTCTTGAATTGTGTGGCAAATGTCCTCCAGGTCTATCCGTGCCGACTCAATGCGCGACGGGATGTCCGTCTCCGCGGGGAGGTATTTCGAGAGGTGCTCAACGCATCTGCTTGCCTCGCCCAATTGGCTTATTACGCCCGTCTCTTCGGTGTCTAAGGCGTTGATTATTTTGGCAATGTTTTGCTTTATCTCCTCGGCCTTGTCTTGCGCTTCCTGCTGTTTTTCGAGGGTTTCCAACTCATCGGGATGCTCCATTTTTGCGTTCTGAAGCTCGTTGAGGAGGTATCGGTCGAACTCAAGCTCTTTGCTCTGCGACGCATTGAGGCTCTTTAGGTCGTCCAACTCTTTCTCCTTGGCTTTCATGAGCGTAAAGACTTTGGCATACGCCGACAGCTCTTCGCCGCTTTGAGCCATTGAGTCGACAATGTCCAGGTGGAACGATGTCTGGCTGAGCAACATATTCTGATGTTGCGAGTGGATGTCAATCAGCCTCGCGCCCAGCTCTTTCAGGAAAGAGACGTTGGCGGGCGTCTCGTTGACAAACGAGCGGCTTTTGCCCGAGGGGAGTATCTCGCGACGGACAACGGTCTCGTCAGCATAGTCAATGTCGGCGTCGTCAAACAGCTGCCGTAGCTCGTAGGCGGAGATGTCGAATGTAGCCTCGACGACGCACTTTTTCTCCTTGTCTTGCAACACTTGGAGGTCGGCTTTCTGACCCAAGAGCAAGCCCAAGGCCCCGAGCATTATCGACTTGCCTGCGCCCGTCTCGCCCGTTATGACGGACATTCCGTCCGCCAGGTCAAGCTCCGTGCGCTCAATGAGTGCGTAGTTCTGAATAGTGAGCTGTTTCAGCATTTTCGGTTACAATTTATTGTATTTGCTGATGTTGGCCGGGTCCGCAATTCGGAGGGCCTCTTTAATACGGCTTTTCTCAATCTCGGGAGCCTCGCTGTATATGTTGACAATCTCGTCGCTCTTGGCCGTAAAGAAGTAGTTGAGCAACACTGGGTTGCGCGATACTTTACGACGGATGTCCTTAATCTTGTCAATGCTCTCAAATATGGCTTGACGCGCGTTCTCCATGTTGTCGGCCATTTGGTCGAGGCCCTGCCTATGGTATACGTAAAGCTGCTGGTGAAATGTTTTATGGTTCTCGTCCATCGCGTTGTTAATCAGCCAATAGCGATTGTTCGTGCCGTCGAATGACTTCCAACCCGCGAAGGATGAGCTTTGCGCCTGATTGACAATGTTCTCGGCCTGACGGAAGAATTGGCTGCCTCCATTGGGCGAGAAGCTGTCGTAGTCAATTCCGAGCATGAAATAGACGTAGAAGGCAATGAGCGAGACAAGGTTGTCCTGGTCGTAAGACGTTGGGTTATAGACCAGTGGCTGCCCTTCGTTATAGCGAAAGTGGATGTCGTCGTCCTGCATATTGAGCATTGTTGTCGTGTAGGCCGTGCCCCATACGGGTCGCCTCAGCTGGACCGTCAGAGTGCCCTTAAACTCGTTGCTCGAGACTTGGGTCGTGATGTTGAAGTTGAGGCTGCACTCAATTCTTTCTCGCGACTCGAATTTGTCCGTTGTCCATATCTGTGCGGACATGAAGTCCTGGAGGGCGGTGCGCATATTTTCATACACCTGTTTGTTGGTTCCTTGTACGGAAGCCGTGGTGACGCTGATGCTACACTGCAACTCCTGTGCCAAAATCATGCTCGTTTGGCACAGGGCGAGGAGCGATAATATTGCGCGGAAAAGTCTGTTCATGGGGTCATTTTTGTATGGTGGACATGAGCCTCTCCAACGTGTCGATGATGTCAATGGCTACGTCGGCCTTGCTTTTGAGAGGGTAGGGGGTCGTCGTTCCGTTTTTCTCTATTATCGTCACCTTGTTGGTGTCGGTCATGAAGCCGGCCCCCTTGTCGGCCAGTGAGTTGAGGACAATGAAGTCCATGTTTTTCTTTTCGAGTTTGCCGTGGGCGTTGTTCATCTCGTCGTTTGTCTCCAGTGCGAAGCCGGCAATGATTTGCTTTTCTGACTTCATTCGCCCGAGTTCGGCGGCGATGTCGGGGTTCGCCACGAGCTGAATCGAGAAGTCGCCATGCCGCTTAATCTTTTGCTCCGCAACGTCGGCAGGAGCGAAATCGGCCACTGCCGCAGTCATTATTGCCGCGTCGCAATCGGCAAATGCGGCTTTCGCCTTGTCGAGCATCTGCTTTGCGCTCTCCACCTTCTGGACGTCGATGTTTTGGCTGCGAGCTGAAATCTTGACGGGCCCGGATACGAGTACGACGCTCGCCCCGCGGCTTGCCAACTCTTCGGCAATGGCGTAGCCCATCTTTCCGCTGGAGTAGTTGCCAATGAAGCGCACAGGGTCAATCTTTTCGTAGGTAGGCCCTGCCGTGACGAGGACCTTGCGCCCCTTGAGGCTGCCGTCGCGCCTTGCGAAATAAGATTCTACGCAGAACGCAATGTCGGCCGGCTCAGCCATTCTCCCTTTGCCAGACAGGCCGCTGGCCAATTCGCCATCCTCAGCCTCGATAATCTCGACCCCTCTTTCGCGCAGCGTCTCTATGTTCTTGACTGTCGCAGGATGGCGCATCATGTCTAAGTCCATGGCTGGAGCCGCAAAGACCGTGCATCGGGCCGAGAGGTACGTCGTCAAGAGCAGATTGTCCGCCACGCCGTTAGCCATCTTGGCCATAGTGTTTGCCGTGGCGGGCGCGATGACGTATGCGTCGGCCCATGTCCCGAGGCTCACGTGGCTGTTCCATTGCCCATTCTCGGGGTCGAAGAAGTCGACAACAATGGGGTTCTTGCTGACGGTGGCGAGGGTCAGGGGCGTGACGAACTGCTTGGCCATGGGGGTCATGACGACTTTCACTTCCGCCCCGCGGCGTACGAACTCGCGGACAAGAATTGGCGTCTTGTAGGCGGCAATGCCGCCCGTGACCCCCACCAATATGTGTTTTCCTTTTAATTGCATTACTTTAATCCTCGCGCCTTAATTAATTGAGAGTGTGGCTTTTATTTCTATTCAGAGGCAGGCTGTAACCTACGTTCCATTCGATAAAGTCGGCAACCGAGAGCCTATGCGCATATATGTTAAGACCCGCATGAATGTTGCAAGGAAACGTGTATTTCAGTCCCGCGCGTTGGAATAGTGGCTCTTTTTGCTGTTTCTCCTCTATGCCCGACGGCCGGTGCAGGTAATAGCCCATTTGCGTGACAATCCCGAGCCTGGATATGCAGAACTCATGGGCTGCGAAGATGCCCAACGCGAAGCGTTTCCGCATAGGCCCGTGCCCGACAATCATTCTCCCTTCTTCCGATGCCTGGGTTGTTGAGCCCAGGTAGTCGTCGTAGAGGGCCGAGATGCCGCCGCCATACTTGCCTTTCGTGCTGTACGAGTGTAAGAACGCGGCTTGAAGCGTTATGGCGTTATATATAGCTCGCGGGTCATATTGCCATTTGACTTCCGGGTGGTCCCATGGGCTGACCTCGTAACGCCTCACGCCGTAGCCTACGGTGATGTCAATCTCGTTGGCTTTCCGCTTGGGTACGGTTGGCAAGTCGTGTGGCAACTTGTTGTCTCTCAATAAGTATGCCACTCGTGCCTGGCCGCCGAACATGTTCATTCCCTTGTTTGGCTTCCTTAACCCGCCGTTGGAGAAGTGGGTTACGCCCGCGCCAAGGCTGAACACCCATCTGTCGGCCAACGTATAGGCGTATTCAACGCCCAAGCTGATGTGGACTGTCGTGCGGGTGCCGATGGCGATATTGTTGGGGTTGCTCTCTCTGTCGTAACGCTTCCAGTGCATTGCGAGACCCATCTCTATGTTGTATCTCAATGCGTTAGCTTCATGTCGCCAAAAGACGCCATCGTAAAAGCCAAACACCGAGAACGGATGCCCAATCTCCTCTTTGTTGTCCAGCCACGTGGTGGACACCCCGATGCCGAAGGAGGGAAGGCGATGGGCAATCTCCCACTCCTTCTTGCCCGTCGTTTGCCATCCGAAGGCAAGCCTTGCGGACGCTTGGTTTGTCATGGGGCTCCCTGTGCCATTCGTGCCGCTGATAAAGTCGTTGGTTTGCAAAATCTTGCCACGCCCCGCACCTACTGATACAATATGGTTGTATTTGGCATCCGCCACAGGTGTCTGTGCTTTTGAGGCAAAAGGCGCGGCCACGATTAGCAACGCTGCGGCAAAGGTATGTCGCACGCGTCGGGCTATTTTAAGAGGGTTTGGTTGTCGTATGCGCCCTCGTCGAGCTTTTTCTTCATCTCGACCATGCTCTGGACGGTGTACTCCACGTTTTCTAAGGTGTGGCTGGCCGTCGGCATGAAGCGTATCATCAGCGTCCCCGGGGGCACGGCGGGATATTTGACAATGGTGCAGAATATTCCGTAATTCTCCCTCATGTCCATGACGAGGTTGAGCGCCGAGTTGATGGCCAAGTCGTCTTCTGACACGCCGGCGTTCTTATTCTCTATGTCGACGGCAACTTTGGGGTGGATGTAGATGGGGGTTATCGCGCTTTGTGTCGGTCCGAGGTCGTAGCCGGCCTCGCGCAGCCCTTTTTGAAGGGCGTTGGTCACCTCCCACAGTTTCGCCCGTCGCTCGGGTTGAGTGGTGAGGAGTTCAAGCCTCTTTTGAAGGCCAAGAATCATGGCGAGGGGCAGCGACTCGTCGAATATCTGCGAGCGCATATTATAGCGCAAGTAGTTGATAATCTTCTCCTTGCCCACAATGAAGCCGCCAATGCCAGCCATCGCCTTAGTGCAAGAGCCAAAAATAAGGTCCACCTTGTCGCTCACGCCCAGCATCTCAGCTGTCCCCCTGCCATTAGGCCCGAGGACGCCAAATCCGTGCGCGTCGTCAACAAGAAGTGAGAACTCAAATTCCGATTTCAGGGCGGCAATTTTGTCAAGCGGGGCAATGTCGCCCGCCGTGTCGAAGACGCCATCCGTGACGACCATTATTCCGCCCTCGTGCGGCTCTTTAGAAATGTAGCTCTCGGCGAGGGATAGCTTCTTGCGGAGGTTGTCCACGTCGTTATGGGCGTAGACGAAGCATTTGCCGCCCTTGGCGCGGTGGAGTAGTATGCCGTCTGTAATTGAAGCGTTTGCGAGGGAGTCGTATACGATGACGTCGAAGCGGTTGCAGAGGGTGTCGATGGCCGAGACCATCGCCTGGTATCCGTAGTTGACTACGAAGGCGTCTTCGGTGTCCATGAATCGTGCCACGGCGTCCTCAAGCTCCTCGTGCATGGTCGTCTGGCCAGATATTATCCTCGTTCCCATGGGGTAGCCGAGGCCCCATTTCTGCGTCGCTGTTGTGTCGGCCTGGCGGACGTCAGGGTCGTTGGCTAAGCCGAGGTAGTTTTCCATGCTCCAGTTAAGCACTTTTTTGCCCCTGAATATCATCATGGGCTCAATCTCGCCTTCAAGTTTCGGGAAGGCAAAATATCCGTGCGCAACCTCTTGATACTTGCCGAGTGCGCCTCCGCGAGTATCGTCAATCTTTTTAAAGAGGTCCATGGTTATCTCTAATGTATGATGATTTGTTTAACGCAAAAATACGTTTAATTCCCTTGTTTCGTACTAATGTCCTGCCGAAAAGTGGGGTCTAATGGGTGTGTGCGTGTCGTGCGAACAGCCTGTCGCAATATTTTAACGAAAATATTCTCCTTCGTTTGATTTTAAGAGGGAAAAGTGTGATATATTTGCACCCGCAAAAGGGAGGTTTCCAGAGTGGTCAAATGGGACAGACTGTAAATCTGCTGCTTCGGCTTCGTAGGTTCGAATCCTTCACCTCCCACGAGTTAATGTTTTTCTTGGAGAGATGGCAGAGTGGTCGATTGTACCGCACTCGAAATGCGGCATACAGGTGACTGTATCCAGGGTTCGAATCCCTGTCTCTCCGCTAAGTGCTTGACCGACGAGCATTAAAGAAGCTCAAACACCCAATTCTACGTACTATTCTTCGTAGAGTTGGGTGTTTTCTTATTTTTTGTTCAAGTCCGTAAACTCCTCCTTTAGCAATTCAAAAGAATGGCAATCGATAAATGCCCCATTCTTGTAAAATGCCTTGCGAAGTATGCCGCTTTTGCGAAAGCCTATTTTCTCCAAAACCCTCATCGAGGCCTTATTGCCTGCATAAACATTTGCGCAAATGCGCACCACGTCGGTTTGACGGAAATAGCTGCTCACGGCTTGTGACAACATTTGCGTCGCAATGCCTCTTCCCCAATAGGGTTCAGCGAGCCAATAGCCCAATTCCGCATTGTAGCGTTCAATGTCCGTTCCGCGGTCAAAGCTAATGTTGCCAGCCGCTTCGCCATTTACTTCAATGCAAAAATTGTTTTGTTCCTTTTGGCTTAAAACTAACGAAATGAATTGTTGTGCATTGTCTTCAGTGTATGGATACGGTAAGCCGTCGCGGCAATTATCCCATATCTTTTTGTTATTAAGGTGCTTAGCCAAAGCGGAGAAGTCCTCTTTAGCCCATTTTCTGATTTTGTATTTGTCGCTATTCATTTTGTCGTTTCAATTCGGAAGTGTGTGTGCCGCATCTACTCTTCTTGCCAGTTGTCGATAGTCCCTTTGGCGGACGAGAAGTTTACTCCGACCTTGTGGACATGGCGTGCGTCTGTCAAATATGGCGTGGCATAACCGCGCTCGTTTATCTGTTTCATGGCATTCTCGGCACTGCCATTAAGCTTGAATTCAAACACATACACGTGTTTGGGACACTCTATGATACAATCAATGTGCCCCTCGCTGGTCTCCTTCTCGATGCACGTGTTGTATATGCCTATCATTTGTAGAATGAGGTAGAATGTGTATTGGAAATATCGCTCACACTCCATCGCGTCGCTCTTGCGTTGGAATCGGTAGCTGACGTTTGCGAGTAAGGACGTTACGTTTCGCATGAATCCTTCTGTGTCGCCTTGCGCCAGGGCTATGTTCACAATGCGTACCCACGAGATGTTCATTTTCGCTTTAAAATACCCAGAAGATAATGCGGTAAGGAAGCCGCCTCGCACCTCATTGTTCGGGAAGTCAAGCAGATAGGTGCCAAATGTCGGGTCGTAGTCCTTGATGGTCAAGTAGCCGCTTTGATAAATCATCGGCAGCGGCGTCTCCGTGTCTGCCCGATAGTCAATAAATTCACCGGCCGTATAGTATTTTGAGACCAGCTCATTAATGTTCTCGTCGGAGTGTTGCAAAAGGCGCATCAAGTATGTTGGTGTGCCAGTAGAAAACCAGTAATCCCTGATTTTCTTGCTGTCGAAGCAGTTGAGCAAACTAAACGGATTGAATATGTCCGTCATGCCCTCGCTAAAATGGTATCCGTCATACTGGCGTTTCAACTGCCCAAGCATCTCTTTTTCAGACACTCCGTTTCTGCCAGCCAGTTCCTTTATTGGCTCGGCAAAGTATGATGTCAATTCCTCTTCGGTGATGCCGCATAATGCGTCATACCGCGCGTCCATACTGATGTCTTTGGGCTGATTGAATCCGCTGAACACGCTCACTGGCGAGAATTTTGTAACGCCCGTTAGCAACACAAAGCGCAAGTTCTCATCCGCATCCTTGAAGACGCTGTATATTTCCTTCAAAAGGCCGCGGTTGTAGTCTTCGAGCGAAATCTTTTGACCGTTAATCTCTACGCTTAGGTCGCTGTCCAAGACGTCGAGCAACGGTTTGTCGTACTCGTCAATCAAAACCACAACCTTATGCCCCGTCTTTTTGCGAGCGGCCTCAATTACTTTTAAGAACCTCATGCTCAACGTGGTTGCGGTGTCCGACTTGCCATATTCTTTTTCCGCATCCGCCACGAATGTCTCCAATACATTTTTCAGCTCGTCGCCTTGCATGAAACTGCCGCTGCTAAAGGAGAGGTGGAATACGGGATGCACAGCCCATTCGCTCTCCATTCTCTCCATGGCTAAGCCGCGGAACAGCTCGCGCTTCCCCAGAAAATATGATTTAAGTGTAGAAACAAGCAGGCTTTTCCCAAATCTGCGTGGGCGGCTCAAAAAATATACAGTGCCATTTTGCACCAGTTTATGCACAAGCGCCGTCTTATCCACATATACAAATCCCTCTGTGATTATGCGCTCAAATGTCTGTATCCCAATCGGGTATTTCATGCGAACATATTTACAATAGCCTTTAAAGATACGCATCTTCCTCCCAAAAACACTCCTCTTCGCCCATTCACGGATTCTCCGTAAATTTTCCCGCTTTTCATCCTAACATGGAGTCTCAAAACGAAATATTAGTAGTCGACCGGCTTGGCGTTGTCCCAACTGATTCCGAAGAAGGGTATTTGGCTCACATGCTGTGCCTAAGTGGCGCGTGCAGTTACCGATTCAACGACCAGCTCTACGAGATGCGGGCGGGCGATTTGTCCATAATCCGTAAGAAAAACCTTATTGAAGACGTCAACCCATCTGCCGATTTCGACCTCCTCAAGTGGAGGTTTGACAACGTTGGCCACCGCTTCAATCGCGAGACGATTATCAACGCCATGCAGGCCTCGATTCTCGATTTTTACGATTTCCATGCGCAATTGTATGGCGAAAACGACATCTCGACACAAAATGCGTCCATCATGAGCCGGTTTCTCTCCATGCTTGAAGATGGTGCCTATCGGGAGCATCGCGAGGTTGCTTATTACGCCAATCGTCTCTGCGTGTCGCCCAAATACCTGTCCGAGGTCTCAAAGAAAGTGAGCGGGTCCGCCGCAAACTTTTGGATAAACCGTTACGCAATTCTCGACATATCACGCCTGTGCGCAATAAATAGCTCATTTTCTCGCAGATTTCCGATATGTTCGGCTTTTCGTCGCCCGCATATTTCAGCCGATACGTCAAGCAGAATCTGGGCGTAATGCCCTCTGAACAAAGGAAATAACAAGCGCATAAGTAATACCGTTCGCCACTTCCACCCCATAGCGGAGACTCCCCCATGCCTCGCGACATTAGCAAGACGTGGGGGCTTTTCTGTGCCGTTGTTTATCTTTTTTGCCGATAGTTGTCATCGGCAATTCCCTTTCTCATTGTTTTTGTACGCTCTGCGCCAGGTCTACTTTTGTGCCGGAAGTTGGCGACAATCCCCCAAAATCATCAGACGTTATTGTGCGGCACCACCCGCCCCAATTCTTTTTTCCGTACTTCTCTGCCCGAAATAAGTTTTTGTATCTGATAATTATTTGTTAACATTGCACCATGTGTTGCGCATTGGCGCCTCACATACCCGGTTTTTCATGAATTTGGGTTAGGTTAGGACAGGCATCGACGTGAGTCGATGCCTTTTTTGAATCCTAAGCCTGTTCTGCGCCCGCTAATGCGCTTGCCGACTGCCATATTCCCAAGGCGTCTCCGCTCTTAAATGCCACCCTAAAACGATAAATTTGGCATACTGCTTGCCTCGCACCCCAAAAAGTATTAATTTAGTATGCTAAAACTAAAGCGTCAAGCAACGTCCCTTACAGGTCCGCTGACGCGTCAAATCAAGAATATCAACTAATTGTAATGGCAGAAGGAGAACAGATTATACCTGTCAAAATAGAGGAGCAGATGAAGCAAGCCTACATCGATTACTCGATGTCGGTCATCGTCGCACGCGCCCTCCCCGACGCCCGAGACGGCTTCAAGCCCGTTCACCGCCGCATTCTCTTCGGAATGAGCGAGTTGGGGCTGACCGCCGACAAGGAGTTCAAGAAGTCGGCCAGAATCGTCGGCGACGTCCTCGGTAAGTACCACCCACACGGCGACTCTTCAGTCTACGACGCTATGGTCCACATGGCGCAAGAATGGGCGCTCAGATACCCTCTTGTCGACGGTCACGGAAACTTCGGCTCCATCGACGGAGACAGTGCCGCGGCTATGCGTTATACCGAGGCGCGTATGAAGAAGATTGCTGAGGACCTCCTCATCGACATCGACAAGGAGACTGTCGATATGCAAAAGAACTTCGACGAGTCCCTCGACGAGCCTACTGTCCTCCCCACGCGTGTCCCAAGCCTCCTCATCAACGGCTCTTCAGGCATTGCTGTGGGCATGGCCACTCTCATGGCCCCTCACAATATTAAGGATGCCATCGACGCCTGCGTCGCCTACGTTGAGAATCCCGATGTCGACATCGAGGAGCTTATAAAGGTCATCAAGGCCCCCGATTTCCCAACAGGTGCCACAATCGTCGGCTATTCCGGCGTCCGCGACGCCTACCTCACAGGGCGAGGCCGCATCGTGCTCCGCTCCAAGTACGACATCGAGACAATCGATGGACGCGAGTGCATCGTCATCAAGGAGATTCCATACATGGTCATCAAGGCCGATATGGTCTCCAAGATTGCCGAGATGGCAACAACGAAGAAAATCGACGGCATCGTCGATGTCCGCGACGAGTCCAATCTCGACCGCGGCATCCGTATCGTCATCGAGGTCCGCAAAGACTGCATCCCAAACGTCGTTCTTAACCACCTCTTCAAGAACACGCCACTCCAGTCCAGCTTCTGCGTCAATAATATCGCCATCGTCAACGGGCATCCCAAAGTCCTCAATCTCAAGGACATCATCAAGTGCTTCGTCGACCACAGGCACAACGTCATCATCCGACGCTCCGAATTCGAGAAGCGCAAAGCTGAAGAAAGGGCTCACATCCTCCAAGGCCTCATCATCGCCAGCGATAATATCGACGAGGTCATCCACATCATCCGCTCTGCAAGCAGCAGAGACGAGGCCCGAGCCAAGCTCATCGAGCGTTTCTCTCTCTCCGACATCCAAGCCCGCGCCATTGTCGAGATGCGTCTCGGACAGCTCACAGGACTCGAACAAGACAAGCTCCGCGACGAATACAAGCGGACTACCGACTACATCGACTATCTCACACGACTTCTCGCCAGCGTCCCCATGCAAATGGATGTCATTAAGCAGGAGCTCATCGAGGTCCGCGACAAGTATGCTGACGAAAGAAGGACTAATATCGAATACTCCGACGGCGAGTTCAATCCCGAGGACTTCTATGCCGACGACGATGTCGTCGTGACGGTCTCTCACATGGGATACATCAAGCGTACTTTCCTCTCCGAGTTCAAGACCCAAAACCGTGGCGGCATAGGCTCCCGCGGCTCAAGCACTCGCGACCAAGATTTCATAGAGCACATGTACTACGCGCGTATGCACGACACCATGATGTTCTTCACAAGCAAGGGACGATGCTTCTGGTACAAGGTCTACGACATCCCCGAAGGCAATAAGGTCAATAAGGGACGCGCCATCCAAAATCTCCTCAACATCGAGAGCGACGACAAGGTCCGCGCTTTCATCAATGTCCGAGGCCTCGCCGATAAGGAGTTCACGCAGAGCCACTTCATCATCATGGCCACCCGCAACGGCATCGTTAAGCGCACAAGCCTCGATGAGTATTCCCGCCCTCGTACCAACGGCGTAATCGCCATAACTGTCCGCGACGGCGACGAGCTGCTCAAAGCCGTCCTCACAGATGGCAATCAGCATCTTGTCCTCGCAACGTCCGACGGTCGCGCCCTCCGCTTCAAGGAGGATCTCGTCCGGTGCGTCGGTCGCTCCGGCATGGGCGTGAAGGGCATCAACGTAGGCGAAGGTAACACCACTGTTGGCTTCGTCAATGTCGAGCCAAATGACGATAAGGACATTTTCGTCCTCTCCGAACGAGGCTTCGGCAAACGCTCCAAACTCGACGAGTACAGCATCCAAGGCCGCGGTTGCAAGGGTATCCGGACTATCAAGATATCCGATAAGACGGGCAATCTCGTTGCCATCGACACCATAACGGACGAAGATGACCTGATGATTATCAACCGAAGCGGCATCACTATCCGCATCAAGGCCACCGACATCAAGGTCACAGGCCGTGCCACCCAAGGCCTCTGCCTAATCAACCTCAGCAAGAAGAGCGACCAGATTGCCTCAGGCACCATTGTCCCTCATGTCGATGAGGATGAACCACAAGACGATGAGGCAGAGATCGTCGAAGATGTTAATGCTCAATCAGAATCAAACAATAATGAAAATAACCCGCAGGACTAAACGTCCTTGCGTCTAAACAGTTAACACAAATAAAACCAACACAATAATGAAGAAAGTACTCTTTCTCGCCGCTGCTGCCGTAACCGCAGTTGCGGCAAATGCACAGAAGACGAAAGTCAGTGCGGCAGAAAATGCCATCATCCTGCAGCAGTACTCAGTGGCTAAGGAGAGCATCGACGAGGCAATCCAGCACCCAAAGACTCAGGAATTCGCCAAGACCTACATCGTCGCTTCTAAAGTCTACGCTCACCTCGCCGGTGAGGATGCCGCCAACCTCGACAAGGCTAAAGAGTACATCCTCAAGGCTGTCGAACTCGATAAGAATGGCGATTCCAAAGGCAAGGGCATCGGTAAGTTCACCAAGGACATCAACAAGGCGTACGATGAACTCGCTGTCATCGCCGAGACCTTTGCCGGCAAAGCCTACGGCGACAAGAACTACACCGCCAGCCGCGACGGCTTCATCTTCGACCTCTGGGCTCACTCCCAAGTCCCCGGATACAACGAGCTGTCTGACTCTTCTATCATCATCAATGTCGGCATCGCAAGTATGCAGGCTGAGGACTGGAAGACCGGTGCCGACTATTTCCTCAAGGCTGGCCGTCTCCGCGTTGGCGACGCTATGTCCTACCTCCGTGCCAAGTACTGCTACGAGCAGCTCAATGACAACGACAAGGTTGAGGCTATTCTCAAAGAGGGTTTCGAGGCATATCCTCATGTCACCGATATGATTAACACCCTCATCAACTACTACATCCAGGCTCAGAAGAACGACGAGGCACTCGTCTACCTCAACAGTGCTATCGAAAAAGACCCTGCTAACGCGCAATACTTCTTCGCCCGTGGCTGTCTCAAAGAGAAGAGCAATGTCAAGGAGGCCATCGCCGATTACCAAAAGTCCATCGAGCTCAATCCGCAGCTCTACGGCGCAACCTACAACATTGGCGTAGTCTACTACAATGAGGCTCTCAACAAGAAGACCGAGGCCAGCGGCATCCGCGACAACAATGCCTACAACGCCATGATCAACGAGTCCAACGAGATTCTCAAAAAGGCTGTGCCTTACTTCATCAAGGCCGCCGAGCTGGCTCCCGATAAAACCCAAAAGCGCGAGGTGCTTGCCAACCTCCAACGCACCTACTACACTCTCCAGGAGTACACCAAGAGCCAGGAGGTCAAGGCTCAAATCGACGAGCTCGACGCAGCTCAGTAGTAGTCCCTCCTGAAGGCTTTTTTTAATAACTTTACAGCACAGGCGATGGAGCATATTCCCTCGCCTGTGTTCTTTTCTACAAATGGACAAAGCAATAGAAGAATTAAAAAATATCCGCCAACTCCTTGAGGTCGAACGAGATAACGAGCGAGAAGAGTTTCTGGTGACCAACCAAAAGATGCCCATCGAGAGGCTTGTCGCGCGTGGTGTCGCATGGTTTCCCGTCCGCATTGGGAGGAGCTATTACAATTCGCTCAATCAGTTCGTTACCGAGCTTTGGCGAGAGGGTGGGGAGGAGGTCGAGTCTTCCATCGAGAGTGGAAACACGGTCAGGCTCTTTTCTTGCCCCTCGGCGGGCGCTGTGCGAAAGCCTTTCTCCTTCACGTCGTCGGTCTGCTACGCCGATTCTCACCGTATGGTCATCACGCTCCCCACTGCCGCCGATGCCTCAGCTCTTCTTCATGTCGCAAATCTCGGTGTCCAACTTTTCCTCGACGAGACCAGCTATCGCCTCATGTTCGAGGCCCTCGACAAGGTCATTAATGCCAATTCCGGACGTCTGCCCGAACTTCGCTCCGTTTTCCACGGCCTCCGTCCCGCCAAGTTTTCAAAAACGACACACCTCCCTTTCCCTTGGCTCAATAAGAGCCAGGAGAACGCTGTTAACATGGTCATCGCCGCCCAAGATGTCGCCATCGTCCACGGCCCTCCAGGAACAGGCAAGACAACAACCCTCGTCGAGGCCATTTCCGAGACGCTCCGACGCGAAAGCCAAGTCCTCGTTTGTGCGCAAAGCAATATGGCCGTCGATTGGATTTGCGAGATTCTCTCGTCTCGCGGCATAAGCCTCGTCCGCATTGGCAATCCCAAGCGCGTCACCGACAATATGCTCGAACACACCTACGAGCGGCGCTTCGCCAATCACCCGGACTACGGACAGCTCTTCTCGCTCCGTCAGTCTATCCGTCGCCTCCGCCACTCCAAGTCCGAGTCACATCACCAAAGCATTTCACGCCTCGTCGAACGGGCTACGGAGCTCGAGATACGTATCAATAACGACATAATGGACGGCGCAAGGGTCATCGCCTCAACGCTCATCGGCTCGGCCAATAAGGTGCTCATGGGGCGTAAGTTCTCCACTCTCTTCATCGACGAGGCCGCCCAAGCAATGCAACCCGCTTGTTGGGTCGCCATCGCAAAAGCGCATAGGGTAATCCTCGCCGGCGACCACTTGCAGCTCCCTCCAACGGTCAAGAGTAACGAGGCAATGCGAGGAGGCCTCGCCACTTCTCTTATGGAGCTTGTCGCCAAACAACAACCCTCCGCCGTCTCGCTCCTCACGACGCAATACCGTATGAATGAGGAGATTATGCGCTTCTCCAGCAATTGGTTCTACGACGGCAAGCTCACCACGGCACGCGAGGTTGCGGAGCGAGGCTCGGTCCTCGATTTCGAGAGTCCCGTCGAGTGGGTCGAGATCTCTGCCTCTGTCGCCGACGATTTCACGGAGCAATTCATTGGCGACAGCTTCGGGCGTATCAATAAGGCGGAGGCCAGGGCGGTAGTCAAGAAGCTGCGCCATTGCGTAGAGGCAATCGGCGTCCAGCAGTTCCTCGACGACAGAATCGATGTCGGCATTATCTCCCCATACCGTATGCAAACGCTCCTCCTCCGACAGATGATTGCCTCCGATTCCTTCTTCCGCCCTCTCCGTAAGGCCATTTCCATAAATACCGTCGACGGTTTCCAAGGGCAAGAGCGCGACCTCGTCATTGTAAGCCTTGTCCGCTCCAATGACAACGGGCAAATTGGCTTCCTTCGCGACCTCCGACGCATGAATGTCGCAATGACACGCGCTCGCCATAAGCTCATTATTGTCGGAAATATCGAGACGCTAAAGCATAATCCGTTCTACAAGAAGTTGCATGACCACATAAAGGCTGTCGAAGAGAAGTTTGCTTCTCTGTTTTAAATGGAATTTAACGAACGCTTTTGCTGAGAATGTGGAAATTTTTATACCTTAGCAATCAGAACTAAACAAATTATTCTGTGCAAGACATCGTACTTGGTTTCTTCGGTAAGGCTGTTGTCCTTATCCTGTTGATTTGCGTTCCTGCCCTCATTATCAACTTCGTAAAGTCCCTTAGGCAGGGCAGTAAGGCAAGTAATATCCTCTTGTCCACGACCGAATGGATAATCCTCCTGGTGGTCTATGCCGTAGGTGGTTTCTTCTTCGTTCGTTGGGTCATCTCCTAATGCCTCACGGTCGGGCTCTTTGCCTTCACGCGTCCCCGCTTTTTCCGTATATTCGCGGACGAGCAATACACGATAAGGCAAATGAGCAAAAAATATAACGTCGTTCTCTCCATCGCGGGCAGCGACCCGAGCGGTGGGGCTGGCATTCAAGCCGACATAAAGACCATTTCCGCGCTCGGATGCTATGCCGCAACGGCAATAACTTCCGTCGTCAACGAGAATACCGCTGGCGTCTACGGCGTTCACGACATCCCCGTTGAATTCGTCATCGGGCAAGTCAATTCCGTCCTCGACGACCTCGATGTAGCCGCTATTAAAATCGGTATGCTCCACTCCCCTGATTTGGCGCATGCCATTGCCGACCTCATCCGACAAAGACAGCTAAACAACGTTGTCCTCGACCCTGTCATGGTCGCTACGTCCGGCGGCGACCTCATGCTAAAGGAGACTCTCGATGTCCTCCGCAACGAGCTTATCCCCCTCGCTACGATAATCACGCCAAACATCCCCGAGGTCCAAACCCTCCTGGACGGGATGCCCAT